>CAZHXU010000070.1:0-12743 GCA_964536535.1 uncultured Fusobacteriaceae bacterium
AGATATTTTATATATTTATAAAAAGAATGAGTTATTTTTGTGAAAGAATTGCATATATTGGTGCTATTTGGTAGTAATCATTAGGACTTTATGATAAAATAGTTGGGGAGAATTAATTTTAATATAAAGGGGTAAAAATGAATATAGATAAAACTTTAGACCAATTATACAACTTGTCTGTATTTGGAATAAAATTAGGACTAAATAATATAAAAGAGATAATGGAAAGACTTGGAAATCCTCAAGAAACATATAAAATAATACATATTGCAGGAACAAACGGAAAAGGTTCTAGTGCAAGTATGGTAGAGAGTGCTCTGCTTGAAGCAGGTTATAAAGTAGGAAAATACACTTCACCTCATATACTTAGGTTTAATGAGCGTATAGTTGTAGATAAAAAAGAAATAAGTAATGAAGAAATCGTAGAATTGTTTGAAGAAGTAAAAAAAATATTGGGAGATATAAAAGCTACTTTTTTTGAAGTAACTACTGCAATGATGTTTTTACACTTTAAAAGACAAAAAGTAGATTATGCAGTTGTTGAAGTAGGACTTGGTGGAAGATACGATGCTACAAATATTGTAAATCCAGTATCTACAATTATTACAAGTATATCACTTGATCATATAAATATCTTAGGTGACAACCTATACCAAATAGCTACTGAAAAAGCTGGAATTATTAAAAAAGGTATAGATGTTTTTGTATCTGATACAAATGAAGATGTAAAAAAAGCAGTACTTGAAAAAGAAGGAAATGTTATTTTTTCAAAGGAAAAATATGATTACAAAATAGAAGTATTAGAAGAGGAGTTAGTTACTAGGGTAGAAGTAGATGGAGATATATTTGATTTATCTTTATTTGGATACTTCCAAGGTGAAAACTTTTTGAATGTATACGGTTTGTTAAAATCACTTGGTATAAAAAATGAAATAATCAAAAGAGCCATGAAAAAAGTAAAATGGCCAGGAAGGTTTGAGATAGTAGAGAAAGAACCTTTGCTTATATTAGACGGAGCTCATAATGAAGATTCAGCATTAAAACTTTATGAGAACATGTCAAAAATAGCCCATAGAGATGATGTAACTATGATAGTTTCTATTTTAGAAGATAAAGATATAAAAAAAATAATAGAAATTTTTGGAAAGATAGGAAAGAAACTAATATTCACTTCTTTAGAAGATTCTCATAGGGGCTTGAGTGGTAAAAAACTCTATGAAATTGGCGGTAAAAAAGAAGGGGTAGAAGTAGTAGAAGATTTGAGAGAAGCATATAATCTGGGAAGAAAATCTAAAGTATTAGTAGTAGCAGGAAGTTTTTATTTGTTAGCTAAATTTAAAGAGGTGATGGATTTTGAATAGGAAAAGATTTGTGATAGAAATATTATTAATGTTAGTAATTATTGCTATACCAAGTTATTTTACAATTTCAAAATATAAGGAATTTAGAGAATTAAAATTAAAAGAAACAAATGAATTTTTAGCAAGTATTGAGATAAGAGAAAAGGGCTTTTATGAAGATAGTGAATATGAGAAAAAAATCATGTCAGATTTGAAAGTAGTAAAAGCAAAAGAAGATAAAAAAGAAAAAGTAGTAAAAAAAGTTGAAAGTGAAAAAGTTTATTATCTTCAAATTGGAACATTTAGAAATAAAGAAAATGCACAAAATTTGATGAAATCACTTGAAGATTTGGCTAATTTGAAAGTTGAAAAATCAGCTTTGAATGAAAATTTTTATGTTTTATTAACTGGAGATTATCCTCAAAATGAGCTGAAAAATATAGAAGAAAGAATAAAAGATAGATATTCTAGTTTGAGTCCAATAGTAAAGGTTAGGTACTAAGATGGAAAAAGTAGTAACACTTAATAGCATTGTAGATACATTTGAACTTGAAATAGTAAATGAAGGAATAAGTCTTGATAAAGAGATAGTATTGTCTGCTGTACATAAGCCTGGTGCTGAATTGACAGGGTTTATAATAGATGATATACACGAGATAGATAATTCTATACATGTACTTGGAAAAGAAGAAGTAACTTATCTTAATTCTCTTACATATGAAAAGATGCTTGATAACATGAAAGGTTATTTTACCCACAATTTCCCTTGTATAGTTATTTCGCATGAAATAGAAATAACTGATAATTTTTTGAAGATAGCTCAAAAATATGGGAAATTAGTTCTTAAAACAACTATGTCTGTTGATAACTTTATTAGAGAACTTAGAAAGTTTTTACAAAAAGAGTTAGCTCCAGAGATAACAGTTAATAGATTTGTATTTTTAGAAGTATTTGGTATGGGAATACTCCTTACAGGATATAAAAGTGCTGTGATTGGTACAACTATTGAGTTAATAGAAAAGGGTCATAGATTTGTTACAGGAGAACTTTTGACTATAAAAAAAGTATCGGAAGATATGATTATGGGAGAAAATGGTTATGTAAATAGTGCCCAAGAAAACAACTATTTTTTAAAGGTAGGAAAAGAAGAAAAGATAAATATAGTTGAGTACTTTGGAATTGGTGCAACTAGAAACTCTAAACAAATAAATCTTATTGTTAAACTAGAAAAATGGGTAGAGAAAAAGTTTTATGACAGACTAGGAATAGATGAAGAAAATCAATATATATTAGGAGTAGAGATACCTAAACTTACTATTCCAGTAAGAAAAGGTAGAAACCTTGCTATTATCCTTGAAACAGCTGCTATGAACATAAGAATGAAACAAAATGGTAATAATCCTGCTGTTTATTTCCTAGAAGAAACAAAACGTATGATAGAAGAAAATAAAAGAAGGAAGATAGGTGACAATGATATGGGCTTTATTAAAGGTTTGTCTATTAGAGAGCTTAGAGATAGATTTGACTTGGAAGTTGTAACTGGTGAAGATAAGTTAGATGAAAATTATATATTTAGTTCAAGTTTACATAGACCTTCCCTTGAATTTTCGGGATTTTATGAAGTATTAAAAGAAGGTGGATATAAAAAACTACAACTTATATCACAAGCTGAGTTTAAATACTTAGACCGTATGGATAAGGAAGAGAGAGTAGAAGTAATAAAAAAATATCTAGAGTACAAGTTCCCAGCTATATTATTAGTAGATGGTCAAGAACTACCTAGTTACTTCTACCAAATGGCCAAAGACCTAGGTCATGTAGTTTTGAAAAGTAAAAAGAAACTTACAACATTATTTGTTGATTTTACTGAATATTTGGAGATATTTTTTGCACCAGCAATTACTCTTCATGGGGTAATGATAGAAGTTTATGGTTTTGGTGTATTACTTAAGGGGAAAAGTGGAATAGGAAAGAGTGAAACTGCACTTGAACTTATACACAGAGGACATAGACTAATTGCAGATGATATGGTTAAATTAACTAAATTCCCAGATGGTCGTTTGGTGGGAAAAGCTGAGAAAGTACCATATTTTATGGAAATAAGAGGACTTGGAATAATAGATATCAAAACTCTTTATGGACTTGGTTCTATAAGAGAAGCTAAAAAGATAGATTTAGTAATCGAACTAAAAGAGATGAAAGAAGACGATTATTTAACTAAAGCAGACTATAGTGAAGATATAGTATCTATTATGGATGAAAAGATACGTAAAGTAGATTTGTATGTTTCTAGTGGAAGAAACGCTGCATCTATGGTTGAGATAGCTACTATGAGACTTAGAGCGAAAAAACTTGGATATGATTCAGAAGTAGAGTATCAAAAGAAAGTTTTGGAGTTTGAAAGGGAGATAAATGAAGATTATTTAGATATGTTATCTAGAAAAAATAGTAAAAAAACTATTAAAGATATGCATATTCTAATTGAAAATAGTGATTAATAGGGGGAAAAATGAAGCGGCGACTTAAAAATATAGCAAAAGATTATTTTTTTATAAATATAGGTCTTATAATTGGAGCAGTAGGTATAAGAGTGTTTTTGGTACCTGGTAAGATAGCAGCAGGTGGAGTAAGTGGTATTGCAACTATACTTTATCATCTGTTTGGAACACAAGTAGGTCTTGCAATGTTACTTATGAATATACCACTTTTTATACTAGGACTAAAAGTATTTGGGAAATCTTATGGTTTCAAAACTTTATATGGAACTATTATGTTGTCTGTATTTATTGATGCTATAGGATATTTGATACCAAATGTAGATACACTTATAGACTATACAAGAGGCGGAAATATGATGCTTGCACCAATATTTGGTGGTGTTATTACTGGTATTGGTATAGGGCTTATTATGAAGTTTGGTGGAAGTACAGGTGGGACAGATATATTAGCCCAAGTGGTAAATAAGTTTTTACATATACCTATAGGTTATGGAATAATGATAGTAGATTTTTTTGTTATATTAGGAGCTGCAAAATTTTTTGGTTTGGAAGAAGCATTATATGCCCTTTTATCACTATATGCAACAGCTATATTTATTGATAAAGTCATAGAAGGAGTAAGTTACTCTAAGATGGTTTATATTATCTCAGATGAGTATGAAAAAATAAGAGAAGTAATACTTGAAGACCTTTCTAGAGGAGGGACTGGTATTAGTGCCAATGGTCTTTATACTAATGAAAGTAAGAAGATGATAATGACAGTAATTCATAATAAAGAGATACACGAACTTACTGAGTATATAAAAGAAATAGATAAAAATGCTTTTGTAATTGTATCAGAAGTATATGAAGTTTTTGGTGAAGGATTTACACCTATAGAAAAATAGGAGGATTAATGGATAAAGTAATACTAAAAGGAGTAGAAGTATTTGCATATCACGGAGCTATTCCAGAAGAAAATAGATTAGGACAAAAGTTTTATATAGATTTAACTCTTTATAGAGATCTTCGTAAAGCAGGTAGGGAAGATAGTTTAGAAGATACTATACATTATGGTTTTGTACATGATGATGTAGTTAAATTAGCAAAAGAAAATACTTATTTGTTAATTGAAAGGTTAGCTGAAGAGATAGCAAGATTAATACTTACAAAATATGCAGTAGAAAAGATAGATGTAAAAATAAGAAAACCTAATGCTCCAATTAATGGGCACTTTGAATATGCAGGTGTAGAGATTACAAGGAGCAAAGATGAATATAGATAAAGTATATCTGAGTCTTGGTTCGAATATGGGTAATAGTTATTATTATCTATTAAGTGCAATAAATGAATTAGATAAACTAGAAAATACAAGCGTAACTAAAGTAAGTAAGTTTTATAAAACTGCTCCGTGGGGAAATGAAAATCAAAATCCCTTTATTAACTGTGCAGTTGAAGTAGAAACTAAATACCTTGCCCATGATTTTCTTGGAGAAATTAATAAAATCGAAAAGAATTTGGGGAGAGAAAGAAAAGTACACTGGGGACCTAGAACAGTTGATATAGACATAATTTTTTATAAAAAAGAAGAGTATAATGATGAAAAACTTATTGTACCTCATAGATATTATAAAGAAAGAGATTTTGTTCTTATACCCCTAGGAGATATTATAGATGATTTAGATTTAGTTAAACCATATATCAAAGGAACAGAAGGGGTAGAAGAGTATGTATATCCTAAAAAAATCCTTATGAGTTCTTGTATTTATGGTGATGATATAAGATATGATGGTGGAAATAATTATAATAAATTATTTGTAGATATAATTAAAAATAATTATTTGACTATTTGCCCAGAAGATAGAGGGGGCCTTGGTACACCTAGGAACCCAGCAGAGATTATAAATAAAAAAGTAATCACAAATAAAGGTGAAGATGTTACAGAAGAGTTTCTTGAAGGAGCAAGATTAACAAAAGAACTTGCAGAAAAAGAAGAGATAGAGATTGCTATAATGAAAGCTAAAAGCCCTTCATGTGGATATGGTTATATCTATGATGGAAGTCATACTAGAACGTTAGTAGAAGGTAATGGGCTTACAGTAGAGGAACTATTAAAAATAGGAGTAAAGATAATTAGTATTTAGGAGGATAGATGAAAAAAATACTAGAGGAATTTGAAAAAGCAGAAAGAATATTGATAACAGGTCATGTAAATCCCGACGGCGATTGTGTTGGAGCTGGTCTTGGGCTTATGTTAGCTCTTAATCAAATAAATAAAGAGAATAAAAAAGTAGTAAGGTTTATCTTGCAAGATACACCGCCAAAAACAACTGATTTTTTATTTGGTTCAGATTTAATAGAAACATTAGATAATTATGAAAGCAAATATGAATTTGATTTAGCTTTTGTACTTGATTCGGGAGCTTACGATAGAATTGGGAAAGTAAGAGAACTTATAAAAGATACAACAAAAGTTATAAATATAGACCACCATGTAAGTAATGATTCATATGGGCATATAAACTATGTTGATACAAAAATTTCTTCTACTTCTGAATACATATACCATATTATTAAAGAACTTGGTATAAATATAGATGAAGCTATAGGAGAAGCATTGTATGTAGGATTAGTAAATGATACAGGAAACTTTAGTTATACAAATGTAAGTAGTAAAACATTTATGGCAGCAAGTCATTTAAGAGAAGTTGGAGTAAATAATGAAAAGATAGTAAGGGAGTTTTACTCTAAAAAATCCCTTGGAAGACTGAGATTACTTGGTTATGCTATGGAAAACTTTGAATTTTATGAAGATAAAAAACTTACATATTTGTATCTTAAAAGAGATGTGATGGAAAAATACAGTAGTAATAAGGAAGACACCGAAGGTGTAGTAGAAGCACTTAGAAGTTATGAAAAAGCAGAAGTGGCTCTGTTTGTAAGAGAAGAAGCAGACGGAAGCTTAAAAGGAAGTTTGAGATCAAATGGCACAGATGTAAATAGAATAGCTAGTTCATTTGGAGGAGGAGGTCACATTAAAGCGGCAGGTTTTAGTACAGACCTTGATGGAGTAGAAGTGCTTAATAAAGTACTTGAAATGATATAATTTGACATTTTATAAAAATGATATTAAACTTAATTAGAAATTTTAAGGAGGAGAATATGAAAAAAATAATTACAGCAATTGCTTTAGCATCATTAATGCTAGCATGTAGTAGTGGAGAAGTAAAAGTAGAGAAAGATAATAAAATTGAATCATTAAGAGAGTATAACGAAGATACAACAATAGTTGCTCCAAAAAGAAAGATTGCAATAGCAAGTTTTAATAATAATACGGCATTATCAGAAAATAGAAAAGTAGGAGAAAATCTTGCAGATATTATGTATACTGAACTTAACAAAACAGGTAGATTTATAGTTTTTGAAAGAGCAGCAGTAGATAAAATAATGCAAGAAATTAACTTTAGTAATACTCTTGGTGAAGGTAGAGTAGCAGAAGTACAACAGCTTAAAGATGCTGACTTTATAGTTACTGGTGCAATTACAAAATATGCAGTAACAACTACAGGAAAAAAAGGAATTACTTCTACTAAAAAAGAACAAAGTGCCGAAGTATTATTTGATATGAGAATAGTAGATGTTCATAGTGGAAAAGTAGTTTCAGCAGATTCAGGTGAAGGAAAAGCTACAAGAGAAACTGGAACAAACTTTGGTGTAGGAACAACTGGTGGATATGATGAAACAGTAGAATCAGATGCACTAAGAGCAGCAGCAATCAAAGCAGTAGAAAATATAGTAGCTCAAGTTGATAAAACTCCTTGGTCAGCAAATGTAGTAAAAGTAAATGGTGGAGAATTATACATTAATGCAGGAGCTAGATCAAACCTACCAGTAGGAACAGAATTAGTTGTATATAGACAAGGTGAAGCTATAGTTTATGAAGGTGAATTATTAGGTTACGAAGAAACAGCAGTAGGAACAGCTACAGTATCTAGATATTTAGGTGAAGATGCAGCTATATGTACTTATGATGGACAATTCTTCAGTGGAAAAGGTTTAGTTAGATTAAAATAAGTTTCTTTTAAGTTTAAGGGCAAGAAATTGCCCTTTGGTTTTGAGGAAATTTGTATTGAGGGGGATTATATGAAAAAAATCATATTGGTGCTGTTACTTCTACTCCTAGTAGCTTGTGCTCCTAAAAATAGGGTAGTTCAAAAAGTACAAGGAGGAAAACCACCAGCAAAATTAGCTATACTACCAAGTACGAACTTAACAAATGATGTTTTAGGTTCTATGCTTATTAGAAATTTAGTATATGAAAAACTTCAAGAAAATAATAAGGGATATGAAATACAGGATATTGCTCTTACAGATTCACTTTTACTTAGTGAAGGAATAAGTGAAGGTGGTCTTTTAAATATAATGACCCACCTACAGCTTTGTCATCTTTTAGGTGTAGACGGATTATTATATGTAGATGTTTATGATATGGGAATGAAAATTTTGCCTTTTTACCATTCAAGATATGTAGACTTTCAAGTAAGGTTATATAGTTTTGGTAGATTAGTTTGGCAAAAACCAGTAAATATTGCCAATAGAGTAATTGATGTAGAAGGAGCTATTGGAGCTCTTGATAGCATAAATAACGGTGCTTATGACGAAGCATTAGTTGATGCAGGTTCTAGTGTGGCAGTTCAAGCAGTAGTAAAAATAGGAACAGCAACAGTAGCAGACCATGAATTAAAACCAGAATTTATTATGGGAATAGATGAAGTATTTAGAGATATTCCTTTTGGCAGTTTTGCAGATATGGATTATTTAGTAAAAGTAAATGAAAATTTGGAGATACTTAATAAACAAAGTGAAGCTGGAGAAGATTTAGATTTGGGTGAAGAGCTCATATTAGAAGAGGAAGAAATAAGTGTAGAAGAAAAAGGAATAAATTGGATAGAATAAAAGCTGGCTTTAGGCCAGTTTTTTTAAGTCCAGTATTTTTCATTGTCAACTTTATAAATATCTATAAAAAAATTACCAATATAATGAAAAGCAAAACCTTTTAACATATTAGCTAAAGAAGATAAAAGAATAGTTACTGAAAAAATTGATGAAAAGAATAATAATCTTCCAAGTTCAAATATTCCCTTGAAAGAAATTAGTTCTATTAATTTAATGGATAAAAACAAATAAACTAAAGATAAAGTAAGAGATAATAGTATTGAATATTTTTCTTGGTTTTCTAATACATACAAAATTTTATAAAAATTTAGAACGACTTCTACTCCTTTAGTTAACAAAAGAAAATCAATAATATAATCAAAAGAATAAAGTTCAATTTTTTCATTAAGAGTTATTTTAATATTATCAAAGATATAAATAATAGATAAATCAGTTAATAAAGTAATAATAATCAAAAAAGTACTTTGATTTAGTTGAGATAATAAAGGGAAAAAACTTCCAATAGAAGTAAGAACATAACTTGCAAAAACAAAATGAGATAATAAATACAAAAAAAGATATTTTTCTCTTCCAAACATAATATACCTCCTAATTTCATAAAAGATATACTAAAAAAATTAAAATTTCATTTATATTAATATATAAAAAAAGACTAAATCTATTGATTTAGTCATAAAATTTATACTATTTCTTCTTCAAAGTTTACAGTAATAAGATTTTTACTATCTGAAACTTCTATTTCTACTTCTTTACCTTCAACTTCTAAATAAAGGTATTTTTTATCTTTATTTAGTAATTTAACTATGCTATTTTCCATAATACCATTTTCTTTATAGTATCCTTTAATAGCTTTACTTCCTTTTATCTCTATAACTTTTAAGATTGCATTTGCAGGGAAGTTATTAATAGTATCAGGTCTTACAAAATCTAATTGGTTATTAAGATTTTTAAGGATTTTACTAAAGATATTTGTAAATGCTTCTAACTCATTGTCACTAAGGTCTTTAGTGATTTTACTAATGATTGATTTGTGGAATAAATCATGATATTTAAGAGCTTCTCCACCTTTTTTAGATAAACAAACAAATACTTTTCTTCTATCTGAATTTGATCTTTCTCTTTTTATAAATCCTTTGTCATTAAGTTTGTTAATAGCTACAGTAGCAGTACCCATAGTTATTCCAAGTCTTTCAGATAATTCATTCATAGTAAGAGAATCATTTCCAATTGCTTCTATAACATGTAATTCAGTTGTTGTTAAACATTTGATACCTTGTTTTAACATTAATTCTTCAATTTCATAAAATACTTTATAAAATTCTTCAATCATCAAATTTACTTTTTCGAACATTGACCCCTCCTTATAGTTTTGCTAAACTTTCGATTCTTTCTCTATAATCCCCTTTAAAAACATATGAACCTGCTACTAAAACAGTAGCTCCTGCTTCTACACATTCTCTTCCAGTATCAGCATTGATACCTCCATCAACTTGGATATCAACATCTTTTGAAATAGCTCTAACTTCTCTAATTTTATCAAGGGCAAATGGGATAAAACTTTGTCCACCAAACCCAGGATTAACACTCATAATAAGAACCATATCTACTTCAGGGATAACATGTTTAATACTTTCAACTGGTGTAGCAGGATTAAGTGATACTCCTACTTTAACTCCAGCTTCTTTTATCTCTTGTATAGTTCTGTGAAGATGCATACAGCTTTCAGCATGAACAGTAATTATATCAGCTCCAGCTTTTACAAATTCTTTTATATATCTTTCTGGCTTTTCTATCATCAAATGCACATCAAATACTTTATCACTTTTGTCTCTAATGCTAGCCATAACCATTGGTCCAAAAGAGATATTTGGCACGTAATTTCCATCCATAATGTCTATATGTATATAATCAGCACCTGCTTCAGAGATTTTTATAACTTCTTCTCCTAATTTGCTAAAATCAGCTGATAATATTGAAGGAGCAACTTTAGTCATAGTTATTCCACCTTTCTTCCTTTAATGTTTCGTATGCTTTTTTGTAAAATTCATATCTTTCTTTTGAGATACTACCATCTTCAAGACCTTCTTTTACTCCACAACTTGGTTCATTTATATGTATACAGTTACTAAATTTACAAGTTTTACTGTGGAACTCAGGGAATAAATTTATTAATTCATCTTGGTCTTTAATTTTTGGTAATTCAAGAGATGAAAAACCAGGTGTATCGATAATATACCCACCTTTACGAAGATGTAAAAGTGTAGTACCTTTAGTAGTGTGTTTACCACGACCAATTTTTTTACTTGTTTCTCCCACTTCTAATTCAACTTTGTCTTGTAATAGGTTTATAAGTGATGATTTACCAACACCACTTGGACCTCCAAGAGCAGATAATTTATCAATTAATCTTTCTTCTACTTTTTCTACTCCTATATTATCATAGGTAGATGAATAAATAACTTCTATATCTAATGATTTTAAAAAGGCTAATGTGCCTTTTAGATTTTCTAATTCTTCATCATTTAAAAGTTCTATTTTGTTTATAACAACTAGAGGTTTTATATCATGATAAAATGCATTAATAAGTAATAAGTTAAATCTATTCAAATCAAAATTTGGATTTTTTGCAGCAAAGGTAATAACTAATAAATCTATATTAGCAACAAGAGGTCTTTTAATAATATTATGTCTTTTATAAATCTCATCTATAGCCCCTTGATTAAATTCTACTATATCTCCAACAACACAATTATCTTTTTTATTAGACTTTTTTAGTGCACCTCTCAAACGACATTCATGTCTAGTACCATCTTCTTCGTCTACATAATAATAACCTTTTATTTTTGAAACAACTCTACCTTTAATAAAAACACCTCTTTCTTACTTTGTAACAACTATATTTACAGAAGAACCAGCAACAACTTTTTCTCCTCTTTCAAAACTAGATTCTATAATAATTCCACTTTCTAAATCAAAATTATCCATATAAGTTACTTCACCAATAAAAATTTGATTTCTTCTAAGTAATGACCTAGCTTCTTCTACACTTAAACCAATTATTTCTGGCATACGAATAGTATCTTCTTTTTTATTAAGACTTACTAAAAAACTAATCTCTTTATCACCAGTTACAATACTACCACTAGCTGGTTCTGTTGTAACTACTCTGTTATATCTAAGATTATGATTAGTATGTACAGTATTTTTTATCTTAAATCCTTTTTGTTCAGCTAATACTTTAGCATCTAATATATTCATATCTCTAAAGTCTGGAACAACTACAGTATTTTTACCTCTACTTACCCATACTTTCAAGATTCTTCCTTTTTTTATCTTTTTACCAGATTTTGGCTCTTGAGAATATATTTGACCTTCTGGTAATTCTGAAAAAGCTTCACCCATTTTTTCAATTTTCAAACCTGTATTATGTAAAAGTATACTACTTTTATCAAAAGTTAAACCTTTTAGATTAGGTGTCTCTATTAAGTGTTTATTGAAAAAATAAGTTTCGAAAACTTTAAGCGAAAAAAAAGTCCCAATTGAAAACAACAAAACATATGACAAAATTAATAATATTTTTTTCATAATCTACCTCAAACTTTCTCTTCTTCCCAAAAACAAAGGGATAATCATACTACACTAATATATCACATTAGGAAAAAAATATCAACAAAATACTTGCTTATTAAAAGCTTAAATGATAAAATGGAGGGGATTATTATAAGGTGGAGGTTTTGTCAAATGGCAAAAAAAGATTGGGAACAAGGTATAGTAAAAGTGTTATTTTCAGAGGAACAATTACAAAATAGAATTAAAGAATTAGGAGCACAAATTACAAGAGATTTTAAAGATAAAGAAGAAGATCTTATTGTAGTATGTTTATTAAAAGGTTCTGTATTATTCTTTGCTGATCTTTGTAGAGAAATAAAATTACCAATGAAGATGGATTTTATGACTGTATCAAGTTATG
>CAZHXU010000071.1:0-12639 GCA_964536535.1 uncultured Fusobacteriaceae bacterium
CTGTTTTTCCTTCCAAGAATTTCACTGTTTCCATTACTTTATCGTACATCTTTTCTCCTCCTACAAAACTTTCTCAAATAAATCATTGTTTTTTTCAACAAATCCAATATTTTTTAAATAATCTCTATGTTTATCATTTGTTCCATTAGTTATCACTTTTTTATATCCTAATTTTAATAAATCTCCTTTATTTTCATGGAAAAAATATTTTCCAAGTTTCATATCCCTATATTCTGTTGTAACAAAATCAAGATCTACAAATAAAGTTTCTCTATCTTTTTCCTTGCCAGCCAATACGCCAGCTGTGTGATTGTCTCTAAGCATGTAGAAAACTTTTTCATCTTGACCCCATTCCTTTCTATTAACAAACTCTTTTAATTCTTTATCATTAACTTCAAAGAAATGATTCAAATACGGTGATCCACTTGTAGCTTCTACCAACTTAAATTCTTCCTTAGTTGTATATAATTTATATAAATAATAAAGATCTATAATAACTATTCCAAAGTTTAAAAATGCTGTTGGAACTGAGCCTAATATCAAACCATAAACAGTAAACATTGCTGCTCCTATCATGTTAATCCAACGCAATTTAACTATACTACTCATTGTAAGCGATACCAAAATCACCAGTGATGACAAGTATCCAAATAAATCAACTAAATTCATCTTTATTACCTACCTCTTTTTTAATTTTTCAGAACCTCTAAGTATAAGCTCTGGTACTATATGTATTTTGTTAATTGGGCTATTTTTATCTATCATTCTATTTATAAGTAATCTAAATGCTTGTTGCCCCATTTCTTTTGGATTTTGACTGACTACTGTTACTTTTATTCCAAGTTCATTAAGTATCTTTACATCATCAAAAGCTACCAAAGAAATATCTTCTCCAACTCTTATTCCCATTTCAGCAAAGAGTTTAATACAAGCTAAGTTAATATTTGTATTTCCTGCAATAATTGCTTTAGGTAATTTATCTTGTTTATACATATTTTTTAGTATTCTATAAGAAGTATCAACATTATTAAAGTCTGTATAAATTATATTTTCATCTTTTATTTCTATTTCATAATCTTTAAGGGCATTTTTGTAACCCTTTACTCTATTATACGCTACAATAGAGTTACGAGCCCCTGTTAATATTGTTATTTCTTTGTGTCCATTATTAACAAGTGTTTCAGTCAACAAGTAACTAGCCATAATATCGTCTGTGAATACTCCATCATAATTCAAATTTTCTATATACTTATTAAGTAATATCATTGGAATATCTAGATTCTTTACATTTCTACGTAAAACATCTACTTCATCTTTTTTAACACAACTAATAAGTAACATTCCTCTAATACGTTGTTCTCTAAGCATCTTCATCGCTTTAAGTTCTTTTTTTATATCCCCATCTGTATTAAAGAAAACTACATTTAAATTGTTATTTCCAGCTTCTTCCATAGCACCTTTTATAAGTTCTATATAGAAAGCATTACTTACATCTGGAATTATGACACCGATTACATCCGATTCTTTTCTAGAAAGATTTCTAGCTAAAGCATTAGGAACATAATCTAATTCCTCTATTACTCTCAGAATCTTTTGTCTCGTTTCTTCTTTGACATTTCCTTTATCATTAATTACTCTTGATACTGTTGCAACTGACACTCCACACATATTTGCAAGTGTTTTGATATTCATTCCTAGGCTCCTCCCAAATTAATGTAACCATTTACATCTGTTTACATATATATTTTTACCTCAATTATAGCTATTTGTCAATAATTTTTTTGAAATTAATGTTTTGTTAACGAATGTTTTATCTAAAAATAGTATGTTTCATTCTGTATAAAATTAGAAAGTTTTCGTCAAATACTTTAATATTACTGTTCAAATATAAAAAAAGAGAAGTTAAAAAACTTCTCTTACAATACTAAACTTTCTTTTATACTATAGTTATTTTGAGCTTTAAATATAAATCCTGCTTTCCACAAATCGTTAACATATCTTTCTATGTCCTTTTGTTCAAAAGTCGTAACAGAATTTAATTTATTTAATAATAATTTTTTTTCTATTTTTCTCCATCTTCCAATTTCATTCCAAATTAAAAGTAGTATATATGAATGATTTTCATCTAAAAATATCTTTCTTCTTCTACATAATATAGCAACAAATTTTGACATATTGTCTATTGCCATATGTTTATTTGTTTCTGTAAGTTCTTCAGGACAGACATACTCAAGGATATTTGCTACATGAAATATATATTTTTTATATTTATCACTGTCTTTTCCTTCTTGATGGTACAATTTTTTCCAAGTTCTACTATTATTTTTATCTTTATATCTCAAAAATTCTTTATTATTAACTTGTTTTCTTATAGTTTCTTCATATATTCCCCTTAAAACAAATTGATCCATTTGGGGAAATAATTCTTTTATTTCGTCTTTTATATTAATACAATCTAAATTTCTCAGTTGAACATGAAACATATCTTCCTCCTTTAGTTCTTTGTATCTTCTTCTACTATTATCGGTATAGATCTATGACCTAAGCCGATAACTACTTCATTCAAATGTAAAAGCCCTATACTAAAGAACACAGCAACACTAAGATGTTCACCTTTTCTAGCTATTCCTACTTTTCCTCCTACATTTAGTCCATTAGTTTTTGCATTGATTTGTTGTAATGCTTCTCTAATAGCTCCAGCTACTGCACCATCATGTAAGTGACAATCTTTAATTATGTTCTTTCTTTTTGAAGCAACAAGTGTATTCTCGATAATTTTTGATGTGATATTTGGAAGTTTTCCCCCAATATCAACAGCCGTAGCTCTTATTCCTTCATCATTATATATTTTACTAAGTGAAATTTCTTCTTCCCTTGTAGTTAATGCCATTTTAATTGCAACTTTTGCTATTTCTGTAGTTTTGTTTTGCACCTCTACACCTCCATAATCTTCTTATTATTAGTTTAATATATTTTGTAACTTTTTCATACTTTTTTTTTAATATTCTAATAATAAATTTCTCAAAATGTAGAATTATCCTTTATATATACTAGATATTTTCAACATTTCAAATAATTTAATTCACAATATATTATAAGCTATAATCAAAAGATTAATACATTTAAACATCCCCCTTTCTTTTTCACCCAGTTAATTTTATATTTGATGAACAAGAATATGAGAGAAGGATTATAGAAAACACACAATTATTACTCATATTCTTTATTCATAATATTTATTACCTCAAAAGTTGTAAAAAAACAGTAAATTTGATTAGAAATTTTATTTATTTCATAGTATAATAGTTATTTGAAAGAAGGTGTTAGTATTTATAATACAAGTGAACTTAATAAAAAGAAAGCTATATTAGCTGGTATCGATTACAATAGCAAAGATAAAAAATATTCTTTTGAAGATATGATAGATGAATTACGTGAGCTTACTTACGCTGCCGACTTTGAAGTATGTGGTTTGATTTCTCAAAAAAAAGATAGAAGAGAAACTGGAACTTACTTTGGAAAGGGTAAAGTAGAAGAATTAAGAGAATTAGTTCTTAGTACACAAGCTGATTTGGTCATATTTGATGATGAATTAAGTGGTATTCAAATTAGGAATTTGGAAGAAGTTTTAGGAGTAGAAGTTTTAGACAGGACTGGTTTAATTCTTGGAATTTTTGCAAGTAGGGCAAAAACAAAAGAAGGAAAATTACAAGTTGAACTTGCAAAACTTCAATATGAAAAACCTAGACTTATTGGTCTTGGTACAAGTTTGTCACGTACAGGAGCTGGTATTGGAACAAGAGGACTTGGAGAGTCACAACTAGAATTAGATAGGAGGGAAATTAGTAGAAGAATTATTGAAATAAAAAAATCTCTTGATGAATTAAAAAACCAAAGAGATACTCAAAGAAAAATGAGACTTAATTCTGATCTTGTAAATGTAGCTTTAGTTGGATATACAAATGCTGGAAAATCTACTTTATTAAATCATTTTTTAGATAAAAGTGGTAGTATAGTTGAAAATGCTTTTGTAAAAGACATGTTATTTGCTACGCTTGATCCCTTTAACAAAAAAATTGAGTTAGAAGAAAATTTATCTTTTATCTTAACTGATACAGTTGGATTTGTTAGTAAACTTCCCCATGCGTTAGTTGATGCTTTTAAGTCTACCCTTGAAGAAGTTTTATTAGCTGATTTCTTAATTTATGTAGTTGATGTTTCTAATGAACACTATGAATATCAATTGCAAGTTACTAGAGAAGTAATAAAAGAATTAGGTGGTAAAGATATCCCATCTATTATTGCTTTTAACAAAATAGACAAGTTAGACTCAGAAACTCTTTCTGAAAGAGGAGATTTTGCAAGTGAATTTGTAGATATATCTTCATTAACTGGTCAAGGTATAGATGATTTAGTAGAAAAAATTAAAAGTTTTATCTATAAAAATTCTAGAGTTGTTGAACTTCTACTCCCATACCATGATGGTACTATAACTTCATATTTAATGGGGAACAAGAAAGTAGAAGAAGTTGATTACCTTGAAGAGGGTACTTACATAAGAGTTTTATTAAAAGAAGAAGAAATAAATAAATATAAAAACTATATAATAAAAAGATAAAGTCGAAGGTTAACCTTCGACTTATTTTAAACTTGTTGGATTCATATTAACATAATATTCTTTTGATATTTTCTTAAAAACTTTAACTATAGCACTTATATCTTCTCTTTCAAAATGAGCTCCCATAAATAATCTTATTCTAGGTTTAATAGTAGTTTTCCCCACTGTTACTGCTACCAAAATTTTCTCTTCATAGAGCATTTTACTTATATCTATAACTTCTCTATCTGATTCAAAAGTCAGTGTAACTATAGGTCCATCACTTTCTACTATGCTAAAGCCCAAGTCTGCTACTTTTTTTCTAAATTCATTAGCTACTTCTATTACTTTAGATTTTCTCCATCTTTCTTCTTCAGCAATTTCAATACTTTTAAATGCACCAATAGCTTCTACTGGACTTATAACACTTTTGTTTATAAGATCACGCCTAAGGCTATTTTGCATAAGCATATCATCTATTTCTTTAGTCATCAGAGCAAATTCACCCATAGAACCAAAAGTTTTGTACATATATCCCATAATAAGGTCTACATACTGCTTACTTTGACTTTCTTCTACTACTCCTCCTCCAGTTTCACCTATTATCCCAAGAGCATTAGTTTCATCTACAAAATAAAAGAATTTATATTTTTCTTTCAAAAATCCTATTTTTTGTAATGGTGCTTTACTTCCATCCATAGTAAATAAAGAATCAACTACAACTAAAGCTTTTTCATAGTCTTTTCTATATTTTTCTAGTTTTTCTCTAAGGTCTTCAACATCATTATGTTTAAACCTAACTAATTTTGCACCACTAAGATAAATTCCTTCTAAAAGATTTATAGAATTTAAACTATCTGAAAATATTACGTCTCTTTCTGTAAACATATTCGAGATCAAAGCTACATTAACATTGTATCCGCTAGAATAAACTTTTGCTTCTTCTTTTTGACCAAGTGTCTTAAGTTTATTTGCTAATTTATGTGAAATATCACTATTTTTTCCTAATACTTTATTTATTTCAGGATTTAATGAATACAGGTCTAAACCTTTTTTCATTTCTTCTTTAATTCTTACATCATCTCTCAAACCCAAATAATTAGCACTGGTAAAGTCTAATAATTCTTCACCATTAATATAAATATGTTTTTCACTAAATTTTTCTATATTTTTACTTACACCTTTAGAGTTATCCATATTCTCCCCCTTACATTCAATGTTATTATATAATATTTAAAACATAAATGTAAACGTTATTTTTTATTCTTTTATTTTTTATTCTAATATTAATCTTTGTACAAATATGAGAGTAATAAATACAATATTTAAAAAAATTTATATATGTTTATTTCAAAAAAAAATAACTTAAACTGAATTATTTTCACCTTTTTTTATTCTTTAATACAAAAAAATTCCTTTTAGTTTTTTAATTTTTATTCAAAAAAACGACTAATTTTTTATAAAATTAGTCGCTTCTATTCAATATTAGGTTAATTATTAAAACCTATATTATAACTACTTTAGAGCTATCAATAACTCTCCTGCTTCTACCATTTGTCCCTCTTCAACATAGATTTTACTAATTTCACCAGCACCTTTTGCAGTAATATTAGTTTCCATCTTCATAGCTTCTATTATAGCTATTTTTTGGTTCTCTTCTACTTTATCCCCTTCATTTACTAATATTTTTACTATAGTTCCTGGGATACTTGAACCAATTTCAAGTGGATTATCTGGATCAGCATATTTAACTTTTGCAGAAATTTTTCCATCTGTAAGATTTACTGTTTTATCTTCTACTTTAATTTCTCTTCTGTTTCCATTAAATTCAAACTTAACAGTTCTATACCCTTCTGAATCAAGTTTTGAGATGCTAAGTAATGTAATTACAAGTACTTTTCCTTCTCTTACTTTTACTTCACAAGTTTCCCCTTCAGCTAATCCATGGAAGAATATATCTGAACCTAAAATAGAAAAATCTCCATTTGATTTTAGGTATTTCAAATAATCTTCATATACATCTGGATATAAAGCATATGAAAGTATCTCTTTCATACTTGCATCCATAGCATATTTATTGTCTAAGTATGTTTTTATCTTATCAAAATCTTCTGGTTCCAATAATTCTCCTGGTCTAACAGTTATTGCTTCTTCACCTTTAAGAACTATTTTTTGTAAATCTTCTGGGAATCCACCTTCTGGTTGTCCCATCATACCTTTAAAATAAGCTATTGATGAATCAGGGAAAGCAAGATCTTTTCCTCTTTCAATAATAGTATCTTTATTTAAGTTATTTTGAACCATAAATATAGCAAGGTCACCTACAAATTTTGATGAAGGAGTAACTTTTACTATATCTCCAACCATTTCATTTACTTCTTTGTACATCTTTTTAACATCATTAAATCTATGTCCAAGTCCAAAACTTTCCACTTGTGGTTTCAAGTTTGAATATTGTCCACCAGGTATTTCATATTTATAAATTTCTGTACTTCCTGATTTAAGATCAGACTCAAATTTTGCATATACTGGTCTTACTGTATTCCAGTATTCAGATATTTGTTGTACATCATCAAGGTTTATTCCTGTATCTCTTTTTGTATTCTCAAGAGCTGCTACTACTGAATTAAGTGATGGTTGACTTGTAAGTCCACTCATAGCATCAAAAGCAGTATCAACTATATCTACTCCAGCTTCATTTGCCATAAGTAATGTTGCTACTCCATTACCAGTAGTATCATGAGTATGAAGATGTATTGGTATAGATATATGTTTTTTAAGCTCAGTTATAAGTTGATATGCTGCATATGGTTTTAATAAAGCTGACATATCTTTAATTCCCAAAATATGAGCTCCCATTGCTTCTATTTCTTTTGCTTTTTTTACATAATATTCAAGTGTATATTTTGTTTTGCTTTCGTCTAAGATATCACCTGTATAACAGATACATGCTTCTGCTATTTTCCCAGTATTTCTTACTGCTTCTATAGATACTTTCATACCTTCAGTCCAGTTTAACGAATCAAAAATTCTAAATACATCTACACCACTTTTTGCAGCTTGGTTAATAAACTCTACTACTACATTATCAGGATAGTTTTTATATCCAACACCATTTGATCCTCTTATTAACATTTGTAAAAGTACATTTGGCATTTTTTCTCTAATTTGTTCTAATCTTTTCCAAGGGTCTTCTTTAAGGAATCTGTATGCTACGTCAAATGTAGCCCCTCCCCACATTTCTACCGAGAACAAATCTTTTGCTAAAATATTTGTATCTCTTGCTACTCTTACCATATCTTTTGATCTCATTCTAGTAGCCATAAGTGACTGATGAGCATCTCTCATTGTAGAATCAGTAAGCAATAATTTCTTTTGGTTTTTTATCCAATTTACCAAACCTTCTGGACCTTCTTCATCTAAGATTTGTTTAGTCCCTCTTAGATTTTCTGGTCTTTTTGCTTTAGGTACTTTTGGTATATCAAAATCAGGTTTTTTACCTTTAGTTTCATTAACTACTTTTTCAGCAATAAATTCAAGAATTCTACCTTCAAGATCTTTTTTTGCTCTAATATCAAATAATTCTGGATTATTAGCTATAAAGTTTGTTGCACAATCACCTTCTACAAAAGTAGGGTGGTTAAGAACATTTATCAAAAATTCAATATTAGTTTTTACCCCTTCAATTTTTGTTTCTTTAAGTGATCTAAGAGCTTTTCTTATAGCATCTCCATATGTTGATCCGTGAGTAATGATTTTAACCAATAATGAATCATAATACGGGCTAATATTTGCTCCTGCGTATCCGTTACCACCATCAAGTCTTATTCCAAAACCTGATCCAGTTCTATATACGTCTATTATTCCTGTATCTGGAGCAAAGTTATTTGCAGGGTCTTCTGTAGTTACTCTACATTGAATCGAATATCCTCTAACACTTATATCATCTTGTGATTTAATTCCAATTTCTTCAAGTTTTTTACCTTCTGCTATTTGAATTTGACTTTGAACCAAATCAATACCTGTAACCATTTCAGTAATTGTATGTTCAACTTGGATTCTTGGATTCATTTCTATAAAATAATGATTTCCACTAGCATCTAATAAAAATTCTATAGTACCCGCATTTCTATAATTAACTGCTTGTGCTATTTTTATAGCATCTTGACATATTTCGTTTCTTTTTTCATCTGATAAAGTAACTGCAGGTGCAATTTCTACTACTTTCTGATGTCTTCTTTGAACAGAACAATCTCTTTCAAAAAGATGAACTACATTTCCATGATTATCTCCAAGGATTTGTACTTCTATATGTTTTGGATTCTCAACATATTTTTCAATAAATATAGAATCTACTCCAAAAGCTTTTATAGATTCGTTTCTTGCAGATCTATAAAGAGATAATAATTCTTCTTCATCTCTTACTATTCTCATTCCACGTCCACCACCACCAGCAGCGGCTTTTAGCATTACTGGATATCCACAAATTTTTGCAAATTCAACAACATCTTCTTCTGATTTTACTGGTTTATCTACACCAGGAATAGTAGGTACATTTACACTATTTGCTACTATTTTCGATTGGATTTTGTCTCCCAAACTATTCATCATATTTCCAGTAGGACCAATAAATACTATTCCAGCTTCTTCACATCTGTCTGAAAAATCAGCATTTTCAGATAAGAATCCATAACCTGGATGTATAGCATCTACACCTTTTTTCTTTGCTAATTTGATTATCTCATCAATAGCTAAATACGCGTCTATAGGACCTTTGTCTTTACCTATTAAATAAGCTTCATCAGCTTTTGTTCTAAAAAGAGAAGTTTTGTCCTCTTCAGAATAAATTGCAACAGTTCTTATTCCTAGTTCTTTACAGGCTCTAATTACTCTTATTGCAATTTCCCCACGGTTTGCAACTAATACTTTTCTGAACTTCCTAGTCATATTATCTCCTCCCGCTATTACTCAAATTTATTTTAAACCCTTTATTAATATATGTTATGTTTATTTCAATTAAGATTTATATTATCAATGATGTTTTTTTCCAAAAAAAATACACCTTTCCTTCTATCCCTTTAATTATAGCATATTTTTACAAAATTTATAATCTTTTATTTTCCTCAAAAGATATATATTTTTTCTCCAAACTATTAATATTTTATATAATTCACAAGGTATCAATAGTTTCTCTTAATTAGATTACAAAAAATGTAGGAAATAAAAAGTCCCTTACGAATATTCTTTAAAGGTAATTTTTTTATAAATTTTCTTTTAAATATAATACTATAAAGAATATTAATAATTGAACAAGAATTTTTTATTTAAACTTTTTAGAAAAGGGAGAATTTTATGGAACTCAAAAAAGAATTAGGATTTCTAGATGTTTTCAGCATAGCTTCTGGAGCTATGATAAGTTCTGGTATATTTATACTTCCTGGAATTGCCTTTGGAAAAAGTGGTCCTGCTGTATTTTTTTCTTATTTACTTGCAGGTATTCTAGCTATGTTAGGAGTTTTTAGCACTGCAGAACTAGCCACTGCTATGCCAAAAGCAGGAGGAGATTACTATTTTATAAATAGAAGTCTTGGACCACTTATTGGTACTATTTCTGGTTTACTAAGTTGGATAGCTCTATCTCTAAAAACAGCTTTTGCCATATATGGATTATCCGAAGTTATACATATTTTTACTGGTTTTAATCTTTTTATTATATCTACTAGTTTATGTCTAATTTTTTTACTTCTAAATATAAAAGGAGTCAAAGAAGCAGCCAAACTAGAAGTAATTTTAGTTATTGCACTATTATTTTTAATGATACTATATATATTTTTAGGAGTAGATAAGATTAATTTTACTCATTTTGAACCACTTGCCCCCAATGGGCTTAATTCCGTATTTATGACTACTGGTTTTATTTTTATATCTTTTGGAGGCTTGTTAAATATTGCTAGTGTTTCAGAAGAAGTAAAAAATCCAAAAGTTAATATACCCCTTGCTATGTTTTTATCTGTACTTACAATTACAGCTCTTTATACTTTAATGCTTATTGTTACTGTTGGAATTTTACCTGGAGATACTCTTGCAAGCTCTATTACTCCCATTGCAGATACAGCAAAATTAATCAGTGGTGATATTGGATACATAGTAATTACGATTGCTGCAGCTCTAGCATTTATTACTACTGCTAATGCAGGAATAATGGCTGCATCAAGATATCCACTTGCACTTAGTCGTGACAATTTATTACCAAAAAAAATAAATTCATTACATAAAAAGTTTAATACACCTATAAAAGCTATATTAATTACTGGAACTATAATCATATTATCACTTCTACTCCAATTAGAGCTCCTAGTTAAAGTAGCTTCTACTGTTGTACTTACATCATATGTGCTTACTAATATAGCTGTTATCATATTACGTGAGAGTAAAGTAGCCAATTACAAACCATCATTCAAAGCTCCGTTATATCCTTGGATACAGATACTTAGTATTGCTGTCTTTACATTCTTTATAATAGACCTAGGTTTTGCAGCAGCAGAAATAAGTATAGGTTTATTAATTATTGCTATTTCTATCTACTTCTTTTATGGCAAAAAACATACAGACAAAGAATATGCTCTTCTTCATCTCCTTGAGAGGATTACAGACAAAAAGCTTACTAGTCATAGTCTAGAGGATGAGCTTCGTGAAATAGTGAGAGAAAGGGAAGAGATTGCTTATGATGAGTTTGATTTTTTAGTCAAAGATGCAGAAGTAATTGATTTGCAAAAGAGATATACTCTTGCTGAGTTTTTAGAGCGAGTTTCAAAAGATTTGAGTAAGTTCTGTGATTATGAGCAGAAAGAAATCTTTGATTTGCTTATAAAGAGAGAGATGAGTACAAGTACGGCTCTGAGTGATTTTGTTGCTGTACCTCATATAGTATTAGAAAAATCAAAGGGATTTAAACTACTTGTATACAGAAGTAAAGATGGTCTTGAGTTTTCAGATATCTTTCCAAATATAAAAGCTATATTTGTTTTTATTGGGACTCCTATGGAAAGACGTTTGCATCTAAAGATACTGGCTTCAATTATCTATATTGTACAGGAAGTTGATTTCGATAGAAGGTGGGTAGAAGCAAAAAATGAAAACTACCTTAGAGATTTGTTATTAACAAGTAAAAGAACAAGAAAAAGTAATTAAATATTTTAACCTCTTTTTATAGTTTTTATTGAAATATAATTTCAAGTATGATATTATTATTTAGAAAATTTTTAAGGAGGAACTATGAAAAATAAATTTACAAAATTGTTGTTACTAATTTTTTTAGTGGTTTTACTAGGATGTTCTAACACCGTTCCAGGAAATAAAAATATTGAAGTGGTAAAAGCTAAAGATGTTAATTTTTATCTTCACAAATCACTTGAAAAATCTGACCCAAGCCATGTAATAAGAATCTATGCTGGTAAATATCAAACTAAAGAAAAAAATTATCTAAGAATAGTTTTCAGAAACCTGAGAAAATCTATTAAAAAAGAGGATTTTGATTGGACTGTCTCATTTAATCAAACTTTATTAACAGCAAAAGGATTAGAGCCACTTGTTTTCACATTTGCAACAAGAGAGCTTGGACTTGATACAGGTGACGAAATTGAAGGATACTATGGATATGCTTCTGATTCGGTACTTACTGAAGAAAAAGCTTTAGAAATATATAGAAGATTATTAACTAATGAAGTTTCTATTACTTTTGAGCAAAATGATAAACCTCAAAACAAAAGAGAAGTAAAATTAACTAATGATGAAATTCAAGGATTAATAGAAGTAATTTTATTTATATACCCTGATTTCCAAAAAAATATATAAAATGTAAGTAGTAGTTTATGTTATGGCATAAACTACTTTTTTACTATACCGTTAAATAAAAATAATAGTAATCAAAAAAATTATTTCGATAAAACTTCTTCTAATTCACCAAATATTTTTTCTAGGTTATTAATTTTTTCTATTACTTTTTTTGCTCTTTCCTTTTCACTATCAATTTTTGTTACCCA
>CAZHXU010000072.1:0-12455 GCA_964536535.1 uncultured Fusobacteriaceae bacterium
AAATCAACACTATTTAATAAATTAGTTGGAGAAAGAGCAGCAATAGTAGAGGATACACCAGGTGTTACAAGAGATAGATTATATAGAGAAACTGAATGGTGTGGAACAGAATTTGTTTTAGTAGATACAGGTGGGCTAGAACCAAGAAATAATGACTTTATGATGACTAAAATAAAACAACAAGCAGAAGTAGCAATGCAAGAAGCAGATGTAATACTGTTTGTAGTTGAAATTAAAGCAGGGATAACAGCTTTAGATGAAGAAATTGCTTATATTCTTAGAAAGAAAAATAAACCAGTAATATTAGTAGTTAATAAAGTTGATGATGTTACAAGAGTTCAAGATGAAATCTATGAATTTTGGTCATTAGGTTTTGAAAGTTTAGTACCTATATCAGCAGAACATAAAGCCAATTTAGGTGATATGCTTGATGAAGTAACAGAAAGAATTAATAAATTAGAATTTCCTGAAGAAGAAGAGGGATTAAAACTTGCTTTGATTGGTAGGCCAAACGCTGGAAAATCATCACTTACAAATAGACTTTGTGGAGCAGAAAGAAGTATCGTAAGTGAGATAGCAGGAACAACAAGAGATGCAATAGATACAGCTTTTGAATATAATGAAGAAAAATATGTTATTATAGATACTGCTGGAATTAGAAGAAAATCTAAAATTGAAGAATCTTTAGAATACTATTCGGTTCTTAGAGCGATTAAATCTATAAAAAGAGCTGAAGTAAGTGTATTAATGTTAGATGCAAGAGAAGGTGTGACGGATCAAGATAAAAGAATTGCAGGTCTTGCACATGATGAGAAAAAGCCAATTATAATTGCAGTTAATAAATGGGATTTAATTGAAAAAAATAATAAAACTCTTAAAGAATTTGAAGCTATAGTAAGAAGTGAACTACCATTCTTAAACTATGCTCCAATTATGTTTGTTTCTGCTTTAACAGGACAAAGAGTTCTTAAAATACTTGAAACAGCTTCATTTATTTATGATGAATATACTAAGAGAATTAGTACAGGATTATTAAATAACATATTAAAAGAAGCTACAATAATGAATGCTCCACCTACAAGAAAAGGAAGAGTTGTTAAGATTAACTACGCTACTCAAGTAAGTGCAGCACCACCAATATTTGCATTATTCTGTAACCATCCAGATATTTTACACTTCTCATACTTAAGATATTTAGAAAATAAGTTTAGAGAAGCTTTTGGATTTGAAGGATGCCCTATTACATTTGTAGTAAATAAAAAAGGTGACTAATATAAAAGTGAAGACTGGTTTGTAATCAGTCTTTTTTTATATACAAATAGGAAAACTAAAATTAAATTATAAAATAGGAGTAGAAGTAAATAAAAAACATACATATAATAAGGTAAGTTTTTGAAGCATTTTTTTTATAAATAATTGTTTAGTTTTTAAGTAAATTTTTTCTTCTTGCCACAATTTAAAAATAAGAGTATAATTAAGTATTATTAAATCATTTTTGGAGGGTTAAGAATGAATAAAAGTTACAGTAGAGGAGAAGAACTAGCAAATACAATAACTCATTTGCTAGGAGCAGGTTTAGCTATAGCAGGAATAGCAATATTAGCAGTGAGAGCTGCAACATATGGAAATTATAAACATGTTATTGGATTTACAGTTTTTGGAGTATCAACTCTACTTTTATATACTATGTCTAGCGTATATCATATGTTACCAGAAGATACTAAAGCAAGAAAGGTATTTAAGATACTGGATCATTCGGCTATATATGTACTGATATCAGGATCATATACACCTTTTTTATTAACTATTATAACAGGAGCAGCTTCTTGGATATTATTTATAGTTCAATGGAGTTTGACTACACTTGGGATTTTATTTAAAGTTAAATTTGCAGGGAAATTAAAGTTGTTATCAACACTTATATATTTGTTTATGGGATGGATGGTTGTATTTGCATTTGATTCACTTAAAGCAAACTTAAATCCTATAGCATTAAATTTATTAGTTGCAGCGGGAATAACATATTCAGCAGGAACTATATTTTATATGATGAAAAAAATAAGATATACACATGCTATCTGGCACTTATTTGTAATGGGTGGAAGTGTACTTATGTTTTTATCAGTATTTTATTCTGTAAGTTAAAATTGGAGGGAAACTATGTCAAGAATACTAGAGATACTAAAAGACGAAAAGTTGACTTTTGAGCAACAAGTTGTAGCTCTTGCAAGAGAAGGGGAAAATAGCATTGAACCACTGGAGATAACAAAAGAGACTAGACAGTGGTTAGATGAAGGGATAATTTGTGATTTGTTTGAAGGTAATGCTCCTTATAGACCAAGGTATATAGTAGTAGATTTTGAAAAGTTTATGAATGAAGGGTGTAAATTCTTAGAAATAACTAAAGCAAATGATATTTGGGAAGCAACACATAATTTACTTATTTTTTATAAACATATACCAAGTATTACAACTATGCCTGTATATATAGGGAATTTGGATTATCTATTGGATCCTTATGTAGAAGATGAAGAAGAAAGTTTTAAAGCAATCAAACTTTTTCTAAATCATATTGATAAAACTATTACAGATAGTTTTTGTCATGCAAATATAGGTCCTAGAGAAACAAAAGCTGGGAAACTTTTGCTTCGAGCAATTGAAGAATTAGATAATCCTACTCCAAATTTTACAATAAAATATGACATGGATGAGACAACTGAAGAGTTTGCTCTAGATGCAGTGAAAGTAGCTCTTGGAGGAAGTAAACCAAGTTTTGCAAATAATAAAGAATTTGAAAAAGACCTAAATGGTAATTATGGTATAGTAAGTTGTTATAATGGACTAAAAGTAGGTGGTGGAGCTTTTACACTTGTGAGAACAAGACTTGGAAAATTAGCTCAAAAAGCTAGTAATAAAGAAGAGTTTTTTTCAAAAACTCTGGTTGATTTGGTAGACAGAATGACAGACTACATGGATAGAAGAATCGAATTTTTAGTTGAAGAAACAGCTTTTTTCAAAAGTAATTTTTTAGTAAAAGAAGGTTTTATAAATTTAGACAACTTTACTGGAATGTTTGGTTTAGTTGGTTTGGCTGAGTGTGTAAATACACTTATGGAATTAGAAGGCGAAAAAGAAAGATTTGGTTATAGTGAGAATGCTAATGAATTAGGTCTTAGAATAATAGAAAAATTAGAAGAATTAGTATCTAAACATAAGAATAAATATTGTAAATTTACTGGAGGTAAATTTTTATTACATGCACAAGTAGGAATAGATACAGATTTGGAAGATAGTCCAGGATGTAGAATTCCTGTAGGAGAGGAACCAGAACTTGTAGAGCATTTGATACAATCAGCACCATTTCATAAATATTTTCCAAGTGGAATTGGTGATATATTTACTTTTGAAGAAACTGCAAAAAAAAATCTTGATTATGTACTTGATATAATTAAAGGGAGTTTTAATGCAGGTATGAGATATATATCATTTTATGGATCTGATTGTGATGTAGTAAGAGTAACTGGATATTTGGTTAAAAAATCAGAGATAGAAAAACTCGAAAAAGGTCAAGCTGTTTTAAGAGATACAACAGTACTTGGTATGGGAGCGAGAGATAACGGGAAAGCTCTTTCTAGAAAAAAAAGAGAGATAGATGAATAAAGGTATAATCAATAATATTATCAAAAATTCTAGTGTAGATGGACCTGGTAATAGGCTTGTTGTATTTTTTCAAGGATGTAATCTAGATTGTGTGTACTGTCATAATCCAGAAACAATAAATAAATGTATACATTGTGGTAGTTGTGTAGAAAAGTGTCAGTCTAAAGCTCTTGAAATTATTGAGGGAAAAGTAGTTTGGACTGAAGAGTTGTGTACACACTGTGATAAATGTATAAAAACATGCGCACATAATTCTAGCCCCAAAACTAAAGAGCACAGTTCGGCAGATTTATTAAAAATCATAAAGAGATTAAAACTCTTTATTCGAGGTGTTACATTTAGTGGTGGAGAGTGTACTTTGCATAAAGATTTTTTACTTGAAATTATACCTCTTATTAAAAACTTAGGTTTAGATGTGTATCTGGATACAAATGGTTATTGGGATTTTGATTATATGAAAGATTTAGTTGAAGTTACAGATAAATTTATGCTCGATATAAAAAGTGTAGATGAAAAAAAACATTTTGAAATTATGAAAAATGATAATAAAAAAATACTTAAAAACCTTGAGATACTTAGTAAAATGGATAAATTATATGAAGTTAGAAGTGTAATTATTCCAAAAGTTCTTTATAATGAAGATACAGTAAAAAAAACATTAGAAATAATCAAAGGGAAAAATATCAGGTATAAACTGATTAAATACAGAAAATACGGTGTCAGAAGTACTTGTGACTACACTAGCCCAACTGATGAAGAGATGCTGTATCTAAAAGGAATATGTGAAGCAGAAGGGGTAGAAGTAGTAATTGTATAGTGGTATAAAAAAAAATTTAATTCACAAAAAAGGACTAAATTCTAAAAAATTAGTCCTTTATCTTCAATCTGAAACGACTAATTTTTTAGAAAATTGGTCGTTTTTATATTATAAAGTTTTTATGAATAGTTTTAATATTAACTTTTAAAACTTATGCTTATTTAAAGGGCGTGAATATGAAAGTAAATCAGATTGTACAAAATACAGATGTTACATTGACTATTGGATATAGATATGGTAGGATATGCTAGTAAAATACTAAATTCTGATAAGTATAACTTTATATTATAAAATGAGGAGTATAGCTATGTTAAATGCGATAAGTAAAATATTTGGAACAAAAAATGACAGAGAGCTTAAAAGAATTAGGAAAATAGTAAATGAAATTAATAAGCTCGAACCAGAAATGGAAGGATTAACAGATGAGCAATTAAAAGCTAAAACTGTTGAATTCAGAACTAAATTAGAAAAGGGAGAAACTTTAGATGATATTCTAGTAGAAGCATTTGCTGTTGTTAGAGAAGCATCAAAAAGAACTCTTGGTATGAGACATTATGACGTGCAACTTATAGGTGGTATTGCACTACATGAAGGTCAAGTAGCAGAGATGAAAACGGGAGAAGGTAAAACATTAGTTGCCACTTGTCCAGTTTATTTAAATGCCCTTTCACAAAAAGGTGTACATGTAATCACAGTAAATGATTACTTAGCTACTCGTGATATGGAACTTATGGGTAGAGTATATAGATTCTTGGGATTAACTGTTGGAGTAATAACAAATGGAATGCCACATCAAATGAGACATCAATCATATAGAAGTGACATAACATATGGAACAAATAGTGAATTTGGTTTTGACTATTTAAGAGATAATATGGTTACTCAATTTGAACAAAGAGTACAAAGAGAACTTAACTATGTAATTGTCGATGAAGTAGATTCAATATTAATAGATGAAGCTAGAACACCTCTTATTATTAGTGGTGCTAGTGAGCAAACTACCAAATGGTATAAAGTATTTAATGATGTATCTAAACAATTAACGAGAAGTTTTAAAACAGAAGGAATAAAAGATCCTAAACAAAAAAGAGCTATGAATATACCTGATGAAGATTGGGGAGATTATGAAGTAGATGAGAAAGCTGGAAGTTTAGTTCTTACTGAAAAAGGAATTAAAAGAGTAGAGCAAATCTTAAAAATAGATAACCTTTATTCACCAGAAAATGTAGAATTAACTCACTACTTAAACCAAGCAATTAGAGCTAAAGAATTATTTGCTAGAGATAAAGACTACTTAGTAAAAGAAGGACAAGTAGTTATAATAGATGAATTTACAGGGAGAGCGCTTGAGGGTAGAAGATACTCTGAAGGACTTCATCAAGCTATAGAAGCAAAAGAAGGAGTAAATATAGCAGGAGCTAACCAAACATTAGCATCTATTACACTTCAAAACTACTTTAGAATGTACAATAAATTATCAGGGATGACTGGTACAGCTGAAACAGAAGCAGCTGAATTTATGCATACGTATAACTTGGGAGTTATGGTAATACCAACTAACAAACCAATTATTAGAGATGATAGAGAAGACGTTATATATAAAACACATGATGAAAAAATAAGAGCTATTGTAAATAAAATAGAAGAATTACATCAAAAAGGTCAACCAGTACTTGTTGGAACAATCTCTATTGCTAACTCTGAGATGTTAGCTGCACAATTAAAGAGAAAAGGATTACCTCATAATGTACTTAATGCCAAATTCCATGCTAAAGAAGCAGATATAGTTGCTCAAGCAGGTAGATTTGGAGCTATTACTATAGCTACAAATATGGCAGGTAGGGGAACAGATATTATGCTTGGAGGAAACCCAGAGTTTCTTGCTAAAGCAGAAGTAGCTGATACAGATCCTAGTTATGAAGAAGTGCTTGAAAAGTATAAAAAACAATGTGAAGAGGAAAAACAAAAAGTTCTTGAAGCAGGAGGATTATTTATCCTAGGTACAGAAAGACATGAAAGTAGACGTATAGATAATCAACTTAGAGGGCGTTCTGGTAGACAAGGAGATCCTGGAGCATCTGAATTTTACTTATCACTTGAAGATGAACTTATGAGATTATTTGGAAGTGAAAGAGTAGCGGCAGTTATGACTAGACTTAATATGCCAGAAGGAGAACCTATAACTCATAAATTGATATCTAGATCTATTGGAAAAGCTCAAGGTAAAGTAGAAACAAGAAACTTTGGAATAAGAAAAAATCTTTTAGAATATGATGATGTTATGAATAAACAAAGGGAAGCTGTTTATAGTAGTAGAGATGCTGCAATAATGAAAGAAGACCTAAAAGAAACTATACTTGAAATGCTAAAAGATGTAATAATACTTGAATCTAGATCAAAACTTAGTGGAGAAACTAATGGAGATTGGGATATTGAAGGATTACAAGAGAGAATCTTGGAATTATATGAGTATGAAATAGATGTGGATCAAATCAGAAAAGAAACAGTAGAAGATGCAATAAATATTATAAATAATGGACTTCTAGAAAAATATGAAGAAAAAGAAAATTTATTTGGAAGTGAATTATTAAGAAAATTAGAAAAATATATCTTACTTGAAGTAACTGATAGTAGATGGAGAGAGAACTTAAGAACTCTTGATCAATTAAAAGAAGGGATACATCTTAGAGCTTATGGACAAAGTAATCCTCTAGTACAGTATCAATTATTATCTTCTGAAATATATGAAGAGATGTTATCTACAATTAGAGAAGAAGTAACTTCATTCTTATTCAAAATTAGAATTAGAGAAAAAAATGAAGAAGAGATAAACATGAATCACCAAAGAAATGAAAAAGTGAACTATATTCATTCAGACCCTAGTAAAGCTGGTGAAGAAGGACAAGAGAAACAAAGTCCAAGAACTAGTAATAAAGTAGGTAGAAATGAAGAATGTCCTTGTGGAAGTGGAAGAAAGTATAAAAACTGTTGTGGTAGATAGAAAATAAAGATGGCTTTTGCCATCTTTATTAATTTCATTGAAAAATTATTAATATGGGGGTATTGTTTTGCTTTTAGTAATTGCTATTATTTTATATATTATTTTTTGTGGATTACCTTTAGTACTTGTAATTAATAATTTTGTAACTTTAGTTAGAAAGAAAAAAATAAAAAAATTTGGAAATGCAGATATATATAGTATATTCCTTAGTGTAATATATGTAGTATTACTTTGGATGTTTTTGGACTATAAAGAGTACACTGTAGCACTAGCAATGGGAGAAGATGGTGTAATGGTACATAGCCCCCTTGGTGGTAAACATATTTTATCTATAGTGGTTATTTATCTACTAGCATATATTAGTTATATCTTTTTGAGGAAAAAAAAGGGAGAAATAGCTCCGCTTTTATATGTACTTTGCTGGTCTTTGGTTTTGTTAGCAAATATCCTTAGTTTAGTAGTATTAGTACAACTATGGGAACATCTCTTTGGAGAGTATGAATATTATACAGATCCTCTAGGGATAAGTTCTGAATTATTATTATTGCTTCCAGGAATAAACTTTTTTATATGTTCAATAAGTTTGTTTTTAGAATATAAAAGGAAATATATCCAAGAAGGACTTTCTAAAACTTTTGAGAATAAATTTTTAGATAAAATAAATAAAATTATTATTAAATCTAGTAATTGGAACTTAGTTATTATTTTATTTACTTTCCCAGTACTTATAATATTAATATTGATATTGATATTATTTGGGCAAGATGCAGATAGTTTAATTAAAGTTTTTACTGAAACTAGTGACTGGACTTTGTCACAACAAATTTCACCTCCACCAGTGTCTGGAGGGGGGCATTATTTGTGTACTGTTGCTTTAAGAGGACATGAAAATATAGTGAAACCAAAACGTTTTGGGCTTCGTGGCGGTAAAAAAATTGTAGTTAATAGACAACTGATGGTAGCAAATGCATTTGAAGATATGATAATGGAGAAATTTCCTAAGTTTCATAAGTTTATTAGAGATATTTATGATAGCTATGGATATCCATTGTCGAAACTTATAACAAATAGTTATAAAGCCGATTTGACTTATATATTAATGAAACCATTAGAGTATCTATTTTTAATATGTTTATATCTTGTAGATAAAAAACCAGAAAATAGGATAAGAAAACAATATTTGCCAGTTGATTTTATGAAAAAAATTAGGAGTTAGATTATGAATGAAGATAAAATTATAGATATGCATATGCATAGTATAGCGAGTGATGGAACATTTACTCCAAGTGAGGTAGTAGAAGACGCGAAAAAAAGAGGGTTAGATAAGATTGCGTTAACAGATCATGATACTATTGATGGTCTTTTGGAAGCTATATCAAAAGGGAAAGAAATAGGGGTAGAAGTGATACCTGGTATAGAATTTTCTACTGAGTATGAAGGAAAAGAAGTGCATATACTAGGATATATGTTTGATGTGAATAATAAAAAGTTATTAAACAAATTAGAACAATTGAAAAAAGATAGAGAAGTAAGAACTAAACTTATACTTGAAAAACTAGCTAAAAGAAAACTCTATATAACTATGGAAGAGTTGATGGAAGAAGTAGAAGGAAATATTATAAGCAGAACACATATAGCAAATGCTATGATGAAAAAAGGTTATGTGTATAGTAAAAGTGAAGCTTTTCATGTATATTTGAGACCAAATGGAGCAGCATATGTACCTAAACAAAACTTAAGCCCCTTTGATGCTATTAAATTAATAAAAGAAAGTGGCGGTATAGTAAGTTTAGCTCACCCTATACTTATGGGATTTGGACCTGAGAAGTTTGAAAAGTTTTTAGATATGCTTTTGGATGAAGGTTTGGATGCAGTAGAAATATATTATCCTAATATGGAAGAAAAAGATATACAATATTATAAAAATCAATCGGAAAAAAGGGGACTTTTTTATACTGGAGGTTCTGATTTTCATGGACTTAATAGACCTGGAAGTTTTATAGGTAGATGTGGTATAAATGAAGAAGAGTATAAAAAGTTATTAGAAAAATGGAATAAATCTAATGAAAAGAAGGTGTGATTATGTTAGAAATACTTGATGTTATAGATTCGACTAATGATTATTTGAAGAAAAAAACAGGGAAAAAAAATTATGATGCTGTATTAGCCCATATGCAAAATAAGGGAAGGGGTAGAAGTGGAAGAGTTTGGCTTTCTAGTGAAGATATGCTTATGTTTTCTATAGTTATAAAAGAAGATAAAAACATATCTATGATGGAGTATCTTAAACTTCCTTTAGTTATTGGTGGGGCTTTGTTATATACCCTTAAAACTATAGAAGATTTGCCATATAAGTTTAAGTGGACTAATGATATTTATTTATATGATAAAAAATTAAGTGGAATACTTGTAGAAAAAGTTGATGATGAATTTATAGTTGGAATTGGACTTAATCTTAATCACGAAGATTTTGGAGATTTGAGTGAAATTGCAACAAGTATGTACACACATAGTAATAGGAAGTATGATAAAGTAGAAGTGGCTAATAAAATCATAGATAATATAAAACTTTATATGAATAATTTTTATAGAGGTTTGTGGTCTGAGATACTTGGAGAAATTAATTTGGATAATTACCTTGAGAATAAAGAGATAGAGTTTTATTCAAGTGGGAAACTATACAAAGGTATAGGTAAAAAAATAGATAAAGAGGGAGATATGGTTTTAGAGGTAGAAGGGGGAAAAATAATGAAGTTTAAAGTAGGAGAAGCTTCTACTCAAAAACCAACTTCCAAAGAATAATACAGTTTATTTTACATAACTTTTACAGAAACTTTATTTCCCTTTAACATAAAGTTTATATAATCCTCTTGTAAGTAAATAAAAGGAGGATTAAAATGAAAAAAATAGTTTTAATATGTATGTTAGGGTTAATAGGATTCACAGCTGTAAATAAAAAAAGTTATGCATTTTTCGGATTTGGAAAGAAAAATAAAAATCAAGTAGTACAACTGAAAGGTTCAGATACTATATTAAATGTATCTCAAGCAGTAGCAGAAGAGTTTATGAAAGAAAATAAAGGAGCTAGAATAGCAGTAACTGGTGGAGGATCAGGAACTGGTATAGCAGCAATAATAAATAAAACAATAGATATAGCTATGGCAAGTAGAGAGATGAAATCAAGTGAGTTTGATAAAGCAACTGAAGCTGGTCTTAGTATAGAAGAAGTAACTATTGGATATGACGGAATTACTGTAATTGTTAATAATGATAATCCTGTAAAAGATCTTAGTTTAGAAGAAATTAGAGCAATATTTGTAGGTGAAATAACTAACTGGAAAGAAGTTGGTGGAGAAGATAGAGAAATTATAGTTTTATCAAGAGATTCATCATCTGGTACACACGCTTATTTTAAAGAAGAAGTACTTAGACAAGGAAAAAAAGATGCTACTGATGAGTATTCAACAAAAGCATTATTTTTACCTTCTAATGAAGCTTTAAAACAAGAAATTAGAGAAAGTAAAGGTGCAATTGCCTACATTGGTATGGGATATATGGATAATACTGTTCACTCTGTGAAAGTAGAGGGAGTAGAAGCAAGTTTTGAAAAAGTATCAAGTAAAGAATATCCTATAGCAAGAGGTGTATACTGGTATGTACAAAAAGGTGCAGAAGGAAATGCGAAAGAATTAGTTGATTTTATACTTTCATCTAAAGGTCAAGAAATAGTAAAAAGAGAAGGATTTGTTCCTGTAAAATAATTAAAAAACAAATAAAATTGTATACTGATAAAAATAAAAAATGAGCATATAGCTCATTTTTTATTTTAGGAAATGACGTGTTATGTTTGAAAACTATATAATTTAGTTTATTAACAAATCTAGGATGGGGACTTTAATCCCCATGGGTTGTTTCGATGAAAAAATTTACTTACAAAGAGATTATAGTACTCTTCTTTGGATTTTATGTGAACATAACAATCTTTTCTTTTTGTAATCTACGAAAATAACCATCAGCTTCTATTCTTTTTAACAGGAACTATTCATTATGATAAAGTATCTTTATATGTTTATGTTCCTAAAAAAAAGAAATTGGTGAAACTGAAATAATTTTTTTATTAATTTTATCCTATTTAGTTATTTGTCTATTGTATTCAAGTTTCCAGACTCCATCATCAAGATTAGCTTGGTTTACGTTATAGTAAGCCCTAACATTACTTATTGGATTAATTTGATAAGATGCAATAAATTCATGATTTAATCCTTCTTCACCTTTTAAATTGTCTTTGAAAGTATCAGCTCCATAAATACCATGATTGTACGAAGGATTATAGTTAAACCAAATCTTGTCTGTTAACTGATACTTTGAATAAAGTGTAAAATTAAGGAAAGCACCAGGAGAATTTATTCCTTGTAACTCATCTTGACTAAAAGCTAAACCAGCACCAACAATGGGATACAGAGTGAATTTTTCAGTTAGGGGTAAAGCTTGCATTATCCCAGTAGTAACTGTTCCTCTTTCACTGGCAGAATTATACATAACATCTATAGAATTCCCTCTTCCAGTTTTGAAGTCAGCTTCAAAATATCTAAGTCTATAGTCTGAAAATAACTCATCTCCTTTGAAACCACCTTTTGCTTCTCCAATTAGAGCTCTACCTCCTGTTGGATTGTCTGATTCTAAAGTTTTCATAAATTTGAAATCAGCTCCACTATTTCCATAGGAACCTCCTACCATAGTATAGATAGCCATTGGGTCAGACATATCAGCAACTTCAGTTTCTTTTTTTTCTTCTGCAAATATAGTACTAGCTAAAACTAGTGACATTATAAAAATTATTTTTCTTCTAATCACAATAATACCTCCTTTTTTCTTCTAACTAATTATAATAAATTAAAAAAAAATGAAGTGTAGTCCTAGGACTACACTTTTAAAAAAAAGTATATTTTTAAATAGTTTAACTATATAAAATAAGGA
>CAZHXU010000073.1:0-12311 GCA_964536535.1 uncultured Fusobacteriaceae bacterium
GGTTGCTTACTTTTTGGTTGGTTGCTAAAAAGTAAGTAGACTTTAGTCCAAAATATAAAATACTTCAATCATATAAAATATAGAGTTCAAATCAAAACATAAAAAAAGTTGTGTATAAACACAACTTTTTTAAATTTATTTTACTTCTAAATCAATTAATTTTTCTTCTTTAGTATTTCCATCTGGATAAATAGTTATAAGAGTACTACTATTGATACAGTCTTCTATTAAACCGTCTATATCCATATCTTTTTCACCTTCAACAGCTATTTCTATACTAGGCTTGATTACTGGTCTTTCTGGCACAAATACTGTACAACAATCTTCATATGGAAGTATTGAAGTTTCAAAAGTTCCAATTTCTCTCGCTATATCTATTATGTCTGTTTTATCCATAGCTATTAATGGTCTAAGTATAGGAATATTTGTTACATGGTTTATAGCTGCCATACTTTCTAGAGTTTGACTTGCTACTTGCCCTATTGATTCTCCAGTGAATAATGCTTTATAATCATATCTTTCAGCAATTATAGTAGATATTCTATACATATATCTACGCATAATAGTTATGTAGTATTCTTCTGGACATTGTAAACCAATTTGTTTTTGGATTTCTGTAAAGTTAATTACAAATAATCTCATATATCCTCTAGTTTTTGACAGGATCTTTGCCAAATCAACTACTTTTTCTTTTGCTCTTTCACTAGTAAATGGGAATGAATGGAAATGGATACCATCAACTGCTACTCCTCTTCTCATACCCATCCAAGCAGCAACTGGACTATCTATTCCACCACTTAATAATATAAGTCCTTTACCACCAGTACCAACTGGTAATCCTCCTGCTCCTTTTATCTTTTCAGAGAAGATATTAGCTCCTTTAAATGTAATCTCTACATTTACTACTACTTCAGGATTTTTTACATCTACTGTAAGTTCTCCGTCATACATAGCAAGTATATATCCACCAACTTGTCTAGCTATCTCCATAGAAGTAAGTTCGTAACCTTTGTCACTTCTTTTTCCTTCTACTTTAAAAGTTTTTTTATCTCCTATAGCTTTTTTAAGCATCTCTAAAGCTTTTTCTTTTATTTTATCAAGGTCTTTTTCACACTTTACAATAGGACTCATATTGTAGATTCCTGGTATAGTTTTTACTCTTCTTAGTATCTCTTCTGTATTTTCTCTCGAGTTTCTAATATAGATTCTTCCATAACTTCTTTCTATCTTAATTCCGTCTATATCTTTTAAAACTCTCTTAACACTGTCAATTAGGGCATACTCAAATGTTCTTCTATTTTTACCCTTTAAAACTATTTCACCTTCACGTAAAATGATATCACTATACATATTTATCTCCTTATCTTCTAAGCATTCTAAGCATTAATAATCCTTCTTCTAATACACTAACAAATTCATCTACTTCTTCTTTTGTATTATTATGAGAAAAAGTAATTCTTAATGAACCTTCTAAATACTCTTGTGGAACTTTTATTGCATCTAGTACTCTACTAGCTTTTTTACTACTTTTTGAGTTGCACGCACTTGTTGTTGATACATATACATCTTTTGATTCTAGATAATGTAACAAAACTTCTGCTTTAACTCCTTTAAATCCTAAATTTACTAAAAATGGAGAAGAAGTTAGATTATCTCCATCATATACTTCAGGGCTATTAAGCCTTACATCTTTAATAGAACTTTTTATCTTTTCTACCAAATATGTTCTTAACTCATTAGCTTTTTTCATCTCTTCTACTATATTTTTCTCCGATAATATGCTGATACTTTCACCAAGGGCAACTATTCCAAGAACATTTTCTGTTCCAGACCTTCTACCATCTTCATGTCCACCACCAGATATAAGTGGGTTTAGTTTAAGACCATCTCTTACATAAAGAAACCCTATTCCACTAGGTGTATATACCTTGTGCCCACTAGCAGTCAAAAGATCTACTCCCCATTTTTTTATCTCCATAGGAATTTTTCCAAAACTAGCTACTGCATCTGTATGAAATACAGTTCTATTATTAACTTCTTTTATTGCTTTTCCTATACTTTCAAGGTTTTGCACACTACCAATTTCGTTATTAACATGCATAATACTTACAAGTATTGTATCTTTTCTAATTTTCTTTTTTAATTCATCTATATTAATAAATCCATTTGAATCAACTTTCAAATACTCTACTTCAAACCCTTCAGCTTGCAAATCTTTAAAAGTATTATAAACTGAAGCATGTTCAAAAATAGTTGTTATTATATGTTTTCCTCTATTTTGAAAAGTATAACAAGTCCCTTTAATTGCATTATTATTAGACTCTGTACCACCTGATGTGAATACTATATTTTTGCTCTCAACACCAAGGTATCTTGCTACTTTCTCTCTTTCACTTTTGATTCTCTTTTCTGCTTCTACACCCAATTTATGTAGAGATGATGGATTCCCAAAATTATTATTTAGGTATTCTACAACTTTTGTTTTTACTCTCTCATTAACTGGAGTAGTAGATCCATTATCAAAATATATCATAATTACTCCTTTATAAAATTTTACATTACACTCCATTTTACCAAAAATTACTCTTTATGCCTAGTATTTATTTAGTTAAATATTCTAACACTTATACCTTCTTTTATCTAACCTTCTACCCTCTACTTATATTCTACTCCTATATTTATATTGTTTATACCTATAATAAAGAATATCTATTTTTAAATCTTTTATACAAAGTATATACTTTATAAAAAAGGAGGTAAATAATGATAGTAGAAGTAAGTATTAATAACCATGATTTCCATAATTTAATAAAAAAACTAGATAAAACTTTGGGGAATAACAAAGTAGAGGAACAAGATGAGTATTCAAAACATAACAAAGTAGATAAATTAGATAAAGTTATACTTTTTAATGATGGAAAAAATTTTGTTGCTTGTGGTGCATATAAAAGATTTGATGATGAAAGTATTGAAATAAAAAGAATTTTTGTTGATGAGAACTCTAGAAAAAAAGGTATAGGTAGAAAAGTTGTTGAGTTTCTTCTAAATGATTCAAAAAATAATAACTATAAATATGCTCTATTAGAAACGGGAAGTGAGCAGGTAGAAGCAATAAATCTTTATAAAAAACTAGGCTTTTTGCCCACTAAAAATTTTGGACCTTATACCAATCTTTCAAATAGTTTATGTTTCAAAAAAATACTATAAGATTACAATAATATTTTTACCTCTCTCAAGTTAAGAATATAATATTATTAACAATCTAACGTTAAAATTATTTGAAATTTTCATAGAAATATGGTATCATTTGTTCAAGAATTAGATTCGGAGGTGGATTATGAACACTCTAGAAATAGAAATTCCTTCTATTGATGCTATTAGTGATGAAATCAGAAATGATTTATTAAAATTGTTAGAGCAACCAAAATACAAGCACTTTAAACTAAGTGAAATTGTTACAGCTCCAAAGGAAGTTAATATCCAATTGGATAAAAATATTTAACGTTATTATTTGCCAACTAAATCAGTTGGCCCTTTGTTTTTTTGAGTATTTTTATTTTTACATCTTCCTATAAAAAATAGTATAAAATTATATTTAATTGATTTTTAACAAAGAGTATGTTATAAATCTAATAAAAAGGAAGTAGGTGCTTTTATGGGCTTTTTTTTTCGAGGAATAGACGATAAAAAATTATTTGTAAATGAATGGATAGTAAAAAATCCTCTTTTCACTGTGCAAATAGTTCATGGAATGGCTGAGCATAGTGCTAGATACGAAAGATTCGCAAAATTTTTGAATACTCATAATATTAGTGTATATGCAAGTGATCATAGAGGTCATGGAAATAGCAGAGAAGATTATGAATTACTTGGCGATATAGGAATAAACGGATTTGAACATATGGTTGATGACCAGTACATATTAGCAAAAAAAATAAAAGAAGATAATAATTGTAAACATATTATTCTTGGTCATAGTATGGGAAGTTTTGTAAGTCAACGATTAGTACAAAAATATCCTCATATTTTAGATGCTCTAATCTTGTCTGGAAGTACTTCTGGAATAGAGTTTGAGTCTGGTTTAGCTGAACTTTTAGCAAAAATTGAAAAAAGTCTATTTGGAAATAGACCAAGTAGATTAATGGATAAATTAGCTTTTTGGGGATATAATAAAAAAACTGACAAAAAAACTGAATTTGACTGGTTAAGTAGAGATGAAAAAGAAGTTGAAAAATATAGATCAGATAGATATTGTGGCTTTATCTGTCCAAATAATCTTTATATATATATGCCCGGTGCTCTCAAAAAACTTTGGAAAAGGGAAGAATTAGAAAAAGTTCCCAAAACTTTACCTATATTTATTTTTGGTGGAGATATGGATCCTGTAGGAAAATATGGTAAAGGTCTAAAACTTTTACACGATCTTTATACTCTTGAAAAGATAGAAAATCTTTCATTAAAGATTTATAAAGGTGGAAGACATGAAATGCTTAATGAAACAAATAGAGATGAAGTTTATAATGATATTTTAAATTTCATAATAAAATTAAAATAAAACTTAATTTAAAAAATTAATTAATGGAAATCTTAAAAGTACATAGGAAATTTATCCTGTAATTTTTAAGATTTCTTTTGTTTTTACATATTATGATTCTAATACTTGATTTTCGTACTTTTCCATTAGTTCAAACTTTTTAAGTATCTTTATTCTATTTTTATCTATTTTTTTAATATACCCACATTCTTCATATAATTTGTGCACTTTATAAAAAGCTGCCCTACTAACATCAAGAGTTTCACATAATTTTGTTATTGACCTAATAACAAGAATATTATCTTCAGAATAGTTTACTAAAATGTATGCATAAACACCTGCTAAACCTTTTTTAATTCTAATAAAACTATAAGCCCATGCTGCACTCATTTTTTTTTCTGAATCTTCCAATAAAAAATTCAAAAATTTTATATTATTTTGCTTCAATTGGTCAAAAGTACTTTTAGGTATTCTTATCACTTCCGATTCGCTTATCACCTGAAATTCCCAACTCTCTGCATAAGGGTTATAAGAATACATATTTCCTATAATCTCTCCACCCATAGAAGGATATGGAAAAATTAGTTCAGATTCATGATTATTATGTATTAAAAATATAGTTCCAGATATTAGATAATAATAATAGTTGTTACTTGAATAATTTATCAGTTTAGTTCCAGCAGGATATTTAATCCTTTTTAAAGTAGAAAAAACTTCTTTTCCAATTATATCAATAAACTTATCTAATTTTTCTTCCTTTTTATTCATATTTAATCTTCCTCCTTATAATTTAATAATAGATTATTAAAACTATAAAGTCAAAATAAAAATCTATAAAGTGTCAACTAAACTTACAACTTACGTTAATTTTTTTTAATATAATATGATTATAACAAGAGGAGGTAAAAAAATGAAGAAAATATTAGTATTAAGTGCAATTTTATCTACATTTATATTATATGGATGTAATAATAATGTATCTCAACCAAACCAAGAGCTTAGCCAAAATATCCTTTTGGAAAACAAAGAAAATAAAGAGATAAAAGATTATGACTCAAGTAGCTGGCCTGTTAGACCAGAAACATATGGTATGACTGCAAAAGAATATATTAGAACTGAATCTCTTTCATTTTTCAAAACTTTTGTAGATAGAGCGGGAATTAATAATTTTAGCCATTTTAAAGGCTTATCAAAAGCAGAAGACAAATGGGTAGTTTCACCAAACAATGACACTGTTTATTCTATAGCAGTAGTAAATACTGAAGAAGGGTTTACATTAACTATACCTGAAATAGATGATAGATTTTTATCTATTCAAATAATCGATGAAAATCACTTTACACCTTACTATTTATATGGTGGTGGTACATATGAGTTTAGTTCAGAAGATTTTTCAACTAAATATGTTGCAGTGGGAATAAGAACTGGTACCAATGCTACTGAAGAAGATATTAAACATATAATTGATGTTTTACAACCACAATATCAAATTAACAATGCTAAAGATGGATGGGATATAGAAAATTTAGATTTTGATACAATGGTAGATATTAGAGAACAATTAATCCCTTATTATGAACTATTACCTTCGACTGCAGGATGTATGGTTAAAGAAAGAAATCTAGTAACTGATGAATGGAAGTTTGTTCTTGCTACAGCTGGAGCATGGGGTCTTTCTGCTAATGAAAATGCTATGTATGCTATTTATGCTCCTAATCTCAAAGCAGATAAAGTTTATTCAGCAACTTATACACAACCAGAAGTTGATGCTTTTTGGAGTATAACTATATACGATGAAGACAAATACTTAATCAGTAATGAACATAATATCATTAATTCAAGCAACGTAAAATTGAATGAAGATGGGACTTTTACTGTATATTTTGTACCTAAAGGTATGACATTTGAAGGGGAAAATGTACTTTGGGTAGAAGATAACTGGAACTTCTTAATGAGAGCATATAGACCAAATGTAGAAAGTTTTAATAATTATCAAATGCCTAATTTAACACCTGTAGATTAAAAATAATATAGACTGGTCAATGACCAGTCTATTTTTATAATATTTCTAATTTAAATTTGAATAAAAAACACTCATCCTAACAGAGTTTACCAACTTCTTAATAAAAAAACATATATATTAAGCTAAAAAAACTTTGTTGGATTTTTAATTATATAGTTCATCTCCATTTATATACATTTTTAATTTTTCTATAATTTCAGCGTCTACTCCTAATTCTTCCCCTGCTAATATAGATTGGGGTATTGAAGCTCCAGCTTCAACTAATATTTTAAATAAGGTAATATGATTAAGCATTATTGCCCATAATAATGGTGTTCTACCTAATTTATCCCCTTGATTTATATTAGCTCCCAATGAAATTATTTCTTTTACTGCTTTTTCTCTTTCATTAACTTCTATATTATAATTTGATGATATTGCCCAAATTAATGGCGAATTTCCATTTGTATCTTCTAAATTTATATTTATCTCTTTACTAAACTCTTTTATCCATTCAACTTTTGATATAGAACTAGCTATATGAAGTAGATTAAGAGACAAATCTCCTCCTGATTTACTTTCAGTTATTTCTACACCCAAATTTCTAAAGTATTTATATAATTTTTTTCCTTCATTCTCATTTGTTCTATAAAGACAAGAAGTTAAAACATTTTCATTATAATTACTTTTCAAACTAAAATCTACACCAAGCTCAATTAACCTCTTAACAAAGTACATCTCCCCATATTCAACAGCATACATAATTGGAGTCATTCCTGCTCTATTTTCTTGTATATTAATATCTGCACCTAATGAAATTAATGTTTCAAATACTTCCTTTTTACCACCGTATATAGCTAAATGTAGTGGTGGAAGAACTTCATCTAAAATATCAAAATCATCTATTGAAGGGTAATTAATATTAGCACCATGTTCTACTAATAATCTCAAAATATCCGATTGATTACTCTCTACTCTATTAAAATCATATGATGCATTTCCTATTACTGCACAAATACTTGCTGTTCTGCCTTCTGGAGAAAGAGCATTAACATTCGCGCCTGCTTCTACTAGGACTTTTACACATTCTTTAGCCCCATAATATGCAGCTGACATTAATGGGGTAAAATGATCTGCATTACATACTTCTTCTATATTAGCTCCGTATTTTAAAAGTACTTCTACCGTTAACGCCCTAGGTTTAGCTAGTACATCACTATAATTTGAGATAGCTTTATGAAGTGGTGGTGAGTTATCAAAACCTCCAATTACATCTATATTAGCTCCTTTTTCTAATAACCACTCTACTACTTTATAAAAACATGATTTTGAGTAAGCTAAAAGCAAATTATCATTAAATTTATTTCTATAATTAAAATCAATCTTTTCTCTCTTATTTAATAATTCAAATAACTCTACTATCATCTCTTCTCTAACTAAATTATGCTCTTTTATAGATCTATGAAAGCCCATTATAGGCGTTTCATCCAAACTTCCTATTCCTTCTTGGAACCTAAATCCATTGTCCAAAAAACACTCAATAACTTCAGGACAAAACTTATTATTTTTTACCATTTGAGCTATAACTTCTTCAAGTATAGAACAAGAATCTGTATGAGTTTCTGAATTTAATCTATCTAAGAATTGTAATGGTTTATTTATATCTACTCCCAATTCTACTAAAAGTTTTATTATAGTTTTTATCTCTTCTATTCCTTCTTTAGATTGTAAAGCTTCAACAAAAGAATCTCTAAGAACAAATGAATGAATATAACTTAGAGATTGTTCTCCCCCAGCTATAATATATGTTTTATCTACAAGATGTGAATTATGTTTTATCACTTTCACAAAAGTTTCAAGTTTGATTTCTCCAAACAAATTATTCATAGGAGGACCAACTTGAAGGTAATTTGCTTTTAGTTCTGGGTAATTATCTATTAAGTGATTAATCAGTTCATCTTTTTCTCTTTCTTTCAAGTTGTAATTAAATAAAAAATTGTATATGTTATAAGTTCCCTTTACGCTATCATATGTTTTTTCAAACTCATAATTAGGAACAAAATCTATCATTTTTTTCTTTGCTTCAGTATCAAAAACAGCAGTACTTGATAAAATAGATAGTGGAATATTTCCTCTTGTAAAATCACCAATATTTTTATGGAATAAGTATGCCAAAAGTTTATTACTATTATCTATTAAGCATAATTTTTCTAACAAACTCATTTCTTTTCCGTCATAATTTACTATAGTATTCATGTCTAATCCAGCTTTTAATAATAACTCTATAATTTTTATTCTTTCTTCTTCTACAAAGTCGTAACTATTCCAAAGAAATAAAGCATCTATAACAGTATCATTTCCATTTGTGTTTATGGCGTGAGGGTTAACACCTTTATTTAATAATAATTTTATAATTGGTATTTTACACATATATATTGCTGGAATAAGTACATTCCAACCATTTTGCTCAAATTTAGCTCCTTTTTCAATTAATACTGGTATCAATTGATCTATACCAATATATGAGTTTGAATTGAATAGTGCATAATACAAAATATTAGCATTGGTACTATCTGGGCTTAAATCTTCTACTTCAAATAATACATTTATATCTCCACCTAATGAAATATATTCATCTATAAGAGCTACTTTATCCACAAACTTTAACTCATCTGTAAATACAATGTGGTTAAGTTGTTTTCTATCAAGTTTTTTTATTTCTCTAAGACATTCTGATATTCCTTTATAATCTGATAATGAAAACATCCTTTTTTCAGGAGGTATATAAAAATTTTCTAGTCTGTTTATTTGTTCTTCATTAAGTGTAGAATAAATCATATGTTCAAAACCATCATAAGAATTTAATCTTTTAAATGCTTCAAACATAACTTCATTCTTGCTTCTATATCCATTATAAATTTCTGTAATCAAAGGAGCTCTTCTCTGGGCATTATTAGTCAAATCTAAATTAAATTCATCAACAAAAAGCTCCAAATATTCTATTATTTTCTTATCAAAAAACTCCATAGTTAATACTAAACTAAATATATCTTCTAATTTATCTCTACTGTTTTCTTTTAACTTTTTTAAGATATCAAATGTATTATAACCAATAATCCCCAATTCAAAAGGACTAAAAAAATCATCTTTTCTAGTTTTTATACCTAATTCTTCCAAACTTTTAAGTAACCCTTCTTTATTTCTCACTTTATCATTAAGAAGTAATAAACTATAAAAACCAAGTGTTTGTTCTCCTAATCTATCTCTAAATCTAAGTCTTAAACTTCCTGAAAATTCATGTAATTTTATTGAGTATTTAAATTGGTTAAAATCAATACCTTCTTCTACTAAAACTTTTATAAAGTTTATATCCAATATATCTTTACAAAGTTCAGACATTTTTTCTATTATACTCAAATCTCCACCTATACTAATAAAGTATCTAAAACTAACTTCATTAGCTTTTTTAATTGCATATTCTAAAGGTGTATATGTTATTAAATCTTCACTGATAATTGGAGAATTTACATTATTACTATCTACTTTTTCCTTTAGTATCTTCAAATTACCTAGATGCGTTCTTTCAATTAACTCATTTAATGGAAGTTTATTGAGCATCTCATTTTCTTTCATTCGCATTTGTTTAAAAAAATCCATTATGTCTCCTTTTCATAATCATTAATAGGTTCATAAATAAAAATCAAATAAATAAAATAACTAATATGTTATTATCTTATCAAAATTAATTTATAAATACTACTTTCAATATATAAATTTTTATATTATATATACAAATCACATAAAAAAAGATTATTCTTTTCTCTTACATAAAATTTTTCTAATATAAAAATCATTTTTTAATAAAAAAAACCTATAAAATATTCACTTTTAAGTGCTTACTTTATAGGTTATTTAGAGATCAAAATTAATTTCTATTATATATAAATATTATATTAAAACCCCTTTAACTCTATCATTTATCACAAGTAGAGGTTTATTCTTTTTTATTATTTTAATTATGCTTTTTAATCCTTCTTCACTAGCTTTTTGCCTTTCATAGGTACCTACACCAAATTTTACTTCTACCCTCTCTTCTTCAAAAGATAAATTTAGTTTTAATTCATTGTATATAGGGTCATATGCAGTGTCTCTTAATTGTACTAAAGCAGGAAATCTTTTAATCATATCAATTTCCATAATATCAGCATATTCTTTTGTTAAAACTTTATCTACATTAATAATCGTAAACTTTTTTTGACCTAGTAAAAAACTTTCATTTCTATTATTAATATTAACAATTTCTAAACAATCATAATCTAAACTTTCAATTACTTCAGCAATCTTCCAATCTTTAACCATTTTAAAACCTCCATATCCTTTTCTAAGAGTATACAGTAAAAAAATCACTATCAATAGAGCTTTTGAAAAAAAGAATAAATATATGTAATATAAATTATAATTAATTAGATATTTTTTATTAATTCTAAATAATCTTCTAGATTTTTTTTAATGAAGAAAAAAATATTACAAATTTTTTGATGATATTTGACAATAATAATTTTGTCTATTAGAATTTAATGAGGTGATATTATGTCTAGAGAAAAGAAAAAAAGACGTTGTCGTTTTTTGGCAACAGAAAAATTATATAAATGTGACAAATTAGAAGAAGTTGATTTTGTAACAATAATGTTAGATGAGTTTGAAGCAATTAGACTCTGTGATTATGAAGGTAGAAGCCAAATTGAAGCTAGTGATATTATGGGTGTTTCTCGTGGAACAATTCAAAGATTACTAAATTCAGGTAGGAAAAAGTTTGTAGAAGCCGTATTATATGATAGAGACTTTAAAGTTAAAAATTCGTATATATAGGTGATGAGATGAAATATTTAATATTTTTTTTAATTATATTTACTTTAGTTGGGGAAGTTAGAGAAAGTTACACTTTAGATATTCCAAATAATTGGGAAGAGTTTTATTCCTTTAGGGATAATAATGGCATTGAGAGTATAAGTTATATAATAAATCAGAATATCTACCTTGAGATATTCAGTGGAGAATTAAATAACATGATATCTCTTCATAAATTATTGGGAATAAATAGTGATAATTATATTACCAAAATAAAAATTAATGAATATAATGGTAGATTACACCAACTTATCCAAGGAGAATATATTAGAAGATATTTAATATTTACAAGTAAACTTAAATCTTATTTAATAGTTATTGAAACTGATAAAAAATCTTATTTAGATTATGAAAAAGAGTTATTAGAAATTTTAAACTCTTTTACAATAGAAATAGAGAATTATGAAGAAAAAGGTTATCTTAATAAAAAATATTTTGAAATAGATTTAGATGAAAATTGGAAAAAATCAAAAAATATTTTCCTGGGAGAATATTTACAAAAAGAAGTTTATATTAATGAAAATAGTTACATAGAAATAAGAGCAAAAAAGCGAAAAACAGATGATTTATCAACTGATTTGTACTGGGCTCTTGATAAATCTTTAAGTGAAATGCATATTAATACTAGAGAAGAAAATTTAGATTTATTAATTCCGCATATTAAACTGACTTATATCTACCAAAATAGAGAAAAAAGAGTACATTATTTCTTGTATAATAATCAAGTTCTTATTGAATTTATATACAATACTTCTCCTGAACTTTATAAAAATAAAGTAACTGAGATTGAAAATCTTTTTAACAGTTTAAAATTATTACATTAATTAAATAATAAACAAAAAGACTAATTTTTCATAAAATTAGTCT
>CAZHXU010000074.1:0-12311 GCA_964536535.1 uncultured Fusobacteriaceae bacterium
TAATAATAACTCTTCTCCAAATCGTTATTGTCTAATAATCACCTTCTACTCCTCTACATACTTACTTCCTATATCAGATGGTAATACTCTAAAGATAGTAAATGGTTCTTCACGAACAAACAAAATACTCGGTGCTTCTACTTTTGAATACCCTTGCCATCCTTCTTTTAGATAAAAATTTTGAGGCAATTCTTTTTCATACAATATTTCACTAGTAATATCTATTCTTTTGTAAAACTGATTACTTATAAGGACTTTGTACTCACCCTCTACTTCACCAGTTTCTTCATAGTGTTTGTCAGTATAACTTTTGCTTGCTTTATAGTTTTTATCTTCATCGATAATATCATATGATTTTTCATCGATTTCTTTTGCTAAGATTTTTTTATTCTTTCTATATATCATTCCTTCTTCTATCTCAGAAGCAAACCTTTCAAAGATAATATTTTGCTCTACTACAGGTAAATTATCTTTTAATTGAGAAGCACCTGCTATTTGCAGTTCATCACCTAATAAACTTATTATAACTAATAAAAAAACTAATAATTTTTTCATAATCCCCTCCTTTATTAGATGTTACAATTATTTCTTCATTTAGTCAATAATTATGAAAAAGACTCAAAAAAATATCAAAAATAAGTGGACAAAATGGATAGTTTCGATTAGAATTACTTAGAAAATTTTTCGAGGTGATTAATGAAAAGAAAGAGTAATTTGCTAGAAAAGTTATATGAAATAGATAGAGAAAGTGGTAATTTAGTTATTAATGTAAAGATTAAAACGTATAATGATATATTTAATGACCTTGATCCTGCTCCATTTAGAAAGAGAGACTTAGATCAAGATTTAGTTGCTTATTTAGATGAATGTTCTTTAGATATACCTATAAAACGAGGGATAATAACTCAATTTGTAGGTAAAAAAGATATTGAAGATAAAGATAAAGAAGAAAGAATAAAAAAAGGATTTAGAAATTATTATGATTTTTTATGTTTATATGTTAATAGGCAGATAAAAACTACTTATAAAAAATCAATATTTTATTTTTTTACTTCTATATTTTTCCTTGTTTTTTCTTATTATTCTACTTTATTAGACAAGAATTTTTTTCTAGGGAGATTATTAAAAGAAGGATTAAATATAGGTGGATGGGTATTCTTATGGGAAGCAATAGTATTAGTTGGATTTAGTGTGAGAGAATTAAAAGTTGAAAGAAAAAGATATGAGAGATTGGCAAAAAGTCCAATTAGGTTTTTATATCTCTAATAAATACAAGGAAAAAAGATGGGCAATTACCCATCTTTTTTAAAATATTATATACCCAAGTCCGCCAGCTAAAGCAATAATAGCAAGTGGATGGATTTTAGTTTTCTTAATAATTACATAAAAGATACCTGTAAAAAGAATAGGTATAATTTTTATACTTTCTTCTACATAAAAAATATTGTTTCCTACTTTGAATGCAGCAAATAAAATAAGAGATATACTTACTGCTTTTATTCCTGTAAAAAAACTTATTTTTAAAGGATGGTTTTGTATCTTTAATAAAAATGATGATATTAATAACATAATAACTACTGATGGCAAACTAAGACCAATAGTAGCAACCATAGCTCCAAAAACTCCTCCAACTTTGTTACCAACAAAAGTAGCAGTATTAACAGCAATTGGACCAGGGGTCATTTGACTAATACCTACAATTTTCATAAACTCTTCTACAGTTAAAAAATTATGACTTAAAACTTCTCTTTCAATAATAGGAAGCATAGCAAGACCACCGCCAAAACTAAACATACCTATTTTTAAAAAGATAAAAAATAGTGTAATATAAACCATTATCTCACCACCTTTGCAAAACCTAGTATTAATCCAACAAATCCACCAATAACAATTAGCCAAAGTGGATTAATAGGTGTTAGGAGTACGAGCAAAAATGTAGAGATAAATATTACAACAGAATATTTGTCTTTGAGACCATTTTTCATAATTTTTATTGCAGAATTAAGTATAAGTGCTACAACTGCACACTGTATACCTACAAATATTGAATCTAACTTTTCATTTCCAAATGAAGCAATAAGTATAGGGTATAACAATGTGATTATTAGGAATGATGGTAAAACCACTCCAGTAGAAGCAAGAATTGCTCCATATTTGCCACTTACTTTTTTACCTACATAAGTAGCAGAGTTGATTGCTATGGTACCTGGAGTTGCTTGTGCAACTGCAAGTATATCTAAAAGCTCTTCTTCTTCAAGCCATTTTTTTTCTTTTACAACAACTCTTTCAATTAGGGCTAACATGGCATATCCACCGCCAAAAGTAGAAGCGCCTAATAGGAAAAAAGTTTTAAATAATTCGAAATTAATTTTCTTCTTTTCTGTGTACATAATGTTCTATTCCTTGTGATACAATATTATTGATGTGCTCATCATCAAGTGAATAGTAGACTACTTTACCTTCTTTTCTATTTTTTACAATTTTATTTTGCCTAAGCACTCTTAATTGGTGAGAAATAGATGATTGGCTCATATTTAGTACTGTAGCTATATCACAAACACATAATTCTTCCTTTAGTAAAACAGTAACAATTTTTAGTCTTGTTTTGTCTGAAAAAACTTTGAAAAAATCTGCTACTTCACCTAAAATTTCATCTGATAACAAGTCTTTTTTACTTTTTTCAACTAAGTCTTCATGAATAATATTACATGAACACATATCTTTATTGTCTTTCAATTATTGTCCCCCTAGTCTAACTCATCCTCATCTTCTGGAGTGTAGTCAAAAACTCCAACAAAAATTGGGCTATCTTCAGGTAAATCTTTTTTAGTATCTTCATAAACAAAGTCGTATTGTACAAGTGCATATGAAGCTTCTGTTATACCCAAGTTATTTGCTTTTGCAATTACTTCTTGCATAAATGTATCTGAATAAGAAAGTGGCTCTAATAAAGTCTCAAGATCACTTACTTCTCCATCAACAAAAAAGATTTCTTGAAAATCTATGTCATAATATTCCACTCCACATAAATCCGTTAATAAATCTACTTCGTCTTCATCTGTTTCGTGTATTATTTCTTTTCCAAACCATATTGATAGTTTATATTCCATTATTTCCTCCTAATAAACTTTTCTATAATTATAAGCTATTTTTAAGATAATTAATAGTACTAATTCTTAAAGAAATATACTAATTAAAGTAAATTACTGATTTTTTAAGGCTTATAGATTTATAAAAAAAGAAATTAATAAAATATAAAATAGTACTTTTGTATAATTAAGAACTAACAAAATTTATAAAAATAATGTAATAAAAAGAAAGTAAAAAGACCAGATAAACTGGCCTTTTTGGACTTAATACGAAAAACGAGGTCTATAATTAAGAAATTGTTATCCTACTTTACTACATTGCTACTCTATAACTTTTGCTCTTGCTAAAAGCTCCTCATTTAACTCTATCCCTAATAATTCTGCTGTAGTTTTATTTATAACTAATTCAGTATTATTAAGTGTTTCAACAGGAATGCTACTTATATCTTTACCGTTTAATACTTCTACTGCTCTTTCTCCTGTTTGATACCCTAATTTGTAATAATCAATTGTTTCTGTAGCCAAAGCTCCTGCAACAATTTGGTCTTCTATACATCCAATCATAGGAATATTTTTTTCTTTTGTTTTTTGAATTACAAGTGGTGTAGCAGCAACTACCATATTATCTGTTGGTGTGTATAAAAGGTCTACTTTTGTTAACAAAGTATCTAAAGCTTGAGAGATTTCATTAACACTAGTTATTCCAGCTTCTACAATTTCTAGTCCAAGTAATTCTGCTTCTACTTTTGCTTGTTCCACCTGTACCAAAGAGTTTTGTTCACCTGTATTATATATTATTCCAACTTTTTTAGCAGTTGGTAACAACTCTTTTATTAATTTAAATTGACTTTTAATAGGAGTAGCGTCACTAGTACCACTTACGTTAGTTTCAGGTTTTTCATTACTTTTAATTAAACCAGCACTTACCGGGTCAGTTACTGCTGTTATAAGTATAGGAATATCTTTTGTAGCATTATAAGCTGCTTGAGCACTAGGAGTTGCGATAGCAAGTATCATATCAACTTTCTCATTTGCAAAACCAGTTGCGATAGTTTGAGCTATACTCATGTCATTTTGTGCATTTTGATAATCTATTAGAATATTTTCACCGTCTACATATCCATTATCATTCAAAGCTTTTATAAAGCCCTTTCGAGCACCGTCAAGTGCTGGATGTTCAACAATTTGACTTATTCCGATTTTAGTTATATTTTCTTCTTCTTTTTTCCCACAAGCTAATAGTAGTCCAACTAAAGTTATGAGTATTAATATCTTTTTCATTTTCATCCCCTCTTTCTTTCTTGTATATAGTCTAACAAATATAGAAAAATAGATGTAGATAACAAAAAAAATAAAATTTTGTTCGATTTTTCATAGATAAAATTGATAGAAAGTCTGTTTTTCCTACTATTAGAGAAGAATAAAATAAAAAAGAAAATATGATACCGAACAAGTTTTTTGAAAGTCTGTTCAAATTACCTAAGAAAATAAAGGAATTTAGAAATTAAATACTAACAAATAGATTTTTTTTATGAGATTTTATATAAATTAATAAGTATATTTAAATTATAAAATTAATGAAATTTATTTTAAAATATTGTATTTTTTTTAGATAAATGGTATAAAGCCATATGAAATGGGGTGGAAAATGAAAAGATTTTACTCAGATTTGATTAAGTTGATTATCTTTATATTTATTTCAACATTATTAGCTTCGATTTTTCGATTACTAAATTTTCACGAGTCAAATTATATATTAGCTTATGTTTTGGTCCTTGTAATTCTTTCGAGATATACTAAAGGTTATTTTTTTAGTATACTTTCTTCGGTTTTTTCTGTATTAGCATTTAATTTTTTCTTTACAGAACCTTATTATTCTTTGAGAACATACAGAGAAGATTATCCTCTAACTTTTTTTGTAATGTTAATAGTAGCATCTATAACTACTTTACAAACAACTAAGTTAAAGAAAGAGATGCAAAAAAGTATAGAAAAAGAAAAAAGTATAAATTTGTTATATGAAATAAATAAAGAATTATTAAAAATAAACTCCAAAAAAGAATTAGCAAAATTTTCATCAAAAACAATTGCTAAAATTCTTAAAAAAAATAGTTTTATTCTTCTTTTAGATATTAATGGAAATACTGAATATAGAGAAAGTGTTATTTGGGATTCAGAAGAAAAAAAAGATATATTTTTTGATAGTATCCAAAAACAAAACCAAGAAAAAGCTATAAGAGAAAAAAGAAAATTAAATTTTATTTTTGATAATTCAGAAGAAAAAGAAATAATTTATATACCTATGTTAAAAAATGACAAATGTTTAGGTCTTTTAGGAATAAAAAAAGGAAGATACTTTTCTTTTTCTAAAGATGAAAAATCAACATTAGAAGCAGTAATTATACTTTTAATTAGTGCTATAGATAGAGAAAATTTATATGAAATTCAAAAAAATTCTTCTTTAGAAGTAGAAAAAGAAAGATTAAGATCTAATTTGTTAAGATCAATTTCTCATGATTTGAGAACACCCCTTACAAGTATTATTGGGTCAGTTTCAACTATTTTAGATAAAGAAAAGATTCATTTGTCTGAAAAAATAAAGGAAGAACTCCTTCAAAATATACTAGAAGATGCTACTTGGCTTGTTAATTCATCTGAAAATATACTTAGTATGACAAAAATTCAAGAGGGAAAATTTATACTAAATAAAAATTTGGAATTAGTATCGGAACTATTATTTGAAGTGATTATGAGAGGTAAAAAAATAGCCAAAAATCATAAATTAGAGTTAGTACAAAAGTGTGAAGATATCTTTATTAATGTAGATGCTTTATTAATTATTCAGTTATTATATAATTTGATAGAAAATGCCATAAAATATACAAGAGAAAATTCAGTAATAAAATTAATTGCTTATAGTGATCTGGAAAATGTGTATTTTGAACTTATGGATAATGGCGATGGTATTCCCCAGGAAGATTTGGATAAAATATTTGATAGATTTTATAGAAGTAGTGAAAATGCTAATGCAGAAAAGAGAGGCTTAGGTTTGGGTCTTACTATATGCAAATCTATAGCTATAGCCCATGATGGCCATTTGACAGCATATAATAATACAAATGGTGGGGCAACATTTAAACTATCTCTAAAAAAGGAGGAGATATAGATGGAGATAAAACCTTTGATTTTGATTATTGAAGATGATAAACCTATACAGAGATTTTTGGAAGTTTCTCTAGAATCTCAGGGATATCAAATTATTACTAGTTCCTTTGGAAAAGAAGGATTAAGTCTTTGTTACTCTCATAATCCAGATGTAGTAATTGTAGATTTGGGATTACCAGATATGGATGGTTTAGAAATTATTGAAAATATAAGAGAAAATCTTAAAACAAAAATAATAGTTGTTTCAGCAAGGATACACGAAAGGGAAAAAGTTCTTGCACTTGATAAAGGAGCAGATGATTATTTAACAAAACCTTTTAGTACACCAGAACTTTTAGCAAGAGTAAGGGTAGCTCTTAGAAATAAAAATATAATTAATTTAGATCAAGAAACAAAAAGTACTTATGAATATAAGGGGTTAATAATAGATTATGAAAAAAGGCAAGTATTCCTCTATGAAGAAGAGATAAAATTGACACCTATAGAATATAACTTGTTAAAAATACTTTCATTTCATGCTGGTAGAGTTTTGACTCATAAATATCTAATTAAAGAAATATGGGGCACATATACAGAATCAGCAACACAAAGTTTGAGGGTATTTATGGCATCTATAAGGAAAAAAATAGAAAAAGATACAACAAATCCTAATTATATAGTTACAGAAGTTGGTGTAGGATATAGATTAAAAGGAGAGTAATTAAGAAATTTTGATATATGAAATTGAAGAAAAACGACTGATTTTTTTAAAAATTAGTCGTTTTTTTTTGTTTTAAAAAATGTTTAAAATCATTTAAATTTTGATGGGAAAATAATAAAGAACTTTGGAAAAACTAAGAAATCATAAGAGGTTAATCTCTTATAGATTTTGAAATCTATAATTAAATTTAGACCTTTCTTTATACAAATTTAATTTGTATCCTTTGAATCTTTATACAATCTTTATACGATAAAGTGTATCCTATATGTCATAAGGAGGTTTGAGATGTTTGGGAATTTTGAGTTATTAATAGAGCAATCTAAAGATTATATATTAAGAGGTAATTATAAAAGAGCTAAAAAAACACTAGATTTAGCATTTAAAATAAAAAATGATTCGCCTAAAATTCATAATATATTAGGAATAATTGCAGAAATTCAAAAGAGTAAAGCATTAGCCGCTAAACATTATAGGGCAGCATTAGGTCTAGATGCTAGTTATAAACCAGCAATAAAGAATTTAGAGAAAATTACAGATTATGAATATTATTATAAAGTAGGAAATTTATATTTTGATTAGGAGATAAATAAAATGACAAATAAATACATAATTATAATTGGATCAAGCACTTTTTCCGATGAGTTAGCTACAAAGTTTTCTTTAGAAGGAAATTCAGTAGTAATAATTGATAAGGATAAGAATCTTTTAGATAAAATTTCTATGGAATATAGTGGATTTAAAATATGTGAAGATGCTACAGATATTAGTATTTTGAAAGAAGCTCAGTTGGAAAAAGCAGATTTATTAGTTGTAGCAACTAGAGATGATAATAAGAATATAATGATTAGTCAAATTGCTTATAAAATTTTGGGTGTAAAAAAAATTATGGCTAAACTTTATAAATTAGAAAAAGAAAGTATGTATGATGATTTAGAAGTTGATTTGATAAAACCTTTAGAGTTAGAAATAAGAAATTTTGAAAATATTTTGATAAATAAGGAGATTTAAATGAAGATTTTGATTGTTGGTGGGAGAAAAAAAGTACGATATATAGCAGAATCCCTTTTGAATAAAAGAAATAAAGTAATAATAATAAATGATGATTTGGACTTTTGTAAAGATTTGGCAAGGAAATTTAATACACCAGTTATATTTGGTAATGGAAGTGACTTGAAAACTTTGAAAGAAGCAAAAGTAGAAGATTTTGATGCAGTAATTGCTTTGACAAATAAAGATGAGGATAATTTAGTTATTTGCCAATTGGCTAAAAAAGAACTATTAATTAAAAAGACTCTATGTATAGTGAATAATCCCTTGAATGTAGAAGTATTTAAAGACTTGGGCATAGATACAGTTATTAGTTCAACATATATAGTATCTTCTACTATAGAACAGATGGTAACTCTAGATGAAATAGAAACTTATTTACCTTTAAATAATGGTCATACAGGTGTATTAGAAATACACGTAAAAGAGGAATACTCTATTGTTAATAAACAAATTTCAAATATAAAATTTCCTAAAGAGACAATAGTTGTTGGTATTATTCGAAACTTTAATATATTAATTCCCAAAGGAGATAGTTTGATTAAAGGAGGAGATAAACTAGTTCTTTTATCTTCCCTTAGTTATCATAATGAAATAATTAATATATTAACTGAAAGTAGGTAAAAAAATGGAAAAAAATTATAAAATTGTATGTGGATATTTAGGAGTTTTAATAATGATTTCTGGACTGGTAACTTTGATTCCACTATTAGTTCTCCCCTTTTTTCCAGAGGAAAAAATATATACTTTTGATTTTTTAATACCAGGATTAATAGCTATTGGATTAGGTTTTACTCTAAAAAAAGGGGTAGATTTGAATGAAAGGCATAAACTATCATCTAATCAAGATGCAATAATTGTCATATTTACATGGTTAATAGCCTGTTTAATTTCAAGTATTCCTTGGCTTTTATCAAAACAATTAAACTTCACTCAAGCATATTTTGAATCTGTTAGTGGTTGGACTACAACGGGTCTTTCTGTTATAGATTTTGATAAAACTCCCAATATTTTTTTCTTACATAGAAGTTTGACCCAGTTTTTTGGAGGAGTAGGTTTGGTGTTAGTAATGGTGTCATCTTTATCAGCAACTTTTGGTTTACGTTTATACAATTCCGAGGGGCATTCAGATAGATTATTACCAAATTTATTAAAATCATCTAGATTAATAATTACAATATATTTTGGATATATACTTGCAGGAATTTTACTCTATATTACATTTGGTATGGATTATTTTCATGCAATTAATAATTCTATTGCAGCAGTTTCAACAGGTGGTTTTGGAGTCACTGCTGATAGTATAGGAGAGTATAACAACTTGTACATAGAACTTATAACGATTTTGCTTATGATATTAGGTTCAACAAATTTTGCTGCTAATATACTTTTATTAAAAAAAGAAAGTTTTAGAAAATTTTTTAAACAAAGTGAATTTAGATTTAGTTTATTTTTATTAGGTATCACTATTCCTTTAATCACTTTTATGTTAGCAAAAAATTTATATACTTCTTTATCTGAATCTTTTAGAGTAGCAGTTTTTCAAACAATATCAGCTCTTACTACAACAGGTTTTTCTACTGTTTCTTTTGTTAACTGGCAAGCTTTTTCAATTTTAATTATTATTATATTAATGATAATTGGAGGAGGAACTAATTCAACTGCAGGTGGAATGAAGCAATATAGAGTTTATTTAATGGTAAAGAATTTTTTATGGGAAATCAAAAAAAAGCTTAAACCTAATAATTTCATTGAAGAAGATTATTATGAAAGACCAGAAGGAAAAGTTTTTATCCAAGATATTCACTTAAAAGAAGCAACTAATTATGCTTTTATATATATTACTTGTTTATTAATGGGTACATTAGTGCTAGTTTTTTATGGATATTCTCTTCAAAATTCTTTGTTTGAAATGGCTTCAGCATTAGGAACTGTTGGTTTGTCTGTAGGAATAACTAGTCCAAATGCACAAGTAGCAGTACTTTGGATTAAAATTGTTGGTATGTTATTAGGTAGATTAGAAGTATATGTATTTTTTATTTCATTAGTTAAAATATTTAATGGAAGTAGGAAAAAAGTATATGGCTTAATAAAACAAACTTAAAAAGGAATAGAATATCTTTGGAATTTTTTCAAAGAAAATGTTAAGTAAAAAAAAGCCCTATTATCCAAAGAGAATAATAGGGTTATTTTTATAATAATTCTAAGTTTTTCATACTAATATCAAGGGCTTTTACTGAATGAGTAAGGGCTCCACTAGAGAAATAATGAATGTTTAAATCTTTTAAACTTTTAATTTTTTCTATAGTTATATTCCCAGATACTTCAATATACGCACTGTCTCCAATAATCTCACAAGCTTCTTTCATCATATCATAACTCATATTGTCAAGCATGATTATATCAGCTTTTCCACCAACAGCTTCTCTTACATCAGCTATAGTTTCACACTCTACTTCTACCTTCTTAACAATTGGACTTCCTTCTCTAATGGCATTTATTGCATTAGTAATACTTCCAGCTGCTTTTATGTGATTATCTTTAATCATAGCCATATCACTAAGATTATATCTATGATTCATTCCACCACCAATTTTTACTGCATATTTTTCAATATATCTAAGGTTAGGAGTAGTTTTTCTAGTATCAGCAATCTTAATACCAGTTCCACTAAGTTCTTTTACTATACTGTTTGTAATAGTAGAAATTCCACACATACGTTGTAACAAATTAAGAGCAACTCTTTCGCCACTAAGTACAATACTCGCTTCACCTTCTACTCTACCAGCCACAGTTCCTTTTGTAATATAGTCTCCTTCGTTAAAAAAGAAATCTACTTTACTTTTGCCAAGTATTTCAAAAACTCTTTTAAAAAGATTAGTTCCACAAAGTATTCCGTCTTCTTTAAAGATAATATCTACTTTAGCTTTTTGTCCATCTTTACAGATGTTTTTTGTAGTTACATCATCAAATACCCCGTCTTCAATAAGAGCTTCATTTATAATTTTATCAATAATTAAGTAATTCATTTTTAAGATCCTCCCTAGTTTTTCCTATCTCTTTAATAAGCCTTTTCATGTTACATTTGTCCAAACTAACAAGATCCTTTTGCTCATAAGCTATTTTTTCAAAACTTATTTTTTCTATATTATTATTTATACTCTTTGCAACTCTTCTAGAAAAAACACTTGCTTCTAATAAAGAGTTACTTGCAAGTCTATTTTTACCGTGCAAACCAGTACAGCTAACTTCTCCACAAGCATACAAACTTGCCATAGAAGTATGTCCATCTTTATCAACTCTTATACCACCCATAAAATAGTGTTGGCATGGCGAAACTGGTACAGGTTCATCAGCCATGTCTATTCCTTGATCCTTAATATAATTATATATTTTGGGAAACCTATCTGACAAATATTCACGTCCCATGTGTCTTGCGTCTAATAATACACATGGAATAGCTTTTTTCACTTTATGTTCCATAATACTTTTACTAACAACATCTCTAGGGTCAAGTTCATTTACAAATCTTTTACCTTCGTCATCTACTAACAAAGCTCCTTCACCACGTAAAGACTCAGATAACAAGAATCTACGTCTTTCGCAAGTAGAATGAAAAGCAGTTGGATGCATTTGGATAAAATCCATATCTCTTAGGGCAATGTTATGACGAAGAGCAAGGGCTACACCAATTCCTCTTATATTCTCATAATTAGTACTAGCTTTAAAGATTCCACCTATACCACCACAAGCAAGAACTACTTTTTTGGCATAAAACCTTATTTCTTCTTCTTTTTTCAAACCTATACCACCGTAAACTTTATTATCTTTTACAATTAAGTCTACTAAAGTAGTATCTTCAAAAATTTCTATATTTTCCCTTTTTTTAACTTCTACAGCCAATTTTTCCCAGATTTCTTTTCCACTGGCATCATTAGCATAAAGTATACGATTGGTACTATGTGCTGCTTCTTTTGTGTATTTTAGATTTCCATTAGTATCCCTATTAAATTCGACACCAAATTTAATTAGTGCTTCTATACTAGGTCTAGCTTCTTCTGCTACTAATTGTACTATTTCTTTTTCATTAGCATAACCTCCAGCAGAAAGAGTATCTTCTATAAAAGATTCTATATCATTATCATCTTTTACAGTAGTTATACCACCTTGTGCAAGATAACTATTACACTTATTAAGTTTATCATTACTAAGTAATACTACTTTTAAATTTTTATCTAGGTGCAAAGCTGTATTTATACCAGCAAGACCAGCTCCAACAACTAGGACATCACAAGCATACTCCATAATTT
>CAZHXU010000075.1:0-12202 GCA_964536535.1 uncultured Fusobacteriaceae bacterium
CTTTTATTCTTGATTTTCTTCTACTTCTTCCTCTTCCTCTTCAATGTATTCTTTTTGAAATTTATTTATTTCTTCTTCTATTTTAGCCTTATCTTCATCGCTTAAATCAAGTTCTTCTGAATAAAACAACTCTAAAAAATAATTATACTCTTCTTCAGTATCGATATTGTAATCAAGATTTAAGTTATAAAGAACATTTCTTAGACGTTTTTTATGTTGAATCATGCTTTTTGCTTCAATTCTTTCTTGGTCTGTATCATATTCACCTTTCATTTGTCCCCAGTTTTTCTTTGCATCTTCACTTCTACCCATATCTTCTTTATCTTCCATTTTCATGTCTTTTTTCTCTTGGGTCCACTCTTTCTTTTCTTCACCTTTAGTACTTTTATCATTTTTTCCTTCTATATTTGGAACTATAGTCAAAAAAATAAATAAAAGCATAAATAAAATTCTTTTCATCTTTATACCTCCTAATTATATTATACTCTAAAATAAATAGAATAATCTCTTCCTAAGAAATATACTAAATAATTCAAATTTTGCTTTTTATTATATTTAATTTAGCCCAAAGTATAAAAAAGTTCAAAAAAGAAAAAAGGACTAATTTTAAAAAATTAGTCGCTTATATGAAGTTTTATTTTAATCTATAATTTTTTACTAAATCTTTACTTACTCCAATATAGTTTGAGTATTTTTCAAAGTTTTCTTTGATTAAATGTATATATAACATATCTACTACAGTTAATTGAGCAATTCTTGATGTAATCGAAGAAATTCTAAATGTTTCTTCATTTGCGGAAGTTCTCAAGTTAACATCAGATTTTTTTGCTAATGGATTTTGAGCAAATTTAGTAATACTAATAACTGGAACTTCTCTTTTTTTTGCAAGATCACAAAGTTTTGTAACTTCTTTAGAAGTACCAGAATGAGAAATAGCAATTAATAAATCATCTTTCCCAAATGAATTTAAGTTACTAGCTTGGATTTGAGAATCATTTTCTGCATAAATAAACTTACCTAACTTAAGTAGTTTATAAGCAAAATCTTTTACAACAAGATATGAACCTCCTACACCAAAAATCATAATTCTATTTGCTTTATCAAGAAGTTCTATTGCTCTTTTATAATCAGCTTCTTTTACTAATTCTAATGTGTTTTCTAATGCATTTGTGTTTAAATAAACTATTTTTTTATTAGTTGTATAAAAGTCATCATTTACATTTATTTTGTGGTGAAATACACCTTGATTAGAATCTTCCTCTTTATTAAGTGCAATTCTCATCTCAGGAAAACCTTTATAACCTAATTTTTTAGAAAATCTCACAATAGTTGCTTGACTGATTCCTGTTTCATTAGCTAATTCTGAAGCATTATAACTCTTGATTTTATCTAAGTTTTCAACAATATAGTCTTTTAATTTTTCTTCGGATTTTGTAAAGCTATTTTTCATTTCATCAAAACGTCGAAATATCATATCATCCCCTCCGATTTAATTATATTTAAATTATTGGAAATTGTCAAACTTAATATTATTGGTATCTACAAGTGTCTTGTCACGTTAAATTACATTAGTTCTCTTATGAATCTTTAATAAAGAAAAGTTTATTTAAACAATGACAATTTTATATAATTTCTTTTAAAATAAAATTTCATTTTTATTAGTAAAATTATTAAAAATATAGTAAAATATATTTAAAGTTTTTAAAATAATTATTCTATTAATTAATTATATAAGGGGGAGTTATGAAGAAATTAATATATTTACTATTTATTATTGTTTTTTTTGTTTCATGTGGAGATAAAGAGACAAAAAATACTGAAATAAGAAGTAAAAGTGTATCAAAAAAAATCTATACGGGAAAATTGATTAAAAATATTTATTATAAGAGTGATTCAAAAGGTATTATTATTGAATTTTATGAAAAACAAAAGAAAGAAACATTCAAAGTAGAAGACATACTTAACTTTGAGCCAAATAATATTAAAGGAACTTTAAAATGGATTAGTGAAAAGGAACTACTTTTTTCTTTTACAGACTTTGAAGAAGATACTTATTATAAAGTATTATTTTCTATCAAAAATTATTTGAATGAAGATTATAAAGATATATCATTTGGATTTAGCACTTTTAATCCTATTATTAAAAAATTAGATGTAAAAAGCAATTTTAATAAGGATAAATTTACATATACAATAACTATGGAATTAAATGAGAAAAAAGATGTTGAATTTGTAAACTCAAATGTTTCAGTTGCTCTAGTAGATAATAGTGGGCTAAAAAAAGATTTACAAGTTGTAAATACTAAACTTAACGGGAATACATTTACTTTGAAAACTAATGAAGTTGGTTTAGATGTTGAAAAACAACTACTCCAAGTAAATTTTTTCAATCAAAAAATAGAAAAAAAAGTCAGTTATAATATAAATGGTTTAAAATCATATGATTTTAAGGAAAAAAATGATAAATTCAAATTATACTTGTATTTTTCTGAGAATAAAAATTTGGAAAATGTAAAAGATCACATAACTATTGATGGTGTCAGTGATTTTTTTGTTAATGTAGTAGACAAAACTCTTGTTATCAGTGGAGATTTTAAAAGTAATACTGCTTATAATATTAGATTATTTGCTCCTCTTGGTGGAATGACATCAGATGAGATACTAACTTTAACAACTCCAAATTTGGAGCCTTCATTAGAATTTAAAAATGATGGTATATATCTTGCGAAAATAAAAGATAAAAAAATAAGAATAAGAAGTAGGAATATTGAAAATGTAAATATTAGTCTTAAGAGAGTAAATGAAGATAATATAGCTTGGTTAGAAGGTTATTACGGAATAAGTTCAGATAAAAAATCTACTAAAAGATATGAAGATTATGGGCTTTTGAGATATGGTACAGAGATATATAACAAAAAATTTGCTATAGATAACAAATTAAATACTTGGACTGAAACAGATATTGACTTGGTAAAAATAATAGAAGAATATGGGCAAAAAGGTTTGTTCCTTATTCAAGTGTCCTATGGACCAGAAGATTTGTTGACTAAATTTAAAGCATATCCAAATGAAAAAGAAAATGTTGACCCCTATTCAAATTATTACTATTCAAATTACTTATACTATAATGGATTAATTTCTAAAGGGATAATCCTAAGTGATATAGGAATAATTAGTAAAAAAGTAGAAGATAGAATTTTTGTTTATACACAAGAATTATCAACAGGAAAAGAGTTAGAAGGGGTAAAAGTATCATTATGGACTTATAATAATATGGAAAAAATTGCTTATACTAATGAAGATGGAGTAGCAATTTTTGATTATGATTCTTTTGATGAATATAGAATAAAAGCAGAATACAATGATGACTTTGCTTTTTTATCATCTTCAACAGACCAAATTAACTATGGAATTGCTGATAATAGTGGGATTATAAGTGAAAAAGGTGGACTTAGAGCTTATATGTATACTGAACGTGGTGTATATAGACCAGGAGATAAAGTATATACATCAGCTATACTTTTTGAAAAAGGAAAAGAGTTACCAGCTAATCAAAATTTAGTATTAAAAATAATAACACCTCAAGGGAAAAAATATAAAGAACTTAGAGGGAAATACATAGGTGAATCATTATATACTTTTGAATTTGAAACTAAAGAAGAAGATATAAGTGGAAATTGGTTGATGGAGCTTTATTTGGGAGAAAAACTTATTAAAAAAGCTTATTTGAAAATTGAAAATATAGTTCCTCCTAGAATAAAAGTAAAAAATGATTTAGTACTTGAAGGGGCTAAATTAATAAATACTATTAATGCTGAGTATTTATTTGGTGCTCCGGGAAGTAACCTAAAGTATGAAAGTAATTTGTCTATTTCTACAGGAAAAAATACATTTAAAAACTATAAAAATTATTCTTTTGTAAATGAGTTGTATAATAATAATTTAAACAAACAGTATAGACAAGGAACTCTTACAAATGAAGGAAATATTATAAACGAATACGATATAAATATAGATAATGGACCATTTAAGATGAATTTGACTTTGGTAACAGATGTTTTCCAATCGGATGGTCGTAAAGTGACTGAAATATCAAATATTTCTTATGATACTCATGATTATTATGTAGGAGTAGAAAGGTTTGATAGTTACTATAAAAGAGGGGATAAGATAGAACCTAAAGTTGTTATAGTAGATAAAAATGGAGAATTACTTGAAGGTGAACTTACATACAATATTTATAAAAATGAAACATATTGGTGGTGGGATTATAGTTCTTATGACAGCTTTAAACGTAGTTATAAAAAGAATGAAGATACACTACTTATAGATAACGGCAAAATTAATTGTGGTGAAAAATTAGAAGTAAACTTAGATGAATATGGAGAATATTATGTAGAAGTAATAGGTCAAAATGGTCATAAAAGTGGTACTTTTATAAAAGCAGGTTATTATTCAAATAATACAAATAGGGGAGATACTTTTAATAAAATCACCTTAGATAAAAAAGAATATAGCCCAGGAGAGAGAGTATTAGCTTCTATAGAGAGTCCTAGTAATGGAGTTGGAATTGTGTCTATAGAAGACGGGAAAAACATTATAGAGACTTTTAGAGTAGATATTAACAAAGGAAGAAATGATATAGAATTTGTAGTAAAAGAAGAGTATCTTCCAGGAGTTTATGTAAATATAATTATACTTCAAAAAATGGAGGGTATGATCGGTGAAGAAATAAGACTTCAAGGTTTGGAATATGTTAAGATTTTTAGTGATAAATATTCTATGGGAGCAGAGATAGAAGTAGAAGATTTGTATACTGATTCTAATAATATTCAAGTAAAAATTGACACAAGCAAAGGAAATAGTGTTTATACACTTGCTGTTGTTGATGAAGGTTTATTAGCACTTACAAAATATCAAAGTCCAAATGCATATAATGCTTTTTTCTCAAAAGAAAAATATTCGATAAATAATATGGATAATTATGGAAAAATCATCAACTTTAATAGTGATGAAGCTCATAAAACACTTATTCCTGGTGGTGGATATTATGATGAAGTTGAATTTTCTAATAAAGCTATAGCTGAGATTAATGCTGAACCAAATAGTGCAAAACGTATAAAAAGTACAAGTAAATTTTATACGGGTAAAACAGATGAAGATGGAAAAGCTATTGTAAATGTGGACTTGGATGAGTATATGGGTCAAGTAAGATTTATGTTAGTTGCAACAAAAGATGGAAGTTTTGCAGCAAAGTCTAGAGAGTCGAAGATAAGAAGTGATGTTGTTTTAGAAGAAGGTTTACCTAGAGTATTAACACCTGGGGATAAACTTACAACAACTTTGGATATTTTTGTTAATAAAGAAATGGACAATATTGCTTTTGGAGGTATAAGAGTAGAAGGTCCAATTAGGATAAACAGTATAGATAGAATCAAATTTGATAGTAGTAAAAGTGGTGTTTATGACTTTAAATTCCAGATAGAAGCTCTTTCAGAAGTTGGTATAGGGAAAGTAATTTATTATTATGAAAGTGAAGGATTCCAAAAGGAAAAAGTTGTTGAAATTTCGGTAGCTTCTAACGCTCCTTATCAAGAATATACAGAAGATTTTCAACTTGAAAGTAGTAAAAATAAACAATTTAAGATACAAGAAGAAGCAATAAAAGGTAGTGGAGAAGCAAAAATACTCGTTTCTAGAGAACCATTATATAATTTGTATGGAAGACTAAATTATCTAATTAGATATCCTTATGGGTGTTTGGAGCAGACAACTTCTACTCTCTTCGCCCAACTTAATATAGATAAAGTGCTAAATTTATCTAAAGAAGAATTAACAGAAATTGATAAAAATATGAATGAAGGAATTAGACGTCTAGAAAAATTCATGTTACCTGATGGAAGTTTAGCATACTGGGAATCTTCTACTACTACGAACAAATGGGGAAGTAGTTATGCTTATTACTTCTTGGTCAAAGCAAAAAATAAAGGATATTATGTTTCAGAAGAATTTTTAGATAGATTAAAAAATTATCTAAAAAAAGAAGCAAATAATACTCGTGATTTGAACCTTACAAATCTTCATAGATTATATGTATTATCACTTGATAATGTAGGAAATATAAATGCTATGAATTATTATAAACAAAATAAACTAAAAGATATGTCTAATCAAGAAAAATTCTTATTAGCAGGTAGTTATGCTAATCTTGGCTACAAAAAGATAGCAAACAGTATTATAGAAGGTGTTAGTTATGAAGTTGGAGAGAGAGAATGGGATTATGACTTTGGTTCTGAATTAAGGGACAAAGCAATAATTTTGGACTTATCAGTAATACTTGGAAAAGAAGACACAAAAGAACTTTATAATGAAATTATGTCAAAACTTGCTAGTAAAAACTGGTACTCAACTCAAACAATAGCTTACAGTTTAGTTGCTATTAGTAATTATCTTGATTTGGAAAAAGATTATGAACCTATTAATTATGAGTATGTAATAGGCAACAAAGTAGTTAGAAAAAAACTATTAAAAAATAATGAAACTATTGATCTTACAGAACATTTAGGAAAAGAAATAACTATAACAAATACTTCAAATGAAAAGATTTATTTTAGTTATAATTTTAGTGGAAAAATGAAGAATGAAGATCAAGTAGAATTTGCTAGAGGAATCAAATTAAGTGCTGATTATTATGATAGATCAGGAAACAAACTTAATGACTTTAACAATATTAAACAGGGAGAAGATATTTGGGTTATTTATAGGCTAAATAAGGGTAGAAGCTCAAATTATATGAATATGGCTTTATACCAAAATCTTCCAAGTGGACTTGAGATAGAAAACCAAAGAATATCAAACTACAAATATCCAGATTGGTTAGAAAGAAAATTAAACTATAAACAAAGTTATTCTAATATGGATATTAGAGACGACAAAGTTGTATGGTTCTTTGATTGGTATTATGGTAATGAAATTAATTTTGTTGTAAAATTAAACAGTGTTACAACAGGAGAATTTTATATGCCTGGTGCTGTTTTAGAAGGAATGTATACAAATGAAATTGGAGCAAGTTTGAAAGGAAACAAAGTAATAATTAAATAAAGGTAAGGTAGTTATGAAGAGAAAAATACTTATAATATTTATTATACTAACACTAATAGTGCTAAAACTCCTCATACTACCTTTTGATTTTTTTGATAAAGAAGATTATTCAAAGGTAGTTTATGATAGAAATGGAGAACTTTTAAGAGTATATTTAAATGATCAAGAACAATTTGTTCTCCCACTTACTAATGAAAAAATTCCTGAAAAGTTAAAAGAAAGTGTTATTTTTTTTGAAGATAAAAATTTTTATAAACATCATGGTGTAGATATAAGTGCTATACTTAGAGCTTTTTATCTGAATATAAAAAATAAAAAAGTAATTAGTGGAGCAAGTACTATTACTATGCAAAATGTTAGAATTTTTCGTGGTGGGAAGAGGTCTTATTTTAATAAAATTATAGAAGCAATTTATGCAGTACAAATAGATTTTAAGTATACTAAAGATGAAATATTAGCTATATATTTAAACCATTGTCCCTATGGAGGTAATGTTAGAGGATATAGAACAGCAAGTCTAAGGTATTTTAATAAAGTTGTAAATGATTTGACTTGGGCAGAAGCAGCAACACTGGCTATATTGCCAAATTCTCCAAGTTTATTAAATGCAGAAAAAAATAGAGAAAAATTTTTGAAAAAAAGAAATGATTTGTTAAAAGATTTATATGAAGGAAAAAAACTCTCACAAGAAGATTATATATTGTCTATAAATGAATCTTTACCAGAAACTTTGTATGCACTTCCACAAAAAGCTTTTCATTTTTCAGATTATGCCATAAATTTTACTGAAGAAGATATAGTCAAAACAACACTTGATTATAGTATACAAAAAATTGTTGGAGAAACATATTCTTATTATAAAGAAAACTTTGAAAAATTTGGAGTATATAATACTGGAATTATTGTTTTAGATACGAATACTAGAGAAATATTAGGGTATTATACAGGAGATTATGAAGAAAAACATGGAAGAAGAATAGATACAAATAAAATTCAAAGAAGTAGTGGTTCGACATTAAAACCATTTTTATATAATTTAGCTTTTGATAAAGGATTAATTAGTGAATATTCTCTTTTAGAAGATGTTCCTAGTCATTTTGGAAATTTTAACCCTATTAATAGTGATAGACAATATAGAGGTCTTGTAAGTGCTAAAGAAGCACTACAGAAGTCTCTAAATGTGCCTATGATAAAATTAATGGAGAAAGTTGGATATAGAGAATTTTATAAATTAATGGAAGATTATGGTATCAAAAATTTGAGAGAACCAGAAGAATACGGATTAGGGATAGTTTTGGGAACCATAGAATTAAGTCCACTTGAATTAGTGAATATGTATGCAACTCTTGGTAATTTGGGTTATCACAAAGAGTTAAAAGTTTTGTTAAATCAAGAATCAGAAGGAAAGAGGCTTTATTCTAAAGGAGCTAGTTCATTAACTTTGGATATATTAAGGGGCGTACAAAGAACAAATAAAAATTGGGAATATATAGATGGTACTTATGAATTTTATTGGAAAACAGGAACTTCTTTTGGAGAACGTGATTCTTGGGCAGTAGGTACTAATAGTGAATATACAATTGTTGTTTGGAATGGAAATGTTGACAATAGCTCTAGTAATATACTAAAGGGAATTAGAGCTTCTGCACCTATATTATTTGATATTATGGATAAAATCAGTAACATAAATGGTCAAATAGAAAAAGATAGCCTTGAAGAAGTTTTGATTAATAACAATGGTTATAGAAGTAAATATGAAAATACAGAATCTGCATATATGCCCATAGGAGTTAATTTGCTTTATGATCCTTATGAAAAAGAAGTATTTGTAGATGAGAACAATAATGAAGTTGATAGTAGGAACTGGGTACGTGGAGAGTACAAAAAAGTAGTTGTTAATGATTATCCAAGTAATGTTAAATACTATTTGAGTTTAAGAGGATATAAAGATAGTGGGATAAAAAAGATTAATACTAATAAAGATTTTAAGTTTTTTTACCCTCAAAATTATATGAAGATAAAAATGAATAATATAGAAGAGGACAAATTAGTAGTGGAGGCAATAGGAGTAGAAGGTGTAAAAGAATATTATTGGTATCTAAATGATTCTTATATAGGTTCTACTAATAAAGCAAAAAATTATATTATTGGAAAAAAAGGACTGAATAGAATAGATTTGATTACAGATAACAATTTATCAACTTATGTAAATTTTTATTTGGAATAAATATAGTTGAAATTTAGTATAAAAAAGATTAAGTTAGATAGACTTAATCTTTTTTATAAATGCACCTTAAACCACAAAAAAATTAATTTTTTGAGATTTTGTATAGTTTATATAGATTCTTTTATAAATTCTAAATCATTTGATAAATCAAAATAAAAAATATGATATCCACAACTACAGGTATAAACCCCTTCTATATTTTTTTTAAGAGTACTACTATCTATCTTACTTATTTTGCCACATATAGGACACTCTAACTCTAATCTGAGTAATATTTCAAAAAAATCATCTTTGATCTCCATTTTTAACCTCCATCTAAAGTAATTATATTCTATAAAAATAACAAAAACATAAATTGTTTTTTTAGAAATGACATAAACTTTAAAAAGTCATTTATAAAAATGTCCTTACAATATAAATTTTTCAATGAAAATTTTTAATCAATTAAAAGTTTAAATTTTTAATATGCTTGTTTTTCTAAAGATAATATTCTATACTAAAATTAATGATAGGAGGAAATATGACTGGGCTTACATTTGATGTATATTATTATGAAAAATTTGCTCATGTAGCAGGGATTTTATTTGAGTGTGGAAAAGAAGAAAAGACAATTAAAAAATATACAAAAATTGTCTATGAAGTGAATCCTTATATACCTGGTGAATTTTATAAAAGAGAATTACCTTGTATATTATCTCTTCTAAAAGATATAAATGAAACTTATGATTTTATCCTTTTAGATAGTTATGTTTATATAAAAGAAAATCATAAAGGATTAGGTGCATATTTATATGAATATCTAGATAAAACTATACCGATTATGGGTTTAGCTAAAAATCATTTTAAAGATGTGGAAAACTATAGAGAACTAGAAAGAGGGAAGAGTAAAAAAAAGCTGTATATTACAAGTGCAGGAATAGACCTAGATTTTAGTTATAATCTTATTAAAAATATGGAAGGTCAATATAGATTGCCAGACATTATAAAAGAAGTAGATAAATTATCAAGATTAGAAATAGATAAGGGGGAAATATGAAAAAGAGAGTATTAGTACTAACAGGTGGTGGAGATTGTCCAGGTTTGAATGCTGTTATTAGAGGAATAGTAAAAAGGGCAAATCAAGAAGATAACTGGGAAGTAATAGGAAGTATACAAGCTTTTAATGGTGTTATACAAAAACCATATAATATAAAATTATTAGATGACAAAGCTGTGGCAGGAATACACTATAGAGGTGGAACTATATTAAAAACTACAAATAAAGGTGGACCATTTAACTGGCCAGTAGTAAATGAAGATGGGAGTTGGACAAGTGTTGATGTAAGTGATGAAGTTATTGAAAATTTGGAAGAACTTGGAGTAGAAGCTGTAATTAGTATAGGTGGAGATGGTTCACAAAGAATAGCTCAAAAACTCTATGAAAAAGGAGTTAATATCATAGGAGTACCTAAAACGATAGATAATGACCTTAGTTCTACTGAGTATACTTTTGGATTCCAAACAGCAGTAGAAGTAGCAACAGACGCGGTAGATAAATTAGTAACAACAGCAGAAAGTCATAATAGAGTATTTATCCTCGAAGTAATGGGAAGAGATGCAGGGTGGATAGCATTACACGCAGCTATTGCAGGAGGAGCAGAAGTATGCCTTATACCCGAGATACCATATGATATAAATAAAGTTGTTGAAGCTATAAATAGTCGATTTGTTGACGGTAATGGATTTGCAATAGTTGTTGTTGCTGAGGGAGCAAAAGGAGTAGAAGGGGAAGTTGTATCTAGTACAGTAGAAGAAGTAGGTTATGAACATAAAAAACTTGGTGGAATAGGATTTAGAATAGAAAAGGAACTTCGTGAAGCAGGTTGTTTAGAAGATACTAGAGTAACTGTTTTAGGTCATCTTCAAAGAGGTGGAATTCCTAATGCTTTTGACAGAATACTTGCAACAGAGTTTGGAGTAAAAGCTTTTGAGATGGTACTAAAAAAAGAGTTTGGGAAAATGGTTGCATACAACAATAGTAACATAACTACAGTTAAACTTATTGATGCTGTAAAAGATTATAAATTTATAGAAAAAGATTCACATTTGATAAAAACTGCACGTGGTGTAGGGATGTCGTTGGGAGATTAAGAATGCAAAATATATTTGACGACAAGGTATTTTTTGAGGCATACAAGAAACTAAGAAATTTGGAGTTTAACTATAATACTCTTCAAGAGAAACCAGCAATATTTTCTCTTCTACCTCCCCTAAAGGGAACTTCCATATTAGATATGGGTTGTGGATTTGGAGAAAATTCTGAATTTTTTGTAAAAAATGAAGCAAAAGAAGTACACGGAATAGATATTAGTAAAAAAATGCTTGAAGAAGCAATAAAAAGTAATGAATATACAAATGTAGACTATGAATTATTGCCTATAGAAAAGATTTCACAGTTAGAGAAATCCTATGATTTAGTCTTTAGTTCTTTGGCACTACATTATGTAAAAGATTTTGAGAAAACAATAAAAGATGTTTATGAAAAGCTTAATAAAGGTGGACATTTTATTTTTTCGCAGATGCATCCTCTGACCAGTGCTCCTAAAAATGGTATAGAATGGATAAAAGAGGGGGATGTAAGAGTAGCATATAGATTGAGTGATTATTTAGATATGGGAGAAAGAAGTATGTCATGGTATATTGATGATATTATAATGCATCATAGACCTATATCATATATACTAAACACATTAATATTTGGAGGTTTTGAGGTGGTAGAAGTACTAGAACCTATGGCATCTAAAGAAGATATAAAAAAATACCCCAATATGATAAAAGATATTCATAAACCTAATTTTTTGATAATTAAAGCAAGAAAAAAATAGTAGGATAAAA
>CAZHXU010000076.1:0-12111 GCA_964536535.1 uncultured Fusobacteriaceae bacterium
ATTTCTAAAAGTTTAATTTGTGTAATCTGAGGAATTCGTGGTTAATGTTTTTTTTTATGTTTTATATAAAATATAGATTTTATTTAAATAAAAAAGCTAGCATTATGCTAGCTTAATTAATTTTTAATTAGAAAGCAGGTACTACTCCACCTTCGTATTTTTCTAAAATAAAGTTTCTTACTTTTTCACTTTGTAAAACTTCTAATAAAATTTTAGTTTTTTCAGTTTCTTCATTTCCACCAATTACAGTAATTATATTTGCATATGGAGATTCAGCACCTTCTAAGATTAAAGAATCTTCTACTGGGTTTAATCCACTTTCTAATGCATAGTTACCATTAATTAATGCAGCGTCAACATCTCTTAAAACTCTTGGTAATTGAGCAGCTTCTAAAGCTTTAAAAACTAAACCTTTAGGATTTTCTACAACATCTAATTCAGTAGCGTTAAGTCCAGCATTAGCATCTAATTTGATTAATCCATTTGCTTCTAATAATAATAAAGCTCTTGCTCCATTTGAAGGATCATTAGGTAAAGCAATAACTGCTCCAGTTGGTAATTCTTCTACTGATTTGTATTTTTCTGAGTATAAACCAAATGGTTCAACATGAACAGTTCCTACAGACACTAAATTTAATCCTCTATCCCCAGCAAATTTATCCATGTAAGGAACATGTTGGAAGAAGTTTGCATCAATTTCTCCATCATTAAGTGCTAAGTTAGGTGTAACATAATCAGTAAATTCAACGATTTCTAATTTATATCCTTTAGCTTCTACATCCTCTTTTACCTCTTCTAATATTTCTGAATGTGGTACAGGTGTAGCTCCAATTTTAATTACTTTTGTATCTTTATTCTTTTTCCCCCATCCGAATAACGCATACGATTCAGTAGATACAGCCGATCCTATTGCAAGTGTTAACAATCCTATTAATAAACCTTTTTTCATTGTAATCCTCCTATTTTCTATTTTTTTTAATTATTTTTATGATAAAATCACCAATTACTTGTATTATTTGCACAAGTATAATTATAGTGATAACAGCAACAATCATTATATCAGTTTGGAATCTTTGGTATCCATATCTAAGAGCCAAATCTCCAAGACCTCCCCCACCTATAGCACCTGCCATAGCTGAATAACCTAATAAACTAATTACTACAATAGTTCCACCATGAACTAAGCTTGGCATAGCTTCTGGTATCAATACTTTAAATATTATCTGTCTAATATTAGCACCCATAGATTCACTAGCTTCTATAAGTCCATTATCTACTTCTTTAAGAGCACCTTCTACGATTCTTGCAACAAATGGTGCAGCTGCAATAGATAAAGGAACAATAGTAGCTTTTGATCCAATAGTAGTTCCGACAATGATTCTACTAAGTGGAAAAACTAATATCATTAGTATAATAAATGGAAATGATCTGAAAATATTTATAAGCACATCTAAAACTCTATTTAATTTTGGCATAGGTGCAATATTATCTTTGCTAGTAACAACTGCTAATACACCTATTGGCATACCTAATAATGTTGCAAAAATGCTTGAGAAAAACACCATATATATTGTTTCATTTAATGCTGGGATTAAAAGACTAATTATTTTATCCATTATAAATCACCTCTACTCCTAAACCTTGTTCCCTTAACCATTCAATACTTTTATCTTGTTTGTCTCCTGATAATTCAAGTATCAAATGACCTACATTTGTAGTAACAAGTTTATCTATACTACCAGAGATGATACTTACATCTACAGCAAATTCTTTAACCATATTTGATATCACAGGGGCTTTACTACTTTCACCCAAATAAGATAATTTGATTAATTTTTTTCCTGGACTTCTAATTAAATCAACTTCTTCTTCTTCATCATGGATAAGGTGAGAAACAAATTCTTTAGCTATCTCTGTTTTAGGATTTGAGAATATATCTTCTACAGTTCCTTCTTCTATCACAATTCCTTTGTCCATAATAGCTGCTCTGTTACAAACAGACCTTATAACTTCCATTTGATGAGTAATAAGTATTATTGTTAATCCAAGTTTTTTTTGTATATTTTTTAGTAAATCTAATATAGATTTTGTAGTTTTTGGATCAAGAGCTGATGTAGCTTCATCACTTAACAAAATATTTGGGCTATTAGCAAGTGCTCTTGCTATAGCAACTCTCTGTTTTTGTCCTCCACTAAGTTGTGCAGGATATGAAGATTTTTTGTCACTAAGTTCTACAAGCTCAAGTAACTCTAGTACTCTTTCTTTTATTTTGTTTTTATCTTTCCAGCCTGCAATTTCAAGGGCAAAAGCAATATTACCCATTACATCTCTACTTTCAAGTAAGTTAAAATGTTGAAATATCATTCCTGTTTTTTTTCTATAATTACGTAACTCTTCTTTAGAGTACTTAGTAATATCGCTACCGTTAACAAGTATACTACCACTAGTTGGTTCTTCTAATCTGTTTAACAATCTTATAAGAGATGATTTCCCAGCACCACTTAGTCCCATAATTCCATATATGTCATTTTCTTTGATGTTTAAGTTAATATCTTTACAAGCAACAACAGTATTATGTTTGTTTTTATATACTTTGTTAATATTTATAATTTCTATCAATTTAGCCTCCTTCAATAAAAAAACCTCTTTCACACGAAAGAGGTTTGCTGTTAACTTATCCTCTCTCATCTGTCTACTAAAATAGCTGGAATTAGCACCACACCACTTGGGCAGGTTGCTGAAGTATCAAAGGGCCAGTCCCTCCACTTCTCTTTATGAGAGTTTATTTAATTTCAGCTAATTATACAAATTATTACTCTCTCTGTCAAGAATTTTTATGATTTTTTACTAAAAGAACTTTTTCTCCAAGTTTCTTTTCTTTATAAAAACAGGTCTTTCCTAATTTTTTACTTTATTTTATATAAAATTCCTCTATATAAAGATATTTAATTAAATATTATTTATGTTAAGAAAAAAATATAGGTAATTATAATTTTAAATGTACATATATAAAAAAACCTCTTTCGTTGTGAAAGAGGTTTCCCTCTCTCATCTTACTTTAAAAAGTCGGATTTAGCACCACACCACTTGGGTAGGTTGCTGAAGTATCAAAGGGCCGGTCCCTCCACTTCTCTTTATGAGAGTTTTCCTATATGATTAGGAGGATTATACAAAATATAAACTGTCTTGTCAAGATTTTTTATCAAAAAAATAAAGAATTCTTATTTTCTTCTTAAAAACAGAAAGAATAGAAAAAATATTGATTATATGATTAAATAAATCACTTGAAAAAATTACTAATTAGTAGTATAATTCGCTTATGTTAAGAAAAAAGTATGATGAAACAGATCAAAAAAATTTAAAATTATTTCTAATCCTTAATAGATGTGCTCAGTCGGTTAATAAGAATATATATCCTATATTCAAAAAATCAAAAATAACTGAAGCACAATTTAATGTACTAGAACTTTTATATCACAAAGGTGATATGAGAATCAAAGCTATCATTGAAAAAACTTTTTCTAGTGGTGGAACTATGACTGTTATTATAGATAACCTAGAAAAAGAAGGGCTTATAATAAGAAAACAGGACCCAAATGATAGAAGAGCTAGTTTAATTTGTCTTGAGGAAAAAGGAAGAGACCTAATTGAAGGGATATTTGCTGAACATAGAAAAAACTTGGACAATATCTTGAAAATATTAGAAGAAGATGAAAAAGATGAACTTATACATCTTCTGAAAAAATTAGGAAAATCTCAATAGTAGATTTTTTTTGACAAATTACTACTAGTTAGTAATATTATAATTAGTAATATGTAATATAGAAAGGGACATGATGAGAAAAACAGTTAATACATTTTATCAAAAAAAAGGGAATGAAAAGTTAACTATGCTAACAGCATATGATTATAGCATGGCTAGACTTATAGATGAAAGTGGAGTAGATGCTATATTAGTGGGAGATTCACTTGGTATGGTTTGTCTTGGGTATGAAGATACACTAAGTGTAACAGTAGATGATATGATACACCACGGAAAAGCAGTTGTAAGAGGAGTTAAAAATGCAATGGTTGTAGTAGATATGCCATTTATGTCATATGAAATAAGTGTTGAAAAAGCTCTTTTAAATGCAAGTAGAATAATAAAAGAAACAGGAGCAAAAGCTCTTAAATTAGAAGGTGGATTTGATATCTTACCTCAAATAGAAGCAATAGTAAAAGCAAAAATCCCTGTAATGGGTCATTTGGGGCTTACTCCACAATCAGTTAATGTTTTTGGTGGGTTCAAAGTACAAGGTAAAGATGAAGAGGGAGCAAAAAAAATAATAGAAGAAGCTTTGGCTCTTGAAAAAGCAGGAGTTTTTGCAATAGTACTTGAATGTGTACCTGCTAAACTTGCTAAAATAATTAGTGAGAAACTGACTATTCCAACAATAGGAATAGGAGCAGGAAAAGATTGTGATGGTCAAATTCTTGTTTGGCAAGATTTAGTAAAAGTATATGGAGATTTTACACCAAAATTTGTTAAAGAATATGCAAATGTAGGAAGTATTATGAAAGACGCTTTTGGTAATTATATAGAAGAAGTCAGAGAAGGAAAGTTTCCAGAAGAGAAACATACTTTTAGTATAAAAGAAGAAACATTAGAGAAACTATATTAGGGGGAAAAATGGAAGTAGTAAAAAATATAGAGGATTTGCGTAGTAAAGTAAAAGTTTGGAAAAAACTTGGGTATACAGTTGGACTTGTACCAACTATGGGGTTTTTGCATGAGGGTCATGGGTCCCTTATTGAAAAAGCAAGAGAAGAAGTAGATAAAGTAATAGTAAGTGTTTTTGTGAATCCAACACAATTTAATAATGTGAGTGATTTAGAAACTTATCCTAAAGATTTAGAAAGTGATAAAAATCTTATAAGTTCTAAAGGTGGAGATCTTGTTTTTGCTCCAGAAGTAGAAGAAGTTTATGGGAAAAAAGCTTTTACTATTGTGGATACAAGTGTTTTGGATAAAAATCTTTGTGGTGCAACAAGACCAGGTCACTTTAGAGGTGTATGTACCATAGTTAGTAAATTATTTAATATGGTAATGCCTCATAAAGCTTATTTTGGGAAAAAAGATTACCAACAATTAGCTATTATAAAACAAATGGTAGAAGATTTGAATTTTGATGTAGAAGTAGTTGGTTGTGACATAATAAGGTCAAAAGAAGGTTTAGCTCTTAGTTCACGTAATAGCAGACTGAGTTCAGATGGTTTAGAAAAAGCTCTTTGTTTGTCAAAAAGTATAGCAAAAGTAGAAGAAGCTTTGAAGTCTGGAGAAAAAGATGTTAATAAATTAATCTCTATTGCAAAAAAAGTCATTGAAGAAGTAGAAGGAACTAAAATTGATTATTTGAACATAGTTGATAAAAGTACTTTGGAAAATATGGACTATATTGAAAAGGAAGCTCTAATTGCTATGGCAGTGTGGGTAGAAGATGTTAGATTAATAGATAATAAAGAGTTAAAAATTTAGGAGGATATATGACAATTACAAAATTAAAAGGTAAAATACACAGAGCAACAGTAACACAAGCTGAACTTGATTATGTAGGAAGCATTACTGTAGACCAAGATTTGTTAGATGCATCTGGAATACTTGAGTATGAAAAAGTAGCAATAGTTAATATAAATAATGGACAAAGATTCGAAACTTATACAATCTCTGGTGAAAGAGGAAGTGGAGTAATGTGTCTAAATGGAGCTGCTGCTAGATGTGTTCAAAAAGGTGATAAAATAATCCTTATGGCTTATGGACAAATGGATATAGAAGAAGCAAAAACATTTCAACCTTATGTTGTTTTCGTAGATGATGAAAACAAAATTTCTCAAGTTAGTAGATATGAAAAACACGGGAAGTTAGTATAGTTTTAAGAATAAATAAAGTAAGCGACTGATTTTTTATAAAATCAGTCTTTTTTTTATATTAAAAGTTTTCAATATTTTTTGTCTTTTATGATAAAAATCAGTATAACTATTTCGCTAAAATTAGGCATTGTTGCTTCTTTTAATAGGCTGAGCATAGTTGGATTAAAGGTATAAATCTCCAAGTTTTACTAAATCTGTGACAAAGTTTTGATTTTTTCTATGAAAACTTTCTGCTCTTTTTGAAATAGATTTTTTTAAACTAAATGATAGCTTTAATTTGTCTAAAGCTTCAAACTAAAGATTTTAGTTTTATTTTTTTACTTTTAGTAGATTTAGAAAAGATTTAGAATAGTTTTTCTAAAATACTTGATTTCATTGAAAAAATTAATACTAACCATAAATAACATAAATATAATAAATATAAAATTTATATAATTTAAAATCTTTATATTTTAAAAGCTCTCTAGAAGAACTCTTTCTTTGTCTTGAAATATCATATTGAAATAGTATATTAACTATAATACAATTTAATTTGATGTTTACATCAATATTTTGGACAGATGAGGAGGAAAAATGAAAAAATTATTGTTATTAGTTTTGTTATTAATGTCGTTAGTTGCATGTAACATGGGGGAAACTGTAGACGGAATAACAGAATCAAATGAAAACATAATGTTTTTTGTAAGTGCAGGACAAGGGGCAGAAAAGGTACCGTATGCAATAGTAGAAGTGAAAAATAAAAGAGGAAGAACTATATTTAAAACACTTTCTAATGCAGATGGTCAAGTAATTTTACATATACCAAAGTCATATATAAAAGGTAAAGAAAGTGTAGATGTAGTAATAAATAAAGAGAAGTATGGGGAAACTAAGATACAAGACTTATATCTTGGGAGATTGGTAGAGTTAAGAGATATAACTCTATTTAAGCAACCTTTATCATATTTGGGTGAAGAAGAACTAGATGAAAAAGATTTGGATTTGGCAAAATCTAAAAGTCCTATAATTAAAGAAATTAAAGTTTTGACTGATAATAACAGTAAAAGTTATAAAATTTTTAATGAAGAACTGGTACCATTTGATATGATAGATTCATTTGAACTTGAAATAGAAGGGAAATATCCAATTGCTTCAAGTGGTCACAAATGGAAGGGTATCAGAGGAGATATAAATAATTTTGTTAGTGCATATAGTAATGAATTAAATACAGAAGAAACAAGTTTTGTAAGAGATGAAAATGGAAATTACATTTATTCAGGTTCTATATTGATGAATTATAAGTTGTTTCCAGGGGAAAACTTTTATGAAATTGTAGTGCAAGATGTAGAAAGTAACCAAACAATTAAAAGAGTATATTTTGAAACACAAATAAAAAATGAAAAAACAGATCAAAAAGCAGTTGTAGTAATTAGAGATCATTCATTTAGTTTAACAACACATAATCAAGGGTATTATTATTTGCCATATAGAAATATTGATGGTTTTGCTACAGAAGAAAAAGCTGATGTGGGAAGTTTGAGAAGACTTAGATTAAACTTTTCTGTAGAAGATATGGCAAAAACATCTGTAGCTATTAGAGGATATAATGTTTATTATAAAAAAGCTGATGGGCAAGGTATGGAAGATACTTGGAAATTATATGAAAGAATAACTTATCCAGACCTTAAATTACCTAATGCATTTGCTTATGCTAAAACTTTGAAAAATGCACCTTATGAATATGAAAATTTTGCATATACTTCATATGGAACTCTATTTGACCAAGGAGTATTTTATGAATTTAAAGTAGAAGTTTTTGATGGTAATAGAAATATTTTAGGAGTTTCAAATACGATTAAAACAAGACCACTTGGATTTTTTAGTATTAAAGCTCATGGAGAATACGATACACACGGAAGTAATGGGAAGATATTAGATAGTAATAATATAGAAGTTGCTTTTGAATTTAGTGGATTAAAAGAATTAAATGACGAATATACTTTGTTAAATGAGAGTTTTAAAAGTTTAGTTAAAGAAAGAAGAGTCGATTTTGGTTTGGAAATGAGAAGTATTGCTGGAGGATATGCTAGTAGCATTGTTTCACCTGCAATTGGAACAGGAATACCATTTGTTGCCAGAATAAATGATGATGGAAGTGTAGGGGTAGAAGCAGTTATATCATATGCACAAGACGCATGGTATTATAAAGATTATGGAATATCAATACCTGGTGGCAGATATGAAAACTTGTTACCAGCAATTGAAGGACATTCTATAGGAAGTGTTAGTGAAGTAGAAGGGACATATGTTGGGAAAATTAATTATACAACATATCAATTTTTGACAGAAAATTTATCTGTAGGACCAAATACAAACTTGGCAAGTTTATTAAAAGATGAAAGTAATGGGATAGGACTTGAGTTAGATAAAAACTTTATTAAACCAGGTATAGCATATGAATGGGATATAGCAGGTCATCCATTAATGAATGGAAGTTCTTCGGGGTATTCGCCAGCAAAATATGTAGAAGAATACAAAGAAGAAAAAGTTAATTTACCATTTACATATAAAACATTGGAAGCAGATGCTAATGGAAATGTAGTAGAAGTTGAAAAAGATTATTACCTTGTAAGAGGTGAAAGTCATATCAGAATCAACTCAAGAACATCAACACCAGATGGTGCATATACTATAATTACAAAATAGGGGGAAATAATGAAAAAAATAAAAATTCTTATTCTGTTGTTAATGTCACTTTCTTTAGTTGCTTGTATGGGGAAAGATAAAAATAACAATAGATTAAATAGAGAAAATGAAAAATTTGAAGAAAAAAATGGAATTAAGTTTTATAAAGCTTTAAGCGAAGATGAATTAATTAAAGATAGTGAAATAGGAATAATTAATTATGGAAAAATTGAAGTAAGTTCGTATAATGATTATACTAATGAAGAATTTGAAAAATTAGGTGTAAAACTTGAAGGGAAAAGAAAAGTTAATAATAAATTCTTTTATTTCTTAGAGAGTAAAGATGGAAAAATGTATGAAACTATGTTGAATTTGGAGAATTTAGAAGGTGTTTTGGGAGTAGAAGCTCAAGCTAGATTGTATTCAACAAATAATCTAGATATTGAAGAAACAATACCATTTAATATAGAGTCAGGTTTAAACTTTTCATTAGTACCAAATGATCCAAGATTAGGTGAAATGAATTCTGTAAAAATAACTGAATTAGATAAAGCTTGGGAAGAATTTGGTTTAGGTCCTTTAACACCTTATGTTGGTGTTTTAGATACTGGGCTTAATTATGAACATGAAGATATTAATTTTGACAATATGGTTGTAGGAAAAAGCCGTTGGGATAAAATAGATGTTGATGGTGGAAATACTGCATATGTACCTTTGGGAATGAATGAAGAAGGTAACTTGATTTTTACAAATATGTTAGATAACAAATATAAAAATCAAAATGGTAAGTTAAACTGGGATGTTAATTCAGGTCATGGAACTCATGTTACAGGAACTATGATGGCTAAAGGGGATAATAATTTGGGAGTAGCTGGAGTTAACTGGCAAGCAAAATTGATTGCATATAAAGTTTTTGCTGATAATCCAAATGGAGCAGCTGATAGACCTGATGGAAATGTTATTTACGATTCTTTAAAAGATCTTGTAGATGAAGTAGTTAAACTTAGAAAAGAAGGAAAAATAACTCAAAAAACAATACCTGTTAATTTTTCTATAGGTGGAAATTATGCAAATAGTTATGCTTTAGAAGTAATTAATTATGGACTAGAAAATGGAGTATTATTAGTTGTTGCAGCAGGAAATAGCGGTAGGTATTTTGATGCTACATTCCCATCATCATTTAGTGGAGTACTTGCTGTAGGTGCAGGAAGTATATACGGAGATGCAACAGGATTTTCTACAGCACTGAATAATCTGAGTGTTATAGCACCAGGAAATGCTATTCTTTCAACAAGTGACAGAGGTAATGATGAATATAGAAATATGAGTGGAACATCTATGGCAGCACCATTTGTAACGGGATTAATTTCTTATATGCTAACTTTTGACGAAACACTTAGCCCAGCAGAAATAAGAGCAACTCTTGAGCAAACAGCAGATACAGTTGATAATGCTTGGCAAGTTAATAATAATCAAGAAGAAAATTGGTCAAATAAAAAATGGTCTCCAAAAAATGGTTATGGAAGAGTTAATGTTTATAAAGCAATTGAAGCAGTAAGAAATAATTTGGACAGTATAGTTGTAGATTATAGTTCAAAACCTTTGAGAGTAAAAGTTACTTCTAATCATAAATATTATACAGACAATCAATTATCATATCCTGTTTTTAGTAATTCGGAAGTATATATTTATAGATTAAATGACAAAGGAGTAGAAGAATTTGTCATTGGAGGAAGAACAAATGAAGAAGGTATAGTAGATTTCTATATGTTAAAAGAAGGAAACTATATAATCAAAACTACTTATGGAAATAATGTTATAGCTGAAAACATTAGTTTTGGGAAGGATCAGGAAGTAGAAGTAATATTAAATACTAACTCTTTAGTTTGGAATATGGAAATATTACCTATTGAAAGTCAAGGTAAAAATGCTGATGTTAATAAACATTTTTTCTATTTGTTAGATGAAAATTTTAATATTCTATTAGTTACAGCTAATAATGGGAATAGTTTTGGGCAATATCAGTTTACTAAAGAAGGAAAATATTATTTGTTATTAGGTTCATTTACAAATTATACTTATGAAAATAGTGGTGGAAATTATGGCATATCTATTTATGCAGGTAATGATAAACCAAATTATATAATTCCTACACTAAATCAAGATGGGACAGTAGGGGAAGATACAAATTCAAATATTGTTTCTGGTTTAAGTCCAAAAACTGTTAATATTCCTATGGGAGATGTAGTTTTTGGTTCATTTGATCAAGATGAATATGGAAACTTGGATAATTGGGATTTTTATGAATTTGACATAACAGCAAATGAAAAATCTAATTAATAATTAAATTAAATCTCTTTGTGATTTATTCATAAAGAGATTTTTTATTTGATAATCTAGAATTTTTTAAATATTTAGAGCATATGCAAAAATCAATTTTGATTTTTGTAAAATCCGATGTTAAAATATTAAATATAAATATTTTTTGTTAGGGGGAGCAAAAATTGAGAGAAGATGAGTTGAGGGTTTATTTTGAAAAAGAAATTCTAAAATTTGAAAATTTTAATACTTTTGTAGAAATTGATTTGTTTCAAAAAAAATTATATCAAATTGCTGAAGATAATAACTATAGCTTTTATAAAGGTTATGACCTTATGCTCGAAGGATATAAATTGTATAAAAAAGGGAGATTAGAGGAAGCTATAAAATATTTTTTAGAAGCATTTGAATATAATGAAAAAGATAAAAATATAGAAATAAATGCAATGATAGAAACTTTAATTGGAGGTGCATTTAGAGAATTAGATAAGAATAAATTATCTATTGCTTATCTAAATGCAGGTGAAAAAATTCTTGAGAAACTATCAATAAATAATCAAGCAAGATTATTAAATGAAATTGGTGGTTCATATTGTACTTTGAAAGAATATGATTTGGCTTTGGATTACTATAATAAGTCCTATAGCTTGTCAGAAGAGTCTGGGAATATTCCCTTAAGAGAATTGGTGAAAGTGAATATATCATTTATTTTGTCTCAAAAAGGTGATGCAGATATAGAAATTAGAAAAATAAAAGAAGTTGTTAACTACTTTAAAGAAAAAGAGTTATCAAGAATAGTAGCTTCTATATATGATGTCTTGGGGGACATAGAAGCTATTAGGGGTAGAGAAGATGTAGCAATACAATATTACGAAAAATCTTCGTGGATATATTATAAAGAAAAAGCAATAGCTTATTATTTGAGATCAAAAAAGAATGCTCTATCTTTGAAATCAAAAAAAGAATTTTATTCTAGTAATTTTGAACTTGAAGTTTTAGAAGGTATAAATTTGTCTAACGATTATGAATTAGAAAGTTATCTATTATCCTTTAGAAAAATGTATATTGATTATCTTTTGAATAAAGGAGATAATGATAAACTAAATGAACAATGGAAGGTTTTGAGGGTAGAAGAAGAAAATTTTCGCGAAAAAGAGAAAAAACAAGAAGAAAATTTAATGTTAATATTTATGAATAAACTAAAAAGAGCCTAAAAGGCTC
>CAZHXU010000077.1:0-12045 GCA_964536535.1 uncultured Fusobacteriaceae bacterium
AAAAAGGCTAAATAATTAGCCTTTTAGGGAAAAAGATTTTAATGAAGAAATTTATTCACTAATAAGAATTGTTCTATCTTCCAAATTTTGCAACTGCCTAAAATTATCATCATAATATTTTTTAAATGAATCTATTTGTTTTTTTGATAATTCAACAGGAGTTTCATACATGTACCACTCAACATTCTCTGCAAGTGGAGGAGTTGTTAAAGATCCTAAATAATGATAAAAAGTTTTTTTGTCGGGAAGTAATAAAGTTAAATCAATTTTATCACTCTTGTTTTTATCGATTAATTTTAGTATTTTTGAAAAACTTTCATTTTCTTTACCTTCAACCAAAAATACTCCTAATACAGCATATCTACCACTTTCACTTTGATGTACAAAATGCACTTCCATGGGAGCATACTCATTATTTAGAGTATGCTCACTACTAGCATGAAAGTGAAACTGTAGTAATTTAAATTCTCTATTATCAATAAGGGAATGAGCATTATCAATGTTTGCTACTATACTATGTCCGTTATCTACAACGTTTTTGACATTTGCATCTTCAAAATTATTCCATACTTTTCCATCATAATTTTTAGCTATAGAGCTATCAATATTGATTGGACTTTGATGTTTACCGTGAATAATATGCCATTTATCCTGTTCTTCATAGTTCCAGTCACTGGCATTTAATAATAATGAGCAAAGTAAAAAATTTAATAACAATAATTTTTTCATAATACCTCCTTTTGTTCTTGATAAAAGTATATTATAATTCTAATAAAATACAAAATGTTATTTTTTCACTAAGTTTTTTAAAGATGAATGAGGCAAAATTAGAAAAAAAACTGTGTAAAAATCACTTTTAAAAGATAATCAGGCAATAAAAAAAACTAAAGAATAAAATTTTTAAATTGTAAAAAAATATAAAATTTCTCTTTTTTTATATTGATAATATTAACTTTCTTGAAAATAGGTCAAATAAAAAGTATAATTATATTACTAAAAATAAGTAGGAGAAAAACTTGTGCAAAACCAAAGGGTAGTTTTATTTTGTAATAACTTAACAAAAGAAAATGTTGAAGAAAAAATAAATTTTTTTATGACAACAGCAAATTGTACTTATAGCGAAAGCGAAATTAATACTATGCTTTTGGGTATAATAGATAAATTAGTAGAAATAAAAAAATTCGAATTTATAGAAATAGTTATTGGAGATGTGAGTAAATTAACAGAACTTATGAAATTCAAAATATCTAAAAAAGAGTATTTATATCATTTTTACATAGCTAGTTTATCTGTTAATGGAAAATATAAAGAAGTAGTTGACTCATATGAAGAGTTAAAATACTCTAAAAAACTTAAAGAGTACAAAGAAAAGATAAATTACAATCTTGGAAGAGCTTATTTTAAAAGAGGTAATAGTGAAAAAGCCATAGAATTATTGAATGAAAATTCTAATATGCAATCTCTTTTGTTTTTATCTTATGTTTATGCAGAAACTAAAGATGATAGAGATAAAAGTATCTATGATAAAATTCTAAGAAGAAATAAATTTCTTGATTCAAAAGCTAAAGGAAGAATTTATATAGGTTATTGTAAATATTATTTAAGGAAGGAGGATGTTAAAAAAGCAAAAAAATCTTTAAAAAAAGCAACAGAAGAATTGCCAACAGTAGAAACGGGATTTAGAAATATCCTATTTTATGAAGTTGCAAATTTATATAAAGAAATTGGAGAAATAAAAGAAGCAATATACTATTTAAAGCAAACTGCAAGATTTATGGCAGGAGCAGAAACGCAAATTTTGTATAAAGTTAAAGCTATTAAAGAGCTGTACCAAATGAAATACATAGACATTACAGAAGCTAATAAACTTTTACCTAAACAGGGTCATTTAATAGAAAGTGACTTAGTAAAGGGAATAATAGAAAGTATAAAGGAGGACTAGGATTGAAAAGAAAATTAATCCTTGTGTTGTTATTGTCTGTAATAAGCATAAACGTATTCTCATCTATTGGAAACTTTACTTACGAAAAAGAACCACCTGTTATATTCAAAAGTCTGGGAACAGACGATGATGCAGCTACATAATAAACTTACAAAATGAAACAAGAGCCACGTTAGCTCTTGTTTTTTATTTGATTTTGGTTTAAGAAAGAGAATAGAGAGTTTTGTATAAAATATATGGGTGTTTTAATAGGAGCTATACCAGTTAACAGATTGATACTAGAAAGCACATATTCTTTGTTTTTCTTATAAAAGAACTTAGACAATTTTTCCTTTAAAATTATTTTTTTACTTCTTGTAATAGTTTGTACCCTAAAAAATTTACTATTGTTATTTTTCTGTTAGAATTTTTTTGATGATTTATATTACGTCCAAATAATTTAATGAATCAGAGCTGATTTTATTATTATTTTTTATATAAGATAAAATTAATAAATTCAGATAGATTGTAGACATTAATTAATAAAAAAGAGAAGTTGTTGAAAAGAGGAATTATTTTCTTTTAGAGTAAATAAAATTAGAAGATAAAGGAGGAAATTATGAGTAAATATAGATTAGTTACAAGAAGTGATATGGACGGATTAGTATGTGCAGTTATATTAAAAGAACTTAATATGATAGATGATATAAAATTTGTTCACCCAAAAGATATGCAAGATGGTATTATAGAAATTAATGAAAAGGATATTGTAACAAATCTTCCTTATGTTAAAGAAGCTTATTTAGTTTTTGATCACCATTTGAGTGAAACTATTAGAAATACAGGTCAGAGGCCAAATCATATTATCGACCCCGAAGCACCTTCAGCAGCAAGAGTAGTATATGAGTATTATGGCGGAAAAGAGAAGTTGAAAAATATTAGTGATGATATGATGGTTGCAGTTGATAAAGCAGATTCGGCAAAATTTTCATTAGAAGATGTATTACATCCAGAAGGATGGGAACTTCTTAGTTTCTTGATGGATGCAAGAACAGGTTTAGGAAGATTTAGAGATTTTTCTATTTCAAATTATAATTTGATGATGGATCTTATTGATTATTGCAAAGATCATGGTATAGAAGATATATTAAAACTGCCTGATGTAAAAGAAAGGGTAGATTTATATATGAAGTATGAAAAAGACTTTAAAAATCAAATAAAAGAAAATTCGAAAGTATATGGAAATGTTCTAGTTGTAGACCTCAGAAAAGAAGAAATAATATATCCAGGAAATAGATTTATGAAGTATGCTTTGTTTCCTGAAACTAATGTAAGTATTCAAGTAATATGGGGGTTAAAACAACAAAATACTGTATTTGCAGTAGGTAAATCAATATTTAATAAAAGTTCAAAAGCAAATATTGGAGAATTGATGCTCAAAAGAAATGGTGGAGGTCATGAAGCTGCTGGTACTTGTCAGGTAGCTAATGAAAAATCTAATAAAGATTTATTAGAATTAATAGAAGAATTAAAAGATTTATAATAATTTAATAGAGGAACTAATTTGATAAAAATTGCTTCTTTCAGACTTAAAGATAAAAGACTGATTTTATAAAAATTAGTCTTTTTTTGTTATTCTCTGTCATTTTTGTCTTGATACAAAGTAAACAAGGTCCAAAATCTACGTCAGATAAATCTCCCTTATTTAGTAAAAATCAAGTACGTACAAGGTACTTTCATCAAAAAATAATTTAAAGTAAGAAAGCATAAAAAATAAGATTAAGTAGTCACTATATTTAGTAAATTTCAAAGCTCGTTCTTATAGAGCTCAAAGACTTCCCAAATTTTGTTAACTTAACCTAAACTTCTTATAATTATACATTAAACACATATTTATATTTGATATTTTTTATTCTTTAATGAAGAGTAAAAAATGGTTTGTACACAAAATCAACTTAAAATTGATATATTATATAGTCTGTATTATAATTTAATATAAAAGATTATTATTCCGACAATAAAACTAATAAATTTCATACTAAAATTATTTTACTATATCTTCTTTATATATTCTGTATTTATAAGCATAATAGTCAATTATATTTATAATTATGGAATAAAATAAGTCTTTGTTATTTAAAAAATTAACAAATATTAATTTTTTTCTTGAGAAACTTTTAAAAATAGTATATAATATAGAGGACAACATTGCTAAAAAAATGGACAAAAACAGGGTTAAGACTACAATTGTAGTATGGAAGGAGAAAAAATGGACAAGGCAAATAAAAAAGGAATATTTAATAAATTCCTTGATTTTGTAGAAAAAACAGGAAATAGGATGCCACATCCAGTAACACTATTCTTACTATTTAGTATTGCAATAATAGTGATTTCTGAAATTGCAGCAAGAGCTGGTGTAGGTGTAGTAATTGACACTCTATTTAATAGATCAACTAAAGAAATGGAGTATGATGTATTAGTAAGTGCCAAATCATTAATGAATGGAGAAGGATTAAGATATATTTTTAATACTATGACAAAAAACTTTACTAGTTTTGCTCCATTAGGTACAGTTTTGGTAGCTATGATTGGAGTAGGAGTTGCTGAAGGAACAGGACTTATACAAGCAGCACTTAGAAAAATGGTATTATCAACACCAAAAGGACTTATAACAGCAGTAGTAGTATTTGCAGGAATAATGTCAAATATAGCAAGTGACGCAGGATATGTAGTATTAGTTCCACTTGGTGCAGTAATATTCTTAAGTTTTGGAAGACATCCATTAGCTGGATTAGCAGCAGCTTTTGCAGGAGTTTCAGGAGGATTTTCAGCAAACTTATTAGTAGGAACTTTAGACCCACTATTGGGTGGAATAAGTACAGAAGCAGCTAGGATAATGGATCCTACTTATACTGTATTACCAACAGCTAATTTTTACTTTATGTTTGTTTCAACATTTGTTATAACAATAGCAGGAACACTTGTTACTGAAAAAATAATTGAACCTAGATTAGGTGAATATAAAGGAAAAGTAGATAGTGACATTAGTGAATTAAATAAAGAAGAAAAAAGAGGTTTGTTATTTGCAGGAATTTCTTTAGTTTCATTTATAGTAATTATGGCAATATTAACAGTGCCTCAAAATGGACTTTTGAGAGCTAATGGAGATATTAATGGATTTATAAATAATGGTTTAGTACCAGCAATAATGTTCTTTTTCTTAATTCCAGGTTTATTTTATGGAATTGGAGCAAAAACTATCAATAATGATAAAGATGTAGCTAAATTAATAGGTCAATCACTTGGAACTATGGGTGGATATTTAGCATTATCATTTGTTGCTGCACAATTTATAAATTATTTTTCATATACAAATTTAGGAACTATACTTGCTGTAAAAGGAGCAGATTTCCTAAAAGCTACAGGATTTACTGGATTCCCACTTATAGTTGCTTTCATATTTGTAGCAGGATTTATCAACTTATTTATAGGTTCATCATCAGCTAAATGGGCAATAATGGCACCAGTATTTGTACCTATGTTTATGAGACTTGGATTTACACCTGAGTTTACACAAGTAATATATAGAATAGGAGATTCAACAACAAATATTATATCTCCATTAATGGCATATTTTGCAATAATAGTAGCTTTTGCACAAAAATATGATAAAGATACAGGAATTGGAACTCTTATTTCGACAATGTTACCATATTCAATAGTATTTTTAGTATCATGGACAATATTAATATTAGTATGGTTCTTCTTAAAATTACCAATAGGACCAGGAATCCAAATGTTAATGTAATTAAATATATAATTTTAAATAGACGGCTAATTCATAAAAGAATTAGTCGTTTTTTTATTTTATTTTGAAAATAATTACAGAAAAAAATTTAATAATTAATAAAATATTAATCATAAATTTACTAATGTATTTTTCTGTGTTAAAATTATTCAAGAGGTGAAAAAATGAATAAAGTTTATGAAAAATTGTATAAAAAATATAAAAGCGGTACTTTGAGTGAAGAAAATCTAAATGAAGCTTTGAAGATATTTGATACATATGATAATAGAAAAGATGAAATGAAAGAGTATCAGAAAATGTATTTGTTTATAGGAATATCTTTGTTATTAAGCAGTGTATTTTATTTTGTAGCTTATAACTGGCGAGAAATACATGATTATGGTAAGTTTTCTATTGTTTTACTTTTAATGACATTATCATTAATAGTTTATTTACTAAAAATAAAAGAATTATATAGAAAATTAGGATTATTTTCTTTAGGATTCTTAATTGGTATATTATTTGCTCTCTTTGGACAAGTATATCAAACAGGAGCAGATTCTTATGTATTATTTATTACATGGTCTATAGGAATACTTCCTATGACTTTGGTGTCTAGAAGTTATTTAATGTATTTATTATTATTTATTACTTCTACCATAGGTGCTTCCATATTAATAGGAAAATTAGGAGGAGTTTATGCTTTTTCTATTATAAGCAATCTAATTCCACTATTAATAATGATAATATTTGATAAACAAAAAAAATCATTTAAGGGAAAAGAAGTATTTAGGGGAACAACAGGAATTTTGTTTATTATTTATCACTTTTTAGCTAATGTTTATTATGCAATAACTGGACCATTTATTATAAGTTTGACTTTTTATACATTATGGATAATGTATATATTTAGAAAAAAAGAAATATATAAAAAAGGTTATAGAATTTTTTCTCTAGTACCTATCTTTATCCTAAGCCCAACAGCTATTATTTGGACAAGTATAAAACTTGAAGTTTTTGAAAGTTCTCCATGGGAAAATGTAATTATATTTAATCTGATATTTATAATAACTTCATATGTTTTACTTTCAAAAGGAATAATCAAAATAAAAAAGGAGGGCGAAGATGAGTGATTTAGAGAAAAAAATGATAGACAGAGGTTTTTTAACTGAAGATGAACTGAATAAAAAAATCTTTTCCCTTAGTGATTTATATGCTGGGATTATGAATTCAATAGGTAAAGTTTTTATTGCAATATGTGTTTTATTAATTTTGATAGTGATATCTATTACAGCAGGTTCTGTTTTGTTTTCTCTATATACAATAAGTATTTTATCTGTTCTATGGCTTATAAAATACAGAAAAAGTTTTTTACCAGGAATATCTGCAACAACTTCAATAATGGTTCTTGTTTCATATTATATAGATAGCCCTATAGTTATTGGAACAATTGCTATTTTGATATATATGATAATATCTTTTTTTCTAAAGAATAAAGAGATGTTAGTAGTACTTCCTTTGGGGATTTATGCTTATATAATTTTGTTATTAACTCAGTTAACTAGACTAGATTACAAAAATATCATTTTGACTATTGGAGTAATAAACTTTTTTGCAATGACTATTATGCTATTATATGAAGACAAAATAAGAAGAAGTAGATTTGGAGAAAAGTATATAATTTTTCTCTTGGAAACAATAGCTTTTTCAATGTTTATAATGATTTATTATCAGTTTGAACTTATAACAACTCTGATGAGAATAGATAATTTTTGGTGGATTAAAAGTTCTAACTTTTTAATTGTTAATTCTTTATATATAATAGCAAATTTATTTATAATATTAAGAAGTAATAGATTTACCAAAGATATTAAATTGATTAACTCTTTAATAGTAATAAGTACAATAAAAGTGCCTTTTTTATCTTTTTGTTTTTTCTTGTATAATTTAGCACTTATAAAAAGATGGAATCAGATAAAAACCCTCTCTTTTTATGGAATGATAATAGCTCTTTGGCTTATCTATTATACTTTAGAAGTTTCTTTACTTGTAAAGAGTATAGGAGTAGCATTAGTTGGAGCATTAATGATAGTTGCGTATGTGATACTGAATAAAAGAGGTGTTTATATTGAAGAGTAGAAGAGCAGTAGTAGTACTTAATTTTTTCTTAATAATAGTATTTTTTACATACAGTATCTATAGGGAAGAGAAGAGTAGAAGAGGAAACACAGTGATTCTAGCTTTAGCACCAGTTGACCCTCGTTCTCTTATGCAAGGGGATTATATGATACTTGACTTCCAGTTTGAAAGAGATTTGTTAAAAAAAAGTAATTACCCAAATGAGGGTTATATATTATTTGATTTAGATCAAAATAATATTGCTAGATTTTCAGGTGTATCAAAAGAATATAGAGAAAAGAGTATAAAGTATAAAAATTATTTTGAATTTGATATAGGTATAGATAGTTACTTTTTTCAAGAAGGTTATAGAAGTCATTTTGAAGAAGCAAGATATGTCCGTGTATTTTTACAAAAAGATGGAAGTGTGAAAATAGATACATTGTTAGACTCAAATTTAAAAGACTTGGAAAAAATAGAATAATATAGAAAAAAGTCAGTGATTTAAGATGTTAAATCATTGACTTTTTGATTATCAAAGTTTTATAATTCTTTTTCTAATTTTTCAACAATCAGTTTTGCCCTTTTAAGAATAATTTCTTTTATATGTTTAGGTTTGTTTATAGTAACTAGATGGCCAAAACTAAGTAAAACAGAATAAACCCATTCATCTTCGCGATAGTCAACTTCTACTCGGTACTTCCCATTTTCAAGTTTTACAATTGAATCATTAGGGAAATAATAATCAAGTTTAGTAAAAGCTTCAGGTTCAAATACTAAATCTAAATGTATCTCTTTTCCTTGCCATTTGTTAATAGGCTCAAAAGTTCTTTTATCAAACTTTTCTTTTGTAACAACAAGATTTTCTAACCTAACAAGTCTAAATCTTCTAAAGCCGCTTTTTATTCTTGAATAACCATCAAGATACCAAACACCATTTTTTAATAATAATTTATATGGTTCAACAAATCTTTCTTTTTTCTCTCCTTTGTTATTCACATAATCAAATTTGATAATAAAAGAATTTTCAATAGCATCTTTTATCAGTCGCAATTCTTTATTAATATTATCAGTATGATAATTATCAAAGTCAATAGAAACAGGGCTATCATTGGAATCTTGTCCAATATAACTAAGTTTGTCATTTATACTTGTTAAATTATCATCTTTCCAAATTTTATCCAAGTTACCCATCAAATTGCGTAAAAAAGATGTTTCATCTTTAGTAAAAAAACTCTTATCTAGAGTATATTCTTCCAAAAGTTCATAACCACCACCTTGACCTTGAAATGAAACTATAGGAACACCAACACCTGCTAATAATTCCATATCTCTTTTTATTGTTCTAGTAGATACTTCATAATGTTCAGCTAATTCTTTTGTATTAAGTCTTTTTTTGTTAAGTAATAACATAATAATTCCAAGAGCTCTTTCCATCTTCATATATATCACCAATCTTTATTTTATAATCATCTAATTAAATTATACAACTATTAAAAACAAAATCAACACTAAAATAATCTAGTTTTACCAAAAATTTATTTGACAAATATTTTGATATTCAATATAATAAATTAAAAATGGTACAAGGAGTAGAGATGAAAAAGAGATACTTGTTTATTATACTGATAATTTTATCAATAATTTCAATATCAATAGGTTCAAGCAGTGTTAACCTATTTACTATTATAAAAAATCCTGACAAAGCGAGTTTTATAATTTTCACAAGCAGAGTCCCAAGATTATTAGCATTAATTTTATCTAGTTTAGGTTTGTCTATTGCTGGAATAATATTTCAGCAAATAAGTAGAAATAGATTTGTTGCACCTAGTACAGCTGCAACTTTAGATGGGGCAAAATTTGGTTTAGCCCTTTCATTTATTTTATTTTCAAAATCAAGTGTATTTATAAAATCTATATTAGCATTTGCCTTTTCTTTATTAACTACTTTTATATTTGTAAAGTTGACTTCGAAGATAAAGTTTAAAAGAGGCGTATATATACCACTTGTTGGAATAATGTTAGGATACTTTATTAATGCAGCCACAATCTTTATTGCTTTTAGATTTGATATTATGCAAAGTATATCAACATGGTTTTATGGTGATTTTTCAAAAATAATCAAAGGTCAATATGAATTACTTTATTTAGCAATTCCTGTATTTATAATTACATATCTTTATTTACATAAATTTACCATTATCTCATTAGGTGAAGATTTTTCTACAAATTTAGGGATAAATTATCAAAAGATTGTAAATGTAGGACTTGTTATAATTGCTCTGTTGTCATCATTAACAGTTATAGTTGTTGGAAATATACCTTTTTTAGGACTAATTATTCCCAATATAGTAAGTATTTATTATGGTGATAATCTAAAAGAAACAATAAAAATAATGATGTTAATAGCACCTATTTTTATTATTATTTGTGACATAATCGGAAGACTTATTATTTATCCTTATGAACTGCCTATTGGATTAACAGGTGGGGTTATAGGAGCAATAATCTTCTTAGTAATACTAGCAAAGGAGAAAAAATGAATAAAAAAGGCATAACTTTAACAGTTTTATTAATATTAGTTACTTTGATTTATTTGTTTTGGGGTTTAACACCAAAAAATTATTCGTTTTTCTTAGGAAGAAGAATACCCAAAGTATTAGTTATGTATGTGCTTGCATTAGGAATAGGAACAAGTACACTAGTTTTCCAAACTATTACAATGAATAGAATTTTGACACCAAGTATATTAGGAATGGATGCTATATTTTTGGTTTTTAATGTGTCTTTAGCATTTTTATCAAAAAATTTAATCAAATTAATTTCAAATCCATATTTATATTTTCTTGTGTCATCTTCATTTACAATAATTATTACTTTTATAATTTTTAAATCAATATTTGATAAAGAACATATTAATATTCAAAAGATTGTTTTGATAGGAATAGTAATAGGAACTATGCTTAGGTCAGTAGCTACTTTACTTCAGATGGCTATGGATCCAAATGAATTTAATATAGTTAATGATCTTGGATATGCAAGTATAAATAATGCTAATACAACACTTATTTATTTTGTAATACCTCTATTATTGTTTATTATATTTTGTTTTTTAAAAGCAAATAAAAAACTTGATATTATGTTACTTGGCAGAGAACAAAGTATAAATCTTGGACTTAATTATGAAAAGTTGAGTAGAAGATATTTATTATTAATAGCAGTATTAATCTCTATAACAACTAGTTTAGTTGGACCTATTACATTTTTTGGTATAGTAATTGTTAATATTGCAAGGGAGATTTCAGCTAGTTTTAAGCATAAAGATCTTATGATCTTAACTATGTTAATAGGTTCTTTTATTTTGATTTTTTCCCAACTTTTATTAGAAAGAATCTTGAAGTTTTCAATGCCAGTAGGAATACTTATTAGTTTCTTTGGCGGTTTTTATTTCTTATATATACTTATAAAGGAGAGCAAAAATGTATAAAAGTATTGAGATAACTAAAGAGTTTAGAGGATTTAAAGCTCTTGATAATATAAGTGTTGATATTCCAGAAGGAAAACTTACATGTATAATTGGTCCAAACGGAGCAGGAAAAAGTACATTACTTGGAGTTTTGTCTAGAATACTAAAAAGCGATAGTGGAAAAGTAATACTTGAAAATAAAGAAATGGAAAAATGGGAAAGTACAGAACTTTCAAAAACTCTAAGTATTATGAAACAACTTAATAATATAAATATTAGATTGAGTATCTATGACCTTGTATCATTTGGGAGATATCCATATTCACAAGGGAAGCTTGGAGTAGAAGATAAAAAAATAATAAAAGAAGCTTTAGAATATACAGATTTGTATGAAATTAAAGACAAATATTTAGATGAATTGTCTGGTGGTCAAAAACAAAGAGCTTATATTTCAATGGTATTAGCTCAGGATACAAAATATATATTGTTAGATGAACCTTTAAATAATCTAGATATAAAACATATATTGGAAGTTATGCACCTTCTTAAAAAGTTAGTAGAAGAAAAGGGGAAAAGCATAATAATTGTTGTTCATGATATTAATATAGCAAGTACTTTTGGTGATTTTATAATAGCTATGAAAAGAGGAAGATTAGTAGCAACAGGAGAACCAGAAGAGATAATAAATAAAGAAGTATTATATAAAATCTATGATATAGATTTTCATATAGAAAAATTAAATAACAAACTAAT
>CAZHXU010000078.1:0-11812 GCA_964536535.1 uncultured Fusobacteriaceae bacterium
ACCTGTGACCCCCTGCTTGTAAGGCAGGTGCTCTCCCAACTGAGCTATGCGACCCCTCAGTGCTCAACTATATTACCACTTTTAGCATATTAAGTCAACGATTTTTTTAAAAGATTTATATTTTTTTCACAACACTCTGATTTTATTCACTTCATAGAATCTTTTTTACACTTAATAATTTTTCTCTAGATTAAATATGATTACTTTTAATGATAAAAATGGCTAATCTGTAATTAGATTAGCCATTTTTCTATTTCAAACTAAGTCCTAAGTTCAAGTTTTATTTTTTTCTTCCTAATATTCTTAATAAGTAGATAAATAGATTTACAAAATCTAAGTATAAATTTAACGCTCCAATAATAGAGATTTTCCCTAATACTTCTTCATCTCCACCTGCGTATTCATACATATTAGCTTTTATTCTTTGCATATCAAAACCAATTAATGCTGTAAAAATTATAACTCCTGCATAACTTATAATCCAGTAAAGTGCATATGATTGCATAAAGAAATTAATTATACTTACTACTATCAAACTTATTAAAGCTACTTTAAATAAATTTGTAAATTTACTCAAATCTTCTTTTGTTGTAAGTCCAAATATACTCATCACAACAAAAATAACAATTGTTGTACCAAGTGCTGTAATTATAGACCCTAAATCATAATAAAACATTATTATTGAAAGGGTTAAACCAGATAAAAATGAATAAAATGTAAACATTACTTTGGCTGTTGTATACGTCATCTTGTTCAACATTCTTGACAAAGCTACTACCAAACCAAATTCTGCAATTAATATAATATGAAATGAATTAAATACAAAATTTGCCATTGTTTCATTTGTTATAACTGAAGCTATTGCTACTCCTGTTACAAACAATCCATAAACCATCCATAAAACTACTTTTGTAATACTCTTATTTATTGCTGTTTCATCAATATAATTCTGATACATAAATCCTCCTAAACCTTTTTAATTATTATAACATTTATACAGAGATAATACAATTTAAATTTCTATATATGGTACTACTTCTACCACTAATTCCCTAAGGTCAGCTCTTACTATCATTACTTCTAGTTCATCTCCTATGCTATATAGATCGCCACTATCTCTTTCAGTCATAGTAAGTGATTTTTCATCATATTCATAATAACCTGGGGCATTTATAACACTAAAGAATGTTTCTACATGCTCTATAGTTTCTATGAATATACCATTTTTATTCATTCCAGTTATTTTGGCTTTATAAACTTCGCCAACTTTCCCCATCATATATTCAACTACTTTTATTTTTACACTTTCTTCTTCTGCTTTCATAGCTGATCTTTCCGTTTTACTAATATGGCTTCCTATTTCATCCAAGTTTTTTTCATACCATTTTATTACTCTACTATTTGGGTATCCAGTTAGAGTTTCACTCAATATTCTGTGTACAATAAGATCTGCATAACGACGTATTGGTGAGGTAAAGTGTGTGTAAAAAGTAGAAGCTAATCCAAAATGACCACTATTTTCTTTTGTGTATCTAGCTTGTTTCAGAGACATTAATATCAATTTATGAATAATAGTATTAATTCCTCTTTCTTTTGAATCATCTATAATTTTTTGGAATCTACCTGGATGTAATTCTTCATAAGAATGTATTTTATAATCAAACTTTTCCAAACTCTCATTTAATGATTTTATTCTTTCAGAGTCTGGTTTCTCATGAGTTCTATAAATACTAGGTAATTCAAGCCAGAATATTTTTTCTGCAACAGTTTCATTAGCAGCTATCATAAAGTCTTCTATTATTCTTTCACTTTCTCCCCTATCTCTAGTTTTCAAATAATCAACTTTATTTTTATCATTTAGTACTACTTTTACTTCTGGTAGATCAAAGTCTATACTTCCTCTACTTCTTTTTACTCCTCTTAGAATATAACTTAACTCTTTCATATCAAATATCATATCTTTTATTTCTTTGTATTCTTCACTTAATTCTTTATCTCCATCAAGTACTTTATTTACATTATCATAAGTCATTCTATATTTACTTTCTATAACTGACTTATAAACTTCATGGTCTATTACTTTACCATTTTCATTTATTATCATTTCGCAAGTAAAGCAGTATTTATTCTCATGTGGATTTAGAGAACACAAACCATTTGATAATTCTTTTGGAAACATAGGTATTACTCTATCAACTAAATAAACCGAGTTACCTCTTTTATATGCTTCTTTATCAAGTTTACTTCCTTTTTTTACATAATGACTAACATCTGCTATACTAACTATCAATTTATATTTATTTTCATCTAATTTTTCCACATAAACTGCATCATCAAGATCTTTAGCATCTGCTCCATCTATAGTAATAATATTAAGGTTTCTCAAATCTCTTCTCTCTGAAAATTCTTCTGAACCTTCTACTGGTTCTATCAAATCTTTTATTTCTCTCATTACTTCATTTGAGAATTTTTCTGCCAAACCTTCTCTTTCTATAAGAGCTTCTATCATTACATCTGTATCAAATGGATTTCCTAATACTTCTACTATCTTTCCTTCCGGTTTCCTATCATTATCTCCCCAGAAAGTAACTTCACATACTACCAATTTTTTATTCTCTATTCCATGACAGAATTTTTTAGGAATAAATATATCTCTTCCAAAGGAATGAGTTGGAACAACAAATCCAAAATTAGCACTTTTTTCAAATATCCCAATTATTTTTGAGCTATTTCTTTCAACTACTCTTAGGACTTCTCCTTCTTTCTTTTTTCCTTCGTCACCTTTCTGAGTAATTTTTACAATTACTTTATCTCCATTAAATGCACCATTAAATCTTGATTTAGGAACAAAAACGCTAAACTCAGGTCCATCTACAAAAGCAAATCTATTTTTTACTACTTCCAAAGTCCCTTCTATAAAGTCTTCTTCATTAGTTAAAGTATATTTATCGCCTTTTTTCTTGTTTAGTTTACCTAATAAAACCCATTCTTCAAGTAAAGCTCTATTTTGTTTCTTCATTTTTTTAGACCAACCTAAAGCTTTAGTTATATCCGATAGGATTTGTCCCTTTTTTTTATCTTTAAGAAATTCTTTTAACCTCTCAAATTCCTTCAATTTATCCATTATATATCTCCTTGCCTTCCTAACTTTTCTATAAGCCAATTTCTCATCTCAATAGTACTTGGATGAATTATAGCTTTTTTACTAATAAGAAATTCTATCTTTCTATCTGTTTCCATCAATATGGCTTTATCAAGGTTTTCAAAAGCCATTTCTCTTATTTCTTTAACATGTGGGTATACTCTTGTTTCTTCTACTGCATCAGCAATATAAATAATCTTCTCTAATTCGCTCATGCCCTTTCTGCCAATAGTATGATATCTAATAGCATTAAGAACATCCATATCTTCTACCCCAAACCTATTCCTTGAATATATTGCACCTGCAAAACCATGTAGCAACTCTCCTAATTCATATTGATTAATTGTTGAATTTCTTTTTACATAATCTTTCATCTGTTCTATTTCAAAGAATTTTGATACATCATGTAAATATGCTGCTATCTCAGCTTTTTGGCTATTAACACCATGGACCCTAGCCAGCTTTTTTGCCATTTTTACAACTTCCAAAACATGATTATATCTTCTTTCTGTCAAAAGTTCATTAATTTTATCTATTATTTCTTGCATCACTACCACCCTCTATTCCATAATTATACCATATCTATTCTCTAACAACTATATTTTACTTTCTTTGATTATTTACAGTATAAAAAGAAACTGCTATTACTAGCAGCCTATTCTTCAGTATTTATTGGTCCAACTATATCATAAATATGCACTTTGTCCAAAAGTTCTAAACCTTCTACTCCATTTGCATAATCTACAGCTTTACTATTGTATGAACCTGTTGTAATATAGATACCATTATCTACTTTGTTTTCATCAAATAAGTTTACAAATTTTTGTAATTCTCTTGCACTTACTTCTTCACCTTTAGACAACTGAACTAAAAACTTCTCGCTATTCATATTATACCTATCAGTTGTAATTGCAGACAATACTCTATTTGTATCTTCTAATCTATAACTTATCATCATTCCCATTTTATCTATCATTTCTGTAAAGATGTGGCTAAGTTGTTCGTAATTTACATTTGCGTAATTTACTGCTTCCATTGCAGCATCAAACTCTTCTGGTTCAAGCATTTTCATTAGAGTTTGTGTTCTTTCTTCAACATCTTTATATCTAGCATTTTTTTCTTTTACTTCTTTATAGAGTTTCAAACTTTCTTGATATTTTTCTTTTACTTCATATACATTTGCAAGATTGTATTTTATATAAAGAACCATATCATTAAATACATCAAGTCTTTCTAGCATTTTTTCGAGAATATTTTCTGCCCTATCTAGATTTTTTATCTTTAGGTAGTATTCTGCAAGAATTTTGTAGTAGAAGTATTCTTTACCTTCAATCTCTTTTACAAATTCCATTTCTTTGGCTGCTTCTTCAAGTTCTTCATCTTCATAATGTAATCTTGCAAGATTAAATCTAGCTTCGTCATTTGTTGGGTCAAGTTCCAAAACTCTTTTATATTGAAATCTTGATTTTACAAAATTTTTCTCTTTAACATGATATTCTGCAAGAGCAATTCTAGAATTTATATGACTTTTATCGTATTTTAGAGCTTCATTAAACATTTTAATAGCTCTTCTTTCTTTTTCCATCATCATGTAGATTTTCCCTAGGTAGTAATAAACTTCTACATTTTCTTTATTATATTTAAGTCCACTTCCAGCTGCACTAATAGCTTTATTATAACTTTTTTCTCTATAATAAATCTCAGTCAAACCTGCAAAAGCATTTGACTTTTGGTGGTTAGTGGCACTTCTTGACAAAGATATACTTATTAGTTCTTTCATTCCATTTGTTATATCTTTTTTTTCAAGGTAAATCTTAGCTAATAGTTCTCTAGCTTTTATATCTGTTTTTCTTGTCATTACATAATTTCTTAGTTTATCAAGTGCTTCATCCACTTTACCAGTATTATAAAGATCTAGAGCATCTATAAAAACAACTTTTCGACTAAAGAAAATCATAATAAATATTAATGTCAATAAAAATATTATTACAAATAACATCAATAAAAATAATAAATTCATAATTCGCCCCTTATATATTCAAATCTTGTTCTAAGAATCCTGAAACATTATAATATTTCAAGTTATTTACCCCTTCATTATTAATTAGAATCTTAACTCTTTTATACTTTGGTGAATTAGTAAGGCTATTTACAATTGAATATAATATAAACAATTCTTGTTCTTTACTTACTATACTTGTTTTTAATTTAGGATTAAAATTTAGGTATATATCTTCTCCTTCAATAAAAGCATTTAACAATCTAATACTGCTATCAAAGTATTCTTCTACCTCTTCTTTATTTCCATCACTAATGTACTTCACTTCAAAGTCAGAGTTTTCTCTAATCTGATCAAGTATTAACCTAATTCTTTCATTTTCATTTTCAGTTCTAATTATTTTAACGGCTTTTTTCTCTAATTTCTTAAACTCTTTATTTGGAACAAATATTTCTACTGCTTCAAATTCAAATCTCGCCTCTTGATCTTTCTCTTCATACAAACGTTTCGCTTTACTAAAATCATAATCAAGAACACTTTTTTTATAAAAGAAACCACTTATTAGCAAAAATACCCCTAATATACCTAATATTAAATAATGTTTTTTCATAAGTCACCTCTCTATTTAAAATATTCTCTAATACTATCTGCCATCATTTTAGCCATCTTGTCTTGATACGAACCTGTTGCCATCTTTTTTGCTTCACTAGGATTACTAATAAATCCAAGTTCTACAAGGACTGCTGGCGACTCACTACCTCTTAAAACAGCAAAATTAGCTCCGTGTATTCCTCTATTTTTAAATCCTGTTGTTTTAGCTAACTTGCCAACCATATTTTTAGCTAATGCAAGTGATCTTTCTTTATTTTGGTTATATGTTATATCACTTACTATAAAGTCTGCTTCACTTTCTTTTATTCCAAATTTTTCATCAACACTATTTTCAAATTCTGCAATTTGTTTAGCATATGCTGATTCTGTTTTTGAATAATAAAAAACTTCTACTCCTGTAGCATTTGTACTCCTACTTGAATTAGCGTGTATACTTACAAATAAATCAGCTACTTTTTTATTAGCCACTTTACTTCTATCTCCTAATGATATAAAGGAATCATTAGCTCTTGTATAAGAAACATTAAAGTCTTTTTCAAGTTCTTTCCCAAGTTTAAGAGCCACTTTCAATACAATATCTTTTTCTCTATAACTTCCACCAATAGCTCCTGGATCTTTTCCTCCATGACCTGCATCTATCACTACAAGAGGCTTAGAAGATCTTTCTTTCTCAAAATTCAAAACTACTCTTGTAGGATTAGTCCATAAACTATCTTTATAAGATACACCTTCTCCTAGAGTTAGGAAAAAGTTGCTTCTACCATCTCCAAGATCCATACTAACAACATTTTCAATATATCCATCATTTCTTTCTACAATAGCTTTTACTTCATTAGATAATTTACCATTTGTAACTTCCAAAAATAATAACCGTGTTGTTTTATCATAATTTATCAAATAATCTGGTTTGCCTTCTCCCGATATATCTAGGACAAATTGAGAAGGACTTGAATTAAATCTCATATTATCTATTGTCAATTGTCCAAATGTAAAGCTAATAATAATTAAAAATAGTAAAACCACCCTTTTTTTTACCATAATACTCCTCTTTTCTCAAAAAAGCGACAATACATAGTATATTGTCGCTCAATAACCTTTTTTTCTACTTTAATACTTGCGATACAGCTGTTTTTCTTATAGTAATTCTGTTACCTTTCGAATCTACTTTAAGTTCAATAAAATCATCTTGCATACTTACAACTTGTGCTTTTATACCACCTATAGTTAATACTGTATCATTTATTTTTATTTCATCTAACATGTTTTGATGTTTCTTTTTTTTCTTATTGTTTGGTAAGATTAATACTAAATAAAATATCACTAACCAAAGTAGCATCATCAAAATATAATAAGATATCTTCATAACTTCCTCCTGTATCATTAGTGTTCAAATTATACCATACCACATCATATAATTCAAATTTATAAATTATTTAGTTTGTCTCCTAAATTCTTTAGTTTATCCATAAAACCTTTTTGTTTCTTGTGATTTTTAGGCTTCATACTCCCATCAAACTCTTTTAATAATTCTATTTGTTTTTCACTTAGGTTAGTAGGCACTTCTACTACTACTTCTACCATTTGATCTCCCTTACCAAAACCTCTTGGATTAACAACACCTTTTTCTCTAAGTCTAAATGTTTTTCCATTTTGAGTTCCAGCAGGAATTTTTATTTTTACAGAACCTTCAAGTGTAGGAACATCTACATCTCCACCTAAACATGCTGTTGCAAAACTAATTGGAAGTTGACAATATATATCGCTATCAACACGTTTAAATAATTTGTGTTCTTTTACTTCTATATAGATATAAAGATCTCCATTTGGTCCACCATCTTTACTTACATCACCCATTCCAGATAATCTAAGTCTTTGTCCATCATCTATTCCTTCAGGAATCTTAATAGTTTTTACTATTTTTTCTTTTTCTATTCCACTTCCACCACATGTATGGCATTTTGTTTCTGGAACTTTCCCTTTTCCATGACATTGTGGACACTCTACTACATTTTGGAATACTCCAAACATAGTTCTTTGTGTTTCTTCAATTCTTCCATTACCATTACATTTACTACATGTTTTCATTGAAGTTCCAGGTTCAGCTCCCTGTCCATCACATGTATTACAAGTACCTTTTCTATAATATTTTATCTCTTTTTCTACACCTTTAGCTGCTTCTTCTAAAGTTATAGAAATATTATATCTAAGGTCTGCTCCTGGAGTTGCTCTTTTTCTTCCTTGTCTTTGACTACCTCCGCCAAAGAATGAACTAAAGATATCTCCAAGATCATCAAATTCTCCAAAACCTCCAAAACCTCCGCCAAAGCCACCAAAGCCACTTCCAGCTCCTCCTGCTCCGTCAAAAGCTGCATGTCCAAATCTATCATATTGTGCTTTCTTTTGATTATCTGATAGTACTTGATATGCATCATTTACTTCTTTAAATTTAACTTCTGCTTCATGTTTTTCCGTATCACTTGCATTACTATATTTATCTGGGTGATATTTCATCGCCATTTTTCTATAAGCTTTTTTTATCTCTGAATCAGAAGCATTTTTGTCAACACCTAATACTTCATAAAAATCTCTTTTTGACATTTTTTACTCCTTCTAATTTTTAATTTTACAAAATATTATATCACATTTTTTAAGAAAGGTAATATTTTTCTATAAAATTAATTTCCAACTGTTATCTCCATAGTAGCTTCAAAGTTTTCTCCTTTTTCCAACTTATTTATAGCTACTTTTTCTTCAATATTTCCATTGTGACTTACAAAATCAGCTACTCCGTACCAAGGTTCTATACAAACAAATGGAGCACCTACTGGAGCCCATATTCCTAACCATGGGAAACCAGTTAATGAAACTTTTACAAAATCATTATTTTTGTTATTTTTTAATGTTAACGTATCTGATTTCAAATTATTAAATACTAAAGCATCACCTTCAAATAACTTTTCTGTTAACTGGATTCTATTTTCATTATTTAAGTATTTAACAGGTTCATCTTTTATATATAAACCGTCTAATAAATACAAATTAGCATCTTCTTTTTTGTCAAATTCCAAATAAAAATCTGTATAATTTATATTTTCATCACATGCAAAAGCTGGATGAGCTCCTAATGAAAAATACATTTCTCCATCAGTCAAGTTATTAACTTCGTATACTACAGCAACTGTATTTCCTTTAATTTCATAAGTAATAAAAAATTCGAACTCAAAAGGATACACTTTTAATGTTTCTTCATTTGATTTAAATACAAATTTCAGGAAATTTTCTCCCTCATCTGCTAATTCAAATTCATTATCTCTTGCAAAACCATGTCTTCCACTTTCGTATTCTTTACCTTTATATGAAAACTTACCATCTTTCAATCCACCAACAAACGGGAATAATACAGGAGAAGTTTTTCCCCAATATTCAGGTCTTGCATCCCACATAAATTCTTTACCTAACAATTTAAAACTTTTTAATTCTGCTCCCTTTTTTGCCACTTCTATTGAAATATCACCAAATTTTTTTTCAAACATTTTTGTCTCCTTCTGTATTTTCTCTTTCTAAATTTAACAAAATACTTTTTACTTCTAACCCACCTGCAAAACCAACTAGTTTCTGATTGCTTCCAACTACTCTATGACAGGGTATTATTATTGGAATCTTATTTTTGTTACAAGCCATCCCAATTGCTCTAGCAGCTTTTGGATTTCCTATATTTTTCGCTATTTCTCCATAACTTTTTCTTTCTCCATAGGGAATTTTCAAAAGTTCATTCCAAACTTTTTTTTGAAATTCTGTTCCTTCAATAAAAAGTTCTAGATTAAATTCTTTTCTTTTTCCTTCAAAATACTCTATAATTTCTTTTTCTACATCATTTAAATCATGTTTTTTATAATTCTTTTCAAAAATATCTTTTGATATAAATTGGATTTTTTTTATTATTTGTCCTTCTACCTCTACCTCCAAATTTATATCTTCCCAGTTAATATATAGTTTTTCTATCATATTTCTTTTGAAAGAGTAACATCAGTTATTTCAAATCCAAACTTTTTATACTTTTCTATAAGTTCTTCATTGTATCCAAAAGTATGTACTGATAACTTTTTCCCTCCCAAACTTTCAACTTTTTCTTCAATCAAATTTAATATTTTATCATACTCGAATTTTTCTTTATATTCTTCAAAAACATCAATGTTATAAATAAATACTTCCTGATTTTGTTTAGCAAACCAAACATAAGCAATATTATTATCTCCACTATCAAGTACATTGTACAAATAGTTATTTTCTGTTTCTGCCCCATTTTTAAGTAAAGCTTCAAATGTTTCTTTCGACAAGTCAAGAGCTTCTTCTTTCGCCCAAACTCCAAGCCTTATCTTTTCTTTTGAATAGTCTGCAATCATCTTCCCTTTGACCAAATTATACTCTTCTTGATTCATTTTAGTTAACTTCACCTTAAAGACCTCCTATAGCATCCTAGTATTTTCTAAAAAGGGGAATAGTTTTACTATTCCCCACAACTCATTATGATTGAGTATTATTCTTCATCTACTACTTCAGCATCTGCAACATCATCAGTTCCATTAGCTTCTCCAGCTTCTGGTCCTGCTCCACCTGCTGCAGCTTGAGCTGCTTGAGCTTCTTTATACATCTCTTCAGCTAATTTATGAGCTTTTTGAGATAAGTTTTCTATAGCTTTATCGATAGCTTCTTTATCTTCTCCATCTTTAACTGATTTTAATTCAGTAATAGCTTCTTCTATAGCTGTTTTTTCTTCTTCACTTACTTTATCAGCATGATCTTTTAAAGTTTTTTCAGTAGAGAATACTAATTGGTCAGCTTTATTTCTAGTTTCAGTTAATTCTTTAAATTTCTTATCTTCAGCTTCGTGCATTTCTGCTTCTTTTTTCATTCTTTCGATTTCATCATCAGATAAGTTTGTTGATCCTGTAATTGTTACTTTGTTTTCTTTACCAGTTCCAAGGTCTTTAGCTGATACATGTACGATACCATTTGCATCTATATCAAAAGTAACTTCGATTTGAGGTACTCCTCTAGGTGCTGCTGGGATTCCTTCTAAGTTAAATTCTCCTAATGCATGGTTATCTGCTGCTCTTGCTCTTTCACCTTGTAATACTTTGATTGTAACTGCTGGTTGATTATCTACTGCAGTTGAGTATACTTGTGATTTTTTAACTGGTATAGTTGTATTTCTTTCTATCATTTTAGTGAATACTCCACCAAGAGTTTCAATTCCTAATGATAATGGAGTTACATCTAATAGTAATACGTCTTTAACGTCTCCCATTAATACTCCACCTTGTATAGCTGCTCCTGCTGCTACTACTTCATCAGGGTTTATACCTTTATTAGCTTTTTTACCAAAGTATCCTTCTACCCATTCTTGAACCGCCGGTATTCTTGTAGATCCTCCAACTAATAAGATTTCATCTATTTCATTTGGTGCTAATCCTGCATCTTCTAATGCTCTCTTAGCAGGTCCTTGAGTTTTTTCTACTAATTCTTTAGTTAATTCGTTAAATTGAGCTCTAGTAAGTTTTTTCTCTAAATGTTTTGGTCCAGTTGCATCCATTGTAATAAATGGTAATGAAATTGGAGTTTCCATCATAGTTGATAGCTCTTTTTTAGCTTTTTCAGCTGCATCTTTAAGTCTTTGTGTTGCCATTTTATCTGCACCTAAGTCAAGTCCAGTTTCAGCTTTAAATTCTTTGATTAACCAGTCGATTACTGCTTGGTCAAAGTTATCTCCACCTAAGTGATTATCTCCAGAAGTTGAAATTACTTCTACTACTCCATCTCCTATTTCTAATACAGAAACGTCAAAAGTTCCTCCACCTAAGTCAAATACCAATACTTTTTCTTCTTTTTGTTTATCAAGTCCATATGCAAGTGCTGCTGCAGTTGGCTCATTTATGATTCTTTTTACTTCTAATCCTGCAATTACTCCTGCATCTTTAGTTGCTTGTCTTTGAGCATCTGTAAAGTAAGCTGGTACAGTAATTACTGCTTCAGTTACTGCTTCTCCTAAGTATTCTTCA
>CAZHXU010000079.1:0-4755 GCA_964536535.1 uncultured Fusobacteriaceae bacterium
TGGTTACTTTTGTATCAAGACAAAAGTGACAAAGAGTATTGAAAAACTTTTAATTTACAAACTAAAAAGACTAACTTTCGTTAGTCTTTAGCTTATTTAACTTTTGGTTTAGCCATAACCTCTGTTAAATAAATTTATATAAAACTTATCCATTCTACACTTTTTATAGATTATTTATAGGTTTTACTTCTACCTGTGAAAATAACATCCTTTTTTCCACTTTGACTCTCAAACTACCTTCTACTCTCTGACCCTCTACTTTTATATCTATATGGTTTTTTCCCTTTTTTAACTTAAGGATTTCATTGTAGTTTTTACCTGATACTTCTACCTCTTCTACTAACAACTTCCCATCTTCATACCACTTATGAACTAATATTAGATTACCCATAACAAGTTGGTTATCAAGTACTACATTTATCTCTTTATTATCTTTATTACTCTCAAGTAAAAATACTTCTTCTACCATATAAGATTCTTTTAAATCTTTTTCATATGTTTTTTCTATGGCATAAGTAATACGTGAATTACAAGCACCAAATATAAACAAAGTAACAATAGCTAGTATTAATCTTTTCATCCTATCCCCTTCTAAATCAAATCATCTATATCTTTATAAAACTCAATATCTTTTTCTTCTTTATCTACATTTCTAAACTTTATATCTTTGTTATCTTCTAAATCAAAATCAAAAACAGCTTTTCCTTCTATATTTTTTCCTCTCATATAAAGGCTTATATAGTTTATACCTTTTGACAGAACAAGAGTTGTTTCTAACTTTTCTATATTTTTTCCAAAAGTCATATAAGACATATCTAAATAATCTCCTTTATCTAATTCATTTCCATAAACTAGGAATACTTCACCTTCTTTTATAGTAGAAGTATATAAAAGTTTTATATTGCTTTCTTTTGTACTTTCTATTTCATAATATCTTCTAACTTCTGTAACTTCTAAATTTGAAGTTGTTTTAAAATCGTAGACTGCTTTTGTAATTTCTACCTCTTTTTTTCCACATGCCACTACAAAAATAAGTATCATCAACAAAAATATTTTTTTCATATTATCCTCCTCTTATTTTATATATTAATTTTATAATAATTATTACTTTTTTACAAGTGAATTTTATATCTTATTCTATTGACTTAATGCAATAATACAAATATAATGTTTTTGATATTGAATATAAATTATTAGGGGGAATTTATGAAAAAACGGGCGGGAAATATAAAGTATCTTCTCAAATATGCATTTGAAAATGATAAGTTACTTTTTTTAATGGTATTTTTTAATAGTGTTATTACTGGTACAAAACCTATTTTATTTTTACTATATCCAAAACTAATTATTGATGGTTTTCAAAACAAGATGATTTTTAGTCAAATCCTTACTTATATTAGTATTCTTAGTATAGTACTTATTATTTTTTCATATTTAGAAGATTATTTATATGGAATAGTAATGAGCAAGTTTTTAAAACTCAGACAAGATTTTGTATATGACTATAGTGTAAAGTGTATGGATATGAAGTATGAATATACAGAAGATAAAGATTTGTTAAACTTATCTAGAGTTGCATTTTTTGCCATAAGAAATAACTCTGAGGGTATAGAAGGTATATACAGAAATCTTTTTTCCCTTTCTATCCATTCAGTTACTATTATTGGATACATACTTCTTTTATCAACACTTAGCCCTGTTGTTGCTATCGTGATTATATTAGGAGTAATTATACAGAGTTACTTTAACTACAAAGGAAAAAAGTTTGAACACGATAAACAAGAAAGTATAATGGAAGCTCTTCGTAAAACAGATTATTTTGAAGGAACTATGGCTGATTTTAACTATGGTAAAGAAATCAGATTAAATAACCTAAAGGATAAACTTATTGAAAAATACGGAACTGCTCGTGATGAAGAAGTGGGCATAATAGAGCAAGTACAACAGAAGTATTTTTATTATGGTTTAATAAACTCTATCTTAGATATTATTACTTATGGTTTTTCTATAGTTTATATTATCTTAGATGCTCTAAGAGGAAGTTTATCTATCGCTAATTTTTTGATTTATTTTCAAAGTATAGCTAATTTTTCAAGTAGAGTTACTATTATCTCTGATAACTTTATTGAAATCAAAAAAATGAGTATGTCTGTTGATAAATTTAGAGATTTTATGGCTTTAGATAGTGAAGAAACAGATAATAATGAGACTATACTTGATTTTGATGGAGATATTGAGTTTAAAGATGTTTCCTTTGCTTATCCTCATAGTGAAAAAAATACAATTAACAATATTAATTTGTATATAAAAAAAGGAGAAAAACTGGCTGTGGTTGGTCCAAATGGTGCAGGTAAAACTACTTTTATAAAACTACTTATGAACTTTTATACTTGTTCATCTGGGCAGATACTCTATAAAAACAATGATATTAAAGAGTTTAATATAAAAAAATATCAAAGGATATTTAGTACTATCTTTCAAGAGTGTTTATTATTTGCTTTTACTATAAAAGAAAATATTGGATTAGGAAGTGATGAAAGATTGGTAGAAGCTATAGAGCTTAGTGGATTTGATAAAAAGATATCTAAACTTCCAAAAGGTCTTGATACACCACTTACAAAATACTTTGAAAAGGATGGTATAGAACTATCTGGTGGAGAGAAACAAAAACTTATGATGGCTAGAGCAATCAACAAAAATGGAGCTATCTATATCTTTGACGAACCTACTGCTGCTCTTGATCCTATTGCTGAAGGAGAGATTTATGAAAACTTTGCTGAAATCGTAAAGGATAAAACAGCTATATTCATCTCACATCGTTTGTCTAGTACTAAGTTTTGTGACAGGATAGTTTATATAAACAATGGAACTATAGAAGAGCTTGGTACTCATGAAGAGTTGATGAAGTTGAATAGAGCATATGCACATATGTACAATACTCAGTCTAAGTACTATAAAGAGGGTGGTATAGATGAATAATGTTACTGCTATGATAAAGATGATATTTAAAATGGATAAGTTATTTCTACCTATTACTCTTTTAAAGAGTTTAACCCAAGGTATAAAACTTTTGGCTATTATCTATTTCCCATATATAGTTATAAAGAGTTTGGAAGAAAACTATAGTCAAGATTATATCTTTATGACTCTTGGAAGTTTTTTATTTGTACTTTTATCTCTAAGCATACTACACCTCCTATTAAAAAAAGCTTTTGTTATTAGAGGAAGGCGTATATTTCATGATATAGAATTAAGTATCGGTAAAAAAGCTATGGATGTTAGGTTTGAACAAGTTGAAGACCCTGAAATCTTGGAATTAAAGGAAAAAGCTCTTTTTCCAATTAGAAATCAAGGAGTTGTTTATAACTTTGTAAACCAGTTAAGTGATCTTAGTAATTATTTTATTACTATTGCAGTAATATCAGGCATCTTAGTCAAAGTAAACCTACTTATATTTTTATTTATAATTTTAGTAATAATTATAAACCTTAAACTGACTAAAAAAGCCAATGAAGTCGAGAAAAAATATATGGGTGACATTATGAAATCTAATAGAGTTTTTGTTTATTTTCATAATTTAGTTACAGATTTTACCTATGCAAAAGATATTAGAGTTTTTAATCTTGATAAATATATTGGTAAAAAAGTAAAAGATTCAAAGGACAGTTTGAGTAATCTTGCAGGAAAAATCTTTAGAGATCAAGGAAAAATCAGAGGAATTACTAGTGGAAACTTGGAGTTACAGACTTTTGTTATTACAACAATCTTATTATATATGATTTATTATAGAGGAAGTAATATTAGTGAAGCTATACTTGTTATTGGAGCACTTAGTACCTTTAGCAAAAATACTCAAAATCTAATTAGTTCTATACTTTATATAAACTTAAATGCTCACTATTTTGATGGATACTTTCAATTCTTTAATAAACTTGAAGAAAAAATTGATAAGGGTTATATTAAAATAGATACGATAAACTCTATAGAGTTTCGTAATGTATCCTTTAAATACCCTAAACAAGAGACGTATATCTTAGATGACTTGAGTATCAGTTTTGAAAAGGGGATAAACTATTCATTAGTGGGTTTAAATGGTGCAGGAAAGAGTACATTAGTAAAACTTCTTGCAAAACTATATAAACCTAGCCAAGGAAAGATATTTATTAATGGCATAGACTTAGAAGAAATTGATACTGTATCTTTTAGAGACACACTTGCTTGTGTATTCCAAGATTTTAAGATGTTTGCTTTTTCTCTAGAAGAGAATATCACTATGACTAGGGAAGTTAACAGGGATAGAGTAGAAGAGATACTTAAAGACCTTAATATAAAAGAAAAAGTTGATACCTTACCAAAGGGTCTTGATAGTCAAATATATAAAATCTTTGATAAAGATGGAGTTAGTTTAAGTGGAGGGCAATTTCAAAAAATTGCTATTGCAAGGGCAAAATATAAAGATAGTTCTGTGCTTATTTTTGATGAACCAACTGCTAGTCTTGACCCAATTGCTGAAGAAGAAATCTTTAATAAACTATATTCTATTATGGAAGAAGATAAAAAAGATACAATTTCAATCTTTATCTCTCATAGATTAAGTAGTTGTAGACTTAGTGACCTTATCTATGTTCTTGATAATGGAAGGATTATAGAAAAAGGATCATTTGATGATTTGGTAAAAGATAAAGATGGATTATTTAATAAGATGTGGTTTAAACAAGCTGAATATTATTTGTTAGAAGAAGATAATGAAGAAGA
>CAZHXU010000079.1:4855-11637 GCA_964536535.1 uncultured Fusobacteriaceae bacterium
GAAGAAGATAATGAAGAAGAAGTTAGTTAAAGATTAGATTTAATTATTTTTTACATATAAATTCATTCTATTTTCATCTATAATAATTATATAAAATTAATATGGAGGTATTGCTTGGAAGTAAAAGTTTTAAAAAATGAGTATGAAGATTTTTTTGTTGATTTCTATGATATCCTTAGCCCAGAAGTTCCTGAACTAGATTTATATACTAAACTTAGTGAAAAGTATGGAAACAAAGTACTGGAACTAGGAAGTGGTACTGGTAGAATACTTATTCCACTTTATAAAAGAGGTATAGATATAAAGGGTCTAGAACTGAATGAACCTATGAAGAATAGAGCCATCGAAAAACTTGCAAATGAAGGAATAGAGGAAACATTAATCTACAGTGGAAATATGTGTGACTTTCATATAGATGAAAAGTTTGATTTAATTATCTCATCATTTGATTTAATAAATCATCTTGTAGAAAGAAGTGATTTTGAGAATATGGTAGATTCTGTTAGAAAACACCTTAATGATAAAGGAGTTTTTGTAATTGATAATAGCCTTATTAATACTGAAGTTATGAAAAGCATCCATGGAGTAGAAGAAGTTTTTGAATTTATACACCCTGTAAAAAATACTAAAATCATAGATAAATTTAAAGCTTGTTATGATTTTGATAAAAGAATTGAAACTAGTTATATAGAACTTATCGAATACGACAAAGATACCATCTGTAACCATGTTAAAACAGTAGAAACTAAAAAGATTTATACAAAAGAAGAGATGAAAGAGATTGTATTAAGTAGGAAGATGAAGATGGTAGAAGAAAAATCTAATGACAATGCCGTTCTTCTTATTTTTTCAAAAGAATAATAAACCTTTTACAATTTAGTATTTAAAAGCAAAAAAAAGACCAATAAATTTATTTGGTCTTTTTCTCTACAAAGAAAAGTTTCTATTCTTCAATAAAAATTTTATTTCTCTAATTTATGAACAAATCTACAGCTTGTTGCACCTTCTGTAAGAAGTTCTCCTTCTATTTCAACTTTATAGTTTTTATTCATGCTTTTACCAGTTTCGCTTTCAAAAGCCATAACTAACTCTCTACAAAATTCAGGACAGTTTGAACCACCAGATATTTTTTCCAATTTATTCGCCATACTGCATTTAGTTTCTACCCTTACAGAATAGTTTGGTTCAAACACTTCCCAATGTCCTTCTATATTGCAAATTGGGTCTTCATAATCATGATACCTACCAATAGACCCTGCATGATTAATATCTATATTCATCTTTTCTTTTATATAAGCTGATCTTCTTCTACCAAACTCAGTAAACATTGGCCTCCAAAATTTATTCCAGCCCTCAACACCTCTTTTTTTATAAATAGAATAGATTTTTTTTAATAAAAGTGTAAGAAAAAAATTATTTATTTTTCTATATATTTTACTTTTTTCACCTAAGATAAAAGATAAAAATAATAAATTAGCACTTAACTTTATAAACATAGTTCCTCCTTTATTTTTAAAGTTAAAAAGTGTAGTTAAACTACACTTTTTAGTTCACTTTAATATTCTCCAGTTAAAACTATAGGTAATTTTATTTTTCCTTCAAGTACTAAAGCATGAGTTAAGTACCAGTTACGTGTATTTGAAGCTTTTGCTACTTGAGCCATTGCTCTCAAAGCGTCAGCTTTTATTTGTTTTGCTTCTGTATCACCAGTTCTAATTGCATATGTTGCTAATTGTGCAGACCATTGATACTCTCCATTTTCATAAGCTTCTCTTGCTTCTGTTTTTACTTTTTCTACTCCACCCATTACTTCTACCATTTTTTCAGCTTCCGTATTTCTAGGTAGTGGATGTAAATCTACAGAATCATTTCCAAACCAGTGTAATAAATATGTATAATATCTACGTACATGATATGATAACTCTCCGTAATTTTCTTCTAAATATTTACTATTTTTCAAATGTTCAGGTAATTCTACTGCATATTGTAGTTCATCTGGTGACATTCCTTTTCCTATTGCTTCAGTTGTAGCATCAATAGTATATTGAATAAATTCATTTTGATCTTTTATTTGTTGTCTAAATACTTCTCCATCTACTGGATATCCATGAACTTTCAAACTATGGTTGATGTCTTTTGATAATAACCATTCTCCACCATCTATAAGTCCTTGTGGATCTCTCCATTTATCTCCTCTTAATGTTGATAAATTAAATAATCCATGTGCCCAGTATACGTTGTCTATACTTACTTTTTGTTCTGGGAAGTATATACTAATTCCATCTTTTGTATCCGAATGTCCTGCATATGTTAATACTTCTACTCCATCAATTTCAAGTTTTGTTTCTTTATCTCCTACTACTTCTGTTGGAGCCAAATATTTATCCATATTTTTAGGTTGATGTTTTACTAAACCTGTATCAGATGATGAATCTGGTCCTTCATCTGGCAAGAACATACCTAATTGGATTCCACCTCTAATTTGTGTAACTTCTTGTAACACAGGGTTTCCAAATGAATTTTCTAACTCACTTTTATGGTTTTCATGTGCAATTATTCTTGTATTTTCATCTACATTCCATTCGCCTGCACCAAATATATAATGCCAATGAGTATAGATAAATGCTTTTACTGGTTTTTTAGCAACTGCTGGTGGCAACATTTTTTGTGCTTCTATTGCATCTTCTGGTGTCATTCCACCATCTATTACTATTATTCCATTGTCAGACTCGATAACATTAATATTATCCATTCCAAAACCAGTTATAGAATATACACCCGGTGCAACATTATAAACTTTCTTTTCATATTGTTTATCTTTATTATTTAAACTTTCTTCTAAAATATTCCCTTTATGACCTACTATAGCTTTTCCATAACTAAGGCTAGTTCCTATATTATCACCTTTTGGTAATTCATTACCATACGATAAATTTGTACTCACAGCTAAGATTGACATTAACAAAAAAATCTTTTTAATTCTCTTTTTCATTATTTTCTCCCTTCATTTAAAGTATAATAAATTATACCATAATATACTTATTAAATATGAATATTTGATGAATTATTTTTGTCACCTTCAAATTTCTTAACTAATCTTAACATAATAAAATAATAAAAAGTGTAGTCTACCGACTACACTTTATTATGTAAAATTTTTACTTATTCTAATCTAATAAAAATAATTTTTTTTCAAATTTTTCTTTTAATTTCTTAATATTCTTAATATGTAACTGCCCTTTTTTTTCTTTTTCTATTATTCCTTCTTCAACAAATTCTTTCAAAATATAATGCATAGATTTTCTTGTTGTATTAAACCTCATTGCTAATTGAGTTACATTTTTATATTTAAACACATTATTTTCTGAATAAGCATCAATTATAAAAGCTATCGAAGGTCCCAAGCCTTTTTGATTTCTTATGTACTGATAAATATTTATAAGGTAATCTCTATTTGATACGCTTTTATATAGATGAATAACTAAAGATGGATATTTTTTCTTCCATTTTTCCATGACTTCACGTGGGATATATAAAACTACAGTTTCTTGGATAGTGTAATAATCTATATACTCTTTGTATCTTTTATCTTCCAAATGATCTCCTAGTATAGACCCTTCACCATAAATAGCTGGGAAATATGCATATTTATCTATTTGGTTGTGGCATAAAATAGCCTGTCCTTTTAAAATATATAGTACATGACTATAGTCAGAATCTTTGTATATAAGGGAATCTTCTCTAATTATTTTAACTTTTAATAGATTCAATTCTTCATATGGTACAAATTTTGATAACAAAGTATTTTTTAGTAAAGCTTCTTTTTTCATGCCAACTTCCTTTTACATAGTTTTTATATAGTATAACTTATTATTTTGTTTTTTTTATAAACTTCTTAAAATTATTTGCAATCTTCTATAAATGCAAAATCATTTTTTGTTGTTTTTTTAATTTTATACATAGCTATATCAGCTTTTTTAATTAATTCTTGTATATTATTACTATCTTCTGGGAACATTGATATACCTATACTAACTCCTACACTTACCATAATATCATTTATAAATATAGGTTGCATAATTTCACTTAATAAAGACTTGGCTATAGGTATTACTTCGGCTTTTTCATTTATATTAGAAAGTATTATTAAAAACTCATCTCCACCTATTCTTGCTGCAGTATCTGATTTCCTAATAACCCCTCTCATACGATTTGCTACTTCTTTTAATAGATTATCACCTACATCATGTCCATAATTATCATTAATAGCTTTAAATCCATCTAAATCTAAGAATATATATGCTGTGGATTTATCATTTCTAATAGCATTTTCATTTGCTACCTGTCCTCTATCCATTGCAAGATTCATTGTAGGTAAATCTGTTAGTTGATCATGAGTTGCCATATGTTTTATTTTCTCGACTGCTTCTTTTCTTTCAGTAATATCAAAATGAGTACCGGTCATACGCAAAGGTTTTCCATCTTTATCTCTTTCTACTACTCGACCACTATCATAAACCCAAATCCAATGACCATCTTTATGCTTCATTCTAGCTTCATATCTATACTCATCTGTTCTACCTTCAAAATGAGCCCTTAATAAACGATCTGACTCTTCAAGATCGTCTGGGTGACAAAATTCTATCCATGTTTCTATTCTAGGTTTAAGCTCTGATAATTTGTACCCTATCATCTCTGCCCATCTTTCATTAAAAGTAACTATTCCACTTTCTATATACCAGTCCCACAGACCAGCTTGAGTACCTTTTAATGCCAAATCAAGCCTTGTTTTACTCTCAATCAAGTCTTTTTCTGATTTTGTTCTTAACATTATATTTACTACTATTTGTGAAAAAACATTAAGTAAATTTCTTTCGTTATCAAAAACTTTATGATAGTTATTCACCCAATCAAAACCAATAAACCCTAATAATTTACTCCCACTAAACATAGGTACAGTTAAAATAGTTTTTATTTTTTGATTCAACAAATTTTCTTTCAAACTACTATTGGGCAATTCATCTGTTTTAGGTATTAATATATAATGACCTCTTTTATGAGTTTCCATCCAATCTTTTAACAAATCAACTAATTCTAATTCTTGTAATTCATCTATATGTTCACTTATTTCTGTTCCTGTCCACTCATAGGTATTTGATGTTGTATTATTTTCAAAATCATACTCAAAAATATATACTCTGTCTGCATTTACATATTTTCCCAACCTAGCCATAGCTTCATTTATATCTTTATCTACATTATCAAGAGGAATATTTATGTAATTATTTGATATATCTATCAATATTTTTTGTAGTTCCGACTCTTTTCTCAATTTTTCTTCTATTTTTTTTATGGGGCTAATATCCCAATTTACTCCTACCATATATTCTTCATTATCGTCTGTCAAAGTAAATTTAGCTATACAATGTATATACTTAATTTCATTATCTCCGTCTACTTTTTTGAATACATAATCAAATATCCCTTTTTCTTTAACTGCTTTTTCAAATACTCTTTCTGCTTCTACCAAAACTTCCTCACTTATGCCTTTTTTCCAAATATCAAGTGTAGGTATTGTACTCTTGGGTAATTTATAGAGTTTGTACATTATATCATTCCAAATTATCTCATTAGTTTTCATATTCCAGTTCCAGATACCTATATTACCTGTTTCTGTTGCAAGAGTTAACCTTTCAGATAGTTCTCTTAATTCCTCTTCTATGATTTTTTTATACTCTATTTCATCCTCTAGTTTTCTATGAATTATTTTATTTTCCCAAACTTCTTTTGTTTCTCTCAAATAAAGTAATATACTAATTGTTGCAAACATTGCAAGGGAGAATATAGATACCCCCATAAATAAAGGAAAATAACTTGTGTTTTTTTCCAAGAATTCATTAGTTACTTTAAAATAAACATAAAAAATATCATTATTTACTTTAAATGAAAAATAATTTGAAAACTCTTCTTGGTTTAAATTATCAAACTCTTCATCTTTGTATATTAATTTTTCTTCTAAATATATAGATATTAAAAAATCTTTATATCTCCCTATATTAAGTAGATTTTTTATCCACTCATTACTATTTATTTTTATAATCAAAAATCCATCAAATTCATAGTTTCTAAACATAGGAGAATATAGATAAATAAATTCATCATTTTCATCTTCTTTATCAAGATGTATTTTTTTCAGGTTTTTTATCTTTTTTAACATTGGTACTTTTTTAGCTTCTACATATTTCCCCTTTTCTTCATAAAAAATATCTTCCAAATCTATAGTCCATCTATAATAATATAGTTTGTCTATATATGTAATCGAATCTAAACCTGGCATATGATTTATATAATTTCTTGCGTCTAATGAAAACTCATGCATTTCATCTAACTCTTCTACTTCCCACCTACTAACTAATCTTTCTATAGCTCTTATTCTACCTTCAAAATCTCTATCAATAATATTTAATAACTTTTCATTTTCTAAATAGACTTTTTCTTTTAAATTTTCTTTATTTATATTTATAAGAATTAAAGTTAATAAAATAGAAAGTATTACTGATATAGCTCCTACTAAAAAAGCAATTGTATAAACTTTGTTATTTTTATTACTATTATTCATTTTTTTACCTCTTTTTTATAGTCTATACTATATTTTATTCTCTTTATTCTTTAATCCTCTAATTTAAAAAATAACTTTATTACTATATTGATAAAACTTAATAATTTATATATTTTTATAAAGACAAAAAAATAAAGTGACTAATTTTTTTAATTAGTCACTT
>CAZHXU010000080.1:0-8474 GCA_964536535.1 uncultured Fusobacteriaceae bacterium
ACAAAATAAGGAGGCAAAATGGTAGAATTATTTATAGCAAAAAAGCATATTATCGAAAGAAAAAAACAAAGTATTATGTCCATATTGGGGATAGTAATTGGAATAACTGTGTTGACAGTTTCTATAGCAATATCAAATGGACTAAATAATAATATGATAAATGGAGTATTGAGTCTTTCACCTCATGTTCTAGTAAGTAGTGGAGGATATAGAATAAAACCTTATATAGATAAAGTAGAAGCTCTTGATAATGTTTCTGGAGTAAAAGGAACAGTGGCAAAATTTACAAATCAAGGAATATTGAAGGCATATACAGATTTTGGAGTATATCAACTGGGAATACAAATTGATGGATATGATTTGGAAAAAGCACAAGTTGCTATGAACCTTGATAAATATATTGTTAAAGGTGAAATTGAAGCAAAAAAATATAATGAAGTATATATTGGTAGCCAAATGGCTGAGCAAATAGGAATAAAACTTGGTGATACTGTAGAAATAACATCTGCAGAAAATAAAAAAATGAAGTTAAAAGTAGGAGGAGTATTCCAAACGGGGTATATAAGTTATGATAGTAACCTTGTTATAATGCCTCTTCGTACAGCTCAAATTATAAGTGACTCTGGAGATGCAGTAACTAGTTTGGATGTTATTCTAAATGATCCTTATGATGCAGCTAAATTAAGAAGTAATATTAAAAATGCTGTGCCTGATTTGAGAGTAAGGACTTGGGGAGATATTAATAGAACTCTTTTAGAAGCATTAGCTCTTGAGAAAACAGTTATGATAGTTTTATTTTCTTTGATTATTGTAATATCTGGTTTTGTAGTAGGAATAGTATTAAATACTATGGTTAGAGAAAAAACAAAAGATATCGGAATACTTAGATCTATGGGATATAGTAGAAAAAGTATAATGAAAATTTTTATGTTAGAAGGAAGCCTTTTGGGTGTAAGTGGTATAATATTAGGAATGATACTTTCATTTTTAATATTAAAACTATTAAAAGCAGGTCTTTTTGATAAATTGACAGAAATATATTATTTAACAAATATTCCAGTGGAGATAAGTGGAGTAGAAGTGTTAGCAATAATTTCTGCTACTAGTATAATTATACTAATATCTAGTATATTCCCTGCTTATAGAGGAGCAAAACTAACACCAGTGGAGGCACTAAAATATGAATAGAATATTGGAACTGAAAAAAGTAAATAGACACTATAAAGATAAAAATAGAAATTTGGAGATAATAAAAGATTTGGACTGGCAAGTAAATGAAGGTGATTTTGTAGCTGTACTTGGAAAATCAGGTTCAGGGAAATCAACATTTCTTAATTTAATAGGTATGTTAGATGAACCTAGCAGTGGAAATATAATGATTAATAATAAAGAAGTAAGTAAACTTAACCAAGATGAAAGAGATAGAATGAGAAATGAATTTTTAGGTTTTATATTTCAATTTCATTTTTTACTTCCTGAATTTACAGCTCTTGAAAATGTTATCATGCCAGCTCTTGTTAATAAAAAAGTTAATAAAAAAGAAGTGGAAGAAAGAGCAAAAGAACTTCTTAAAGAAGTTGGTTTAGAAGATAGAATAGATCATAAACCAAGTGAATTGTCTGGTGGAGAAAAACAAAGAGTAGCAATAGCAAGAGCTCTTATAAATTCGCCAAAAATATTATTAGCAGACGAACCAACAGGGAATCTAGATGAAGAAACAAGTGAAGTAATACATAATATACTAAGAAGAATAAATGAAAAACACAATCAAACAATAATAGTAGTAACTCATAGTCAAGAGTTAGCTAGTATTTGTAGAGAGAGAGTATATTTAAAAAAAGGTAAATTAGAAAGTTAGAGGTGAGTTATGTACTTTGAGAAGTTAAGAATAAAATCAGAATATGAAGAGATAAAAAGAGTACGTAACGAAGTAAAAAAACTCTCTTTAGAATTTGGATTTTATAAAGAGTTTCAAGAAGCTATAGAATTGTCTATAGGAGAACTTATTACAAATATAATAAAACATGGACAAAAACTATATGGAAAAGAAAATGGAATAGAAGTGGGGATAAAAATAGAAGAAGAAAATTTTGTAATGACCCTTACTTATGAAGGAGATATTCCAAAAAATGAAAAAATAGAAAAAATGAATAAACTTCCAAAAGTAGAGGATGTTTTTGACCTTTCTGAAGGTGGACGTGGAATATATCTTATGTACCACCTTATGGATGCTATAAACTACGAAAAACGTGGTAGTTTGGCTAATGTGCAAATGATTAAAAAAATAAAAAATATTGTCAAATAACTTGAAATAGAAAAAAAATAGGGGTATACTTTAATTACATAGAACAACTAAGAAACTACTAAAAAGTTAGGTGGAAAGGAAGTGATTACTTATGAGATTAATCATAAGTGGGAAACATCTTGATATCACAGAGGCAATAAGAGATTATGCAGAAAAAAAAGTGGGGAGAGTAAAAAAATATTTTGATAATATTATCGAAGTTGATGTAACTCTTTCTGTACAACATCTTAAGGAAGGTCCAGAGCATATTGCCGACGTTCTAATTTTTGCAAATGGAACTAGAATAAAAGCAACTGCTAGAGATAATAACCTATATGCGTCTATAGACGAAGTAGTAGATATTTTGGAAAATCAAATTACAAAATATAAAGAAAAATTAAGAGATAATAGACATAAAAATAAAGGTAAATTTATTCTTAAGCCTAGTGTTGAAGTAAGTCATGATCATGATGAAAGTATTAGAAAGATAATTTCAACAAAATTAACTTCAACTAAACCAATGGATGTTGAAGAAGCAATATTACAAATGGAAGCTTTAGAAGCAGAATTTTATCCATTTATGAATCATGAAACAGAAGAAATGAATATAGTGTACAAAAGAAAAGATGGAGATTACGGTCACGTAGAGCCAGCTTGGACAAAATAATAAACATATAATTAGCTGACAAAAAAGTCAGCTTTTTTTATGGGAAAATATTTTTTCCTTAAATATTAAAAAGAATAAAATTTTTTAGAGAAAAATTTGCCCTAAGAAGAAAAAATATAATAAATAGTTTAAAAAGTAACAAGAAAGAGGTAAAATATATAAGAGGAAGCAGAAAGTAGAAGCATAATTGAAAGAGGTGATAGGGTGAAATTTGTTTTATATAATATAAGATATGGTACAGGTGGAAAGATGATAACAAAATCATTTCTACCATATGTAACAGGGTATATGAGTAATACAAAAGAACATATAAAAAGAATTGGAGATTATTTAAAAAGTGAAAATCCTGATGTTGTTGGTCTTATCGAAGTAGATTTGGGAAGTGTAAGACATTCTTACCTTAACCAAGTAGAAGTATTATCAGAAGAATTAAATCATTATCATATACATGAAGTAAAGTACAATGAAGATTCAAATTTTAACAAATTTCCTGTTTTGAGGAAACAAGGAAATGCTCTTATATATAAAGATAAATATGAAGGGGTTAAATTTCATCATTTTAATGTGGGAACTAAAACTTTAATAATAGAATTAGAATTAGATAATGTAGTCATATTTTTGGTTCATTTGGCTCTTGGAAGAAAAACAAGGTTTAAACAAATTAATCAATTATACAAACTTATAAAGAGTCAGGAAAAAGAAGTAATAATAGGTGGAGATTTTAATTTGATGTGGGGAGAAGAAGAGATAGAATTATTTCTTGAAGCAAGTGGTTTAGTAAATCCCAATAAAGAAAAATTAGCTTCATTTCCAAGTTGGAACCCTAAAAAACATTTGGATTTTATCTTGCACTCAAAAGGTATAAGAGTTAATGAATTTAAAATTCCTATAATTTCTCTTAGTGATCACCTACCTTTAATTCTTGATTTTGATATAATCTAAAGTGGAATTATTAAAAAGTATAAGTTAAAATAGATTAAAGCCTAGAAATAGGCTTTTTAATTTTCTTTTTATTTAGTAAGGAAAATAAAAGTAAAAAAGAAAGAAATAAGATGATATCTAAAGGCTCAATTGACAAAAGAGTCTATAAATTATATAATTATTCTGAGAGAGTGTGATAAGATGAATGGGCATAGGCAAAGGATTAAGGAAAAGTATTTGAAAAACGGAATAGATGGTTTTTTAGAATATGAAATATTAGAGTTACTTCTAACTTACTCTCTTCCAAGGCGTGATGTAAAACCTATAGCAAAAGATTTATTAGATAAATTTGGAAGTTTGTATAACATTACAAATGCTAGTAAAAATGCCTTGTGTGAAGTAGAAGGAATAAAAGATAGTTCATATATTTTATTAAAGTTGATTAGAGATATAAATGGCTATATTTATAAAGAAAATAGATTGTTAGGTAAAAAAATATCGGGAACAAAAGAGTTGTTAGAATATCTCTATATTGATATGGGACATCTTAAAGTAGAAGTATTTAAGCTGATTTTTTTAGATAGTCAGCATACTTTGTTAGATGAAAAGACATTATTTAGAGGTACTCTGGATAAAAGTTATATTTATCCCAGAGAACTTGTAAAAGAGATATTTGATAGAGATGCAAAGTCAGTAATATTTGTACATAATCACCCTTCGGGAAAAACAACTCCATCAAAAGCCGATATAAGTTTTACCAATAATATGAGGTTTTTATTAAAGGAATTAGAGATAAACCTTCTTGACCATATAATTATTGGAAATGGAAGTTATTATAGTTTCTTAGAGGAAAACTTAATCTGATAGGAGGGTACATGAAATATAAAGTTGTTGGAGTAATATTTGAAATAACAAAAAAAAGATATTACTTTGAAGTTTTAGATGATACACCATATAAAAAAGGTGATAAGGTAATAGTAGATACAGCAAGAGGTCAAGAGTTAGGTTTAGTTTATGCTGAACCAAGAGAATTAGATGAAAAAGATTTAGTTTTACCTCTTAAACCAGTAATAAAAATGGCAAGTAAAGAAGAATACGAATATTTTTTAGAATTGAAAAATGAATCAAATAAAGCTTATGAAATATGTAAGAAAAAAATATTTGAACATGAATTACCAATGAAATTGGTAGCTAGTGAATTTACTTATGATAAAAGTAAATTAATATTTTATTTTACAGCAGAAGGACGTATAGATTTTAGAAAATTAGTAAAAGATCTTGCTGCAATATTTAAATTGAGAATAGAACTTAGACAAATTGGAGTAAGGGATGAAGCAAGAATCCTTGGAACTATTGGTGTCTGTGGACTTGAGCTTTGTTGTAGAAGTTTTATTAATAAATTTGATTCAGTATCGATAAAAATGGCAAGAGATCAAGGGTTAGTAATTAATCCGAGTAAAATTTCTGGTGCTTGTGGTAGACTACTTTGCTGTATTAAATATGAATATGGTCAATATGGAGAAGCACTTAGAGGATATCCAGCAATAGGACAAAGAGTTAATACAGAAATGGGAGCTGGAAGAGTAGCAAGTGTAAGTCCACTAAATGGATATTTATATGTTGATATAGATGATAAAGGTATAAATAAATTTGACCTTAAAGATGTAAAATTTGATAGAAGAGAAGCTAAAAAACTTCAAAATACATTATCAGCAGAAGAAAAACAATTGAAAAACCTAGAAAAGGAATAAAATGTTAGATTTGTTAGAAGATGAAACTTTAGATGATTTAGATGGAATTGGAATGAAAATAATCCAAAAAAAATCTGGATTTAGATTTGGAAATGATTCAATATGTCTTTGTTATTTTCTTAAACTAAAGAGAAAAAATAACATATTAGATATAGGAACAGGGTCTGGAATTATCCCTATGCAAACTCTGGCTCTTTATCCAGAAAGTAAAATATATGGAATAGAGATACAGGAAGAAATAGCTAATATGGCTAAACGAAGTATGAAATACAATAATTTAGATGAAAAAATTAGTATAATAAATAGGGATATAAAAGAATTTAGTATAGATGAAAAAATAGATGTAATAGTATCAAATCCACCATATATGAAAACTACTATTGGGAAAATAAGTGATAAAGAGATAAAAGCCACTAGTAGGCATGAACTTACATTAAATTTGGAAGAACTTTTGGTAGAAGTTAAAAGACTTTTAAAAGTTGGTGGCAGTTTTAATATGGTTTATAGAACAGAAAGATTTAATGAAGTTTTACTTCTACTCAACAAAAATAATATCTTCCCAAAAAGATGTAGATTTATATATACAAAACCAGGGAAAGATAGCAAACTATTTATGATAGAAGCATTAAAGGGTAGAAGGTGCCAGTTAATAATAGAAGAACCTCTATACTTTTATAATGAAGATGGTAGTTATTCAGAAGAACTAAAATCTTACTATTAATGTATAGACTAGGAGATAATAATAGTGTAAAATAAAGTAGAGTCGGAACCATGTTTCGACTTTTTTTATAAATTATTAATATATTCAAATAAATTTCATAATAGTATTGTAGAGTATTTTTTATAGAAAGGAAAAATTATGTTTCACTTAAAATCAAAATTCACACCTACAGGTGATCAACCAGAAGCTATAAAAAAGTTGTCTGAAGGAATAGAAAAAGGGGAAAAAGACCAAATCTTACTTGGTGTAACAGGGTCTGGTAAAACTTTTACAATTGCAAATGTAATAAATGAAACAAATAGACCTGCTCTTATTTTAGCTCCAAACAAAACTTTAGCAGCACAGCTTTATTCAGAATATAAAAAATTCTTTCCAGAAAATGCTGTAGAATATTTTGTTTCATACTATGATTATTATCAACCAGAAGCATATATACCTACTACAGATACTTACATAGAAAAAGATTCATCTATAAATGATGAAATAGATAAACTTCGTCATGCAGCAACAGCTGCTCTTATGACTAGAAAAGATGTAATTATTGTTGCATCTGTATCAGCAATTTATGGATTAGGATCACCTGAAATCTACCAGAAAAAAACTTTATCAGTAGATCAAAAAACAGGTATGGATATTAAAGAAATAAAGAAAAAACTAATAGAACTTAGATATGAAAGAAATGATATAGATTTCCAAAGGGGAAGGTTTAGAGTAAAAGGGGATATTATAGATATATATCCTTCATATATGGAAACAGCTTATAGATTTGAATTTTTTGGAGATGACCTTGAAGAAATTAGTGAGATAAATCCATTAACTGGTCAGAAAGTAAGAAAAAACATAGAGAGATTATCTATAATGCCAGCAAGTCACTATATAGCTGAAGAAGAAGAACTGGATAAAATATGTAATGATATTAAAGAAGATATGGAAGCTCAAGTTAGATACTTTGAAGGGAAAAATCTTTTATTAGAAGCACAAAGGATAAAACAAAGAACAAATTTTGACTTAGAAATGATAAAAGAAATAGGTTATTGTAAAGGGATAGAAAATTATTCGAGATACTTATCTGGTAAAGAAGCAGGAGCAACACCATATACTTTACTTGATTATTTCCCAGAAGACTATCTCATATTTATAGATGAATCACATATAGGAGTATCACAAATAGGTGGTATGTATAATGGAGATAGGAGTAGAAAAACTACATTAGTAGATAATGGATTTAGACTTCCTAGTGCACTTGATAATAGACCACTTAGATTTGATGAGTTTTTGGAAAAATCAAATCAAATAGTATATGTAAGTGCAACACCAGGTGATTATGAAGTGGAAAAAAGTGGTGAAAATATTGCTGAACAACTTATAAGACCAACTGGTATAATTGAACCTGATATAGAAATAAGACCAACTGATAACCAAGTTGATGACTTACTTGAAGAAATTAGAATAAGAGTAGAAAAGGGTGAAAGAGTTTTAGTAACTGCTCTAACTAAAAAAATGAGTGAAGAACTTACAGACTATTACCTTGATTTTGGAATTAAAGTAAAATACATGCATTCAGATATAGATACTCTTGAAAGAACAGAGATTATTAGAGGACTTCGTAAGGGAGAATTTGATGTATTAGTGGGAATCAACCTTTTAAGAGAAGGTCTTGATATACCAGAAGTAAGCCTTGTGGCTATATTAGAAGCAGATAAGGAAGGGTTCCTTAGAAGTAGAAGGTCATTAATTCAAACTATGGGAAGAGCAGCTAGAAATGTAGATGGAAGAGTTATATTATATGCAAATAAAATGACTAAATCTATGAATGCTGCAATTAGTGAAGTTAAACGTAGAAAGAAAAAACAAGAAGAGTATAATATAGAACACGGGATAAATCCTAAAAGTATAATTAGAGAAATAAGTGAAGAAGTATTAAACTTTGATTATGGACTTGATCTTGCTGAAAAAGAAGACAAAGTTAAAAAAATATATGGTTCTAAAAAAGAGATAGAAAAAGATATTAAAGCTCTAGAAAAAGAGATAAAAGAACTTGCTAAAGAATTAGATTTTGAAAAAGCTATAGAAAAAAGAGATGAAATGAAGAGGCTTAAAGATATACTTTTAGAGATATAAGATTAATTA
>CAZHXU010000080.1:8574-11600 GCA_964536535.1 uncultured Fusobacteriaceae bacterium
ATTAATTATTAACTATTAATTATTAACGATTAGTTATAAAGGGGTTTTATGAAAGATAGAATATATACAGTATACGAATTAAATACTATGGTAAAAGGTTTTTTAGAAGAAAATCCCTTACTTAGAGATTTTTTCTTAAAGGGAGAAGTATCAAATATTACCTATTACAAATCGGGGCACCTTTATTTTACATTAAAAGATGAAAAAGCCAGTGTTAAATGTGTTGCTTTTTATTATAAATTTAAAAAAATAAGTAGTGATTTGAAAGAGGGAGATTTATTAAAAGTATTTGGACGGGTAAGTTTGTATGAAGCTAATGGTAATTATCAAATCATAGTAGACCATGTAGAGAAAGAAGACGATATAGGAAAACTATATATGGAACTTGAAAGGGTAAAAAGAGAATTAGGAGAAAAGGGTTATTTTGATTTGGAAAAGAAAAAACCTATGCCATACTTGCCTAAAACAATAGGAGTAGTAACTAGTGGAACTGGAGCTGCTATAAAAGATATAATTAATACGGGGAAAAAAAGATTTCCTAATATTAATTTTTATCTCTATCCATGTAAAGTTCAAGGGGAAGGATCAGAAGAAGAGATAATTACAGGTATTGAAACTCTTAATAAAATAGAAGAGATAGATATAATTATTGCTGGGCGTGGTGGTGGAAGTATAGAAGATTTATGGAGTTTTAATAAAAAAGAAGTAGCAATGGCTTATTATAAATCTAAAAAACCAATAGTAAGTGCTGTTGGTCATGAAATAGATACTCTATTAACAGACTTTATAGCTGATTTGAGAGCTAGTACTCCCACTCATGCAAGTGAATTAGTAATACCTCAAAAGGAAAAACTTCAAGAGGAACTTAGAGATAAAAAAAGATTAGTAGTAAAAGCAATAGAAAATAAGATGAAAAATGAAAAAATAACCTTAGATAATCTAAAAAATACATATATATTAAAAAACTTTGGAAGTAGTATTGAAGATGAAAACTTGAATTTGATAGAGTATGAAAGAAGAATTAATACTTTGATAGAAAGTAAAATAATCAATAAAAAAAGTGATTTGAACCTTAGGATAGAAAGGTTAAAAGGAATAAATCCAGAGGAAATTTTAAAAAGAGGGTATACTATCACTACAAAAAATGGTAAAGTAATAAAAGATATTGAAAAGTTGGAAGTTGGAGAAGAAATAGAAACTCATTTTTACCAAGGTAAAGTTGTGAGTAATATAAAGGAGAAGATATGAAAAAGATATTATTAATTATGTTAGTAGTGTCTATTGGTTTGTTTGCCAATGAAGATATACTTAATAATGAAGTAGTCTACATAAATCAGGGGAATAATGGTGTAGTAGAAGTAGAAGGAGTTTTGGCAGAAGTTGATTTTGCACTTGAAGTGGGAGATTATGTTTATGCTGAAAGAGTATTAGCAGATGCTCAAAAAACTATAAAAAACAATGATTTATTAGATAATTATTTGATAAAAGTATATACTGCTGGAGGTAAATATAAAGAAAGTTATAACTTAATAAGAAAAAAAACAGTAGTAAAAGTAGATAAAGAAAAAGATGAAACAATATATAACACTAAATTTCCAGAATTATTTCTTTATCAAGTGGAAAATTTGAAGAATATAATAAAAGTTGAAAGTTCAAATTGGAGAAAAGACCTTTATGAAAAAGAATTATATAGTTATTATGAAACTTATATAGAAACTAGTAATTATACAGATAGTGAAGCTATTTACGATTTGGGAAATCTATATATGGAAAAAGAAAAGTTTCAGAAAGCTTTAGAAATTTTTGAAAAGGATAAAAACAAAGATTACCGTAATATATTTGGAGTGGCTGTTACGAGTAGATTTTTAGGTAATTACAAAAAATCAATTGAAAATTATACTAATTTTATTAATTTAAAACCTGAAATGTACGAAGCATATCTTGGTCTTGCACAGGCTTATCAATTAAGTGGAGATTATGCAAAAGCCATAACATATTATGAAAAATATCTAGAATATAAAAAAGATGAAAGAGTTTATATAGTAATGGCAAATATTGAAATTGCTAGAGAAAGACTTGCTTCTGCAAGTGGACTTTTGGAAGAAGGGCAAAAAGCATTTCCAAATTCTAAAGCTATAGAAGACTTGTTAATTGAGGTATATTCTAAGTTAGGTAGGTAATTATGATTAACTGGTATAAATTAAAGCTTGCAGGCATTTCGGATACTTTGTTGTTGAAACTAATGAAAGAATTTGTTAGTATAGAGAATATATATGAATTTGACGAAAAGATTTTGGCAGAAAAATATCAAATAAATAAAGAGATTATTCGAAAGATTTATACTAGTGAAGATTTAACTTTAGATAATATACTTGAAAAAAATGAAAAATATAGAATAAAAATCATACCGTATACAGATGAAAAATATCCATACCTTCTGAAAAATACACAAAGTCCTCCACCATTTTTATATGTAAAAGGTAAAAAAGATTTTGCTGATAAAAGCATAGGTGTAGTAGGAACTAGAAAGATGACTCGAGAAGGAAAAGGGGCCTGTGAATATATAGTTAGAAATCTAGTAAATAGTGGAATAACTATAGTTAGTGGACTTGCTCTCGGAATCGATACTTGCTCTCATGTAGAGACACTTAAACAAAAAGGAAATCTTATAGGGGTAGTAGGGAATGGATTAGATATTATATATCCACCTAGTAATAAGAACCTTTATGATAGAGTAGAAGAAGAAGGATTGCTTATAAGTGAATTACCTTTGGGGCAAGAACCTGCTAGATGGACATTTCCTAGAAGAAATAGAATAATTGCAGGTTTATCAAGGGGAATATTAGTAGCTGAAAGTTATAAAGACGGAGGCTCACTTATTACAGCCAAAATAGGTTTAGAAGAAGGAAGAGATATATTTGCTATACCAGGTATGATAAATTATCCTTCATTTGAAGGGTGTAACAACCTCATTAAAAGGGGAGAAGCTAAACTTGTTAGTAGGGTAGAAGATATATTAGAAGAAT
>CAZHXU010000081.1:0-11535 GCA_964536535.1 uncultured Fusobacteriaceae bacterium
TTGGTTACTTTTGTATCAAGACAAAAGTAACAAAGAATATTGAAAAAACTTCTAACTCACAAATTAGTCCTTTGGCTTCGATCTGAGAGTGATTTTATCATTCTTTTTATTTAAAAAATCTTACATTAAATCTAGGAATAAAAGTAATAGTTAAATCTAAATATTTTTTAAGTTTGTAGGAATAAACTCTTTTTTTTAGTATATTAATTTATACAGAGTGGAAAAGGTGGTAATATGAAGGGAAAAGTATTAATTGTAGATGATTCAAAACTTAATTCTGGTTATTTACGAGGAACATTAGATGATTATAATATAGAATCACTTCATGCTTATAATGGTTTGGCAGCTCTAGAGATTTTGGAAAGCCATTATCAAGAAATTTGGGCTATAACTCTTGATAGACATATGCCTCTCATGGATGGTGTTGAGTGTGCACGAAGAATAAAAGGAATAGAAGAATATTCAGACATTCCAATAATTTTTGTCACATCTATGTCAGAAAAGGAAGATATAGTAGAAGGGCTTGAAATAGGTGTTTATGACTACCTTACTAAACCAGTAGATGGAGATTTGTTATATTTAAAAATCAAAAATGCTATGGATTTTTATACTCAAAAAATGGAATTAAAAAAATTAAATAAAAAAATTGTAGAAAGAAATGATCAACTTGAAAAATTAGTAGAAAGTAGAACTCGGAAACTACAAGATATTACTAATTCCATACTTAATATTTTGGAAAGTGCTACTAGTATAAATGATCAAACTACAGGAAATCATATACAAAGAGTAGCGAATTATTCTGCTCTTATAGCTGAAAAAGCTGGGTTGAGTCACAAAGAAATTAAAGATATAAAAAATTATTCTCCTTTACACGACATTGGCAAACTTGGAATTGCTGATTATATTCTAAAAAAAGAAGGACCTCTCACAACAGAAGAGTTTGAACAAATGAAAACTCATGTTGCTATTGGAGAAGAATTACTTAAAAGTGCTGAACTGCCTAAAATTGCTATTAATATTATAAAATATCATCATGAAAAATGGAATGGTAAAGGATATTTATTCGGTTTAAAAGAGGAAGAAATTCCGGTAGAAGCAAGAATTGTTGCTATAGCAGATGTTTTTGATGCTCTTACTTCAAAACGTCCATATAAAGATGAATTTTCTATTGAAAAATCTATAGATATTATGTCTAATGAAATGAAGGGACATTTTGACCCGCATCTTCTACAACTCTTCTTCCAAAATATAAATAGTATAAAAGAAATTAAAATTAGACTTAGTGAAAACTAAGTCTAAATTTTTTATATGATAATTTACCTAATTTAATCTTATATTTATTTCTACAGGATTATGGTCTGTATATTCAAAATCAAGATTATGAGTTTTTACATTTATTAATTCTACATTGGGGCTAAGTAAAAATCCATCAATTATAGCTGTTGAGTTGCTACCATCATATACTTTTGATGTATCTCTTATTGTTGGTATATTTTTTTCAAATGCCCAAGTCCAATTTTCATCAAAAAAATCTTGGGAAATTTGTGGCATTTCATACAAAAATTCTCCATTGATTTGGGTAGTAGGTAGTAGAAGATTCCAATCTCCACCAATTATTACATAATTTCCCTTTAAATACTCTTCTTTATACTTTTCTTTTATAAAATTCATTTGTTTATCTCGTAATGAACCATTATCAAAAGCAGAATTATGAGTATTAACTACTACTAATTCTTTATTATTTCCCAAATCATATCTTGCTTCTACCATTGCTCTCTTCAAATGAAAAATCCTTGTTGGCCAAGAATATTGACCTGGTAATGGTATTCTTTTGGCTTCTTTATAAGTATATTTACTACTTAATACCAAACCACTTTTTACTTTTCCAATAGGATCTTTAAGTGGTATGGGCACAAATTGATTTACATAATTATATCCATATGAATACTGATAAAACGACAATTTATTAGCAACTTCTTCTTTCATTTTATAAGACCAAGTTCTCTTAGATTCTTCATCAACTTCTTGCAAAAGGAATATATCTATATCTTTTTCTAAAAAAGTTAATATTCCATTTAAATTTTTTCTAACTTCTACTTCATCAGGTCTTTGCCTTGTACCTCCATCCATAAAAAAGTCCATATCTTTACCCATTCCACCATAACCCAAATTCCAAGTTAACAAACTTAGTTCAGTTGGCAGACTATTTGAAATTTGATTATTTATCTCTAATACTTCCTCTTCTTTTGGAAAATACTCATTTAGAGTAAAGTATGTTAATAAAAAAGTTGGTATTAAACATATTATTAATATTATTTTTATTATTTTCATCATAATTCCCTCCCATATAGACTATATCACAAGAAATTTATTAATCAAAGAAGTTTAAATCAAAAAAGTCCCTGTATAAAATGATAATTAATTTTTTTGTTATTTTATTTTTATATCTTTTCTTTCTTTTTCCTATAAAATCTTTTAATTAAGATGAAAAAGTTTATACAATCTTCACAATTGTGTTATATAATACTTGCTGGTTTAAAAAAATATTCATTTAATTAATTTAAAAAATATACACAATATATGATATAATTGTATTGTTATATACATATTAAAGAAAGAGGGTGTCGTGTGTGGCAGTATATAATAACATTTTAGAATTAATAGGAAAAACTCCTTTAATAAAACTTAACAAATTAAATAAAACAAAAAATAATGTTTTTGTTAAAGTAGAGTCATTTAACCCTGGGGGAAGTGTTAAAGACAGAGTTGCTCTTAATATGATAGAAGAAGCTGAAAAAAAAGGTATTCTTAATAAAGAATCGGTTATTATCGAACCAACAAGTGGAAATACAGGCATAGGTTTGGCAATGGTTTGTGCTGTAAAAGGCTACAAACTTATTATCGTAATGCCTGATAATATGAGTATAGAACGTGTAAAATTGCTTAGAGCATATGGTGCAGAAGTAGTTCTAACTTCTGGAAAGTTTGGTATGAAAGGCTGCATGGATAAAATAGCTGAATTACAAAAAGAATATACTAATCATTTTACTCCAAATCAATTTAAAAATGATGATAATCCTGATGCACATAGAAAAACAACTGGTGTTGAACTTTTAAATGATTTGGGAAAAGATATAGATATATTTGTAGGTGGAATAGGAACTGGAGGTAGTTTGACTGGAACTGTTGAAAGATTAAAAGAAGATATTCCCCACCTAAAAGCTTATGCTGTTGAGCCTAGCGAATCAGCTGTTCTTAGTGGTAAAGAAAGAAAGCCTCATATGATACAAGGAATTGGTTTAAGTGCTGGTTTTATTCCTGATGTACTTCATCAAGATGTAATAGATGATATCTTAACTGTAAATTATGAAGATAGTAAAGAATTAACAAGAGCTCTTGCTAAAGAAGAAGGTATTTTTGTAGGTGTAAGTAGTGGTGCTGCACTAAAAGCCGCTCTTGATTTAGCAGAAGGAGTAGAAGGAAAAAACATAGTTGTTTTGTTAATGGATACAGGACATAGATATTTAAGCAATGAAATTTTTGAATAATAAATTTTATATTCAATAAAAAAGACAAAAGACTGATTTTATAAAAAATTAGTCTTTTTTTGTGAATTAAAATTTTTTTCACTATTCTCTATCAATTTTTTGGATACAAAAATAATCAGCATCCAAAGGATATAAAAAATCATTGAAACTATTCCTTTAAAACTACCATTTATTACTTCTAATAGACTATGCCTAAAATTTCTAATGGCAAAAGTTTTTGTATTATAAAAATTACTAGTTTAAAATTAAAATTTAAAAAGCCGAGAAAAATCTCGACTTTTAATATATATATAACACCGAATAAACTATTTTATTAAAATCCAAGGGTTATTTACTGTATCTTTTGGTTCATCTCCCCTAGTCCACCATTTTGCAATATAACTTTTATTATTATGAATAACTATATCGTCTTTTTTGTATTCAGTAGTCAGATTCCAATTGGGAAGATTATGTGGATTTTGTTCTTGCCAAGATCCATAAGGATTTTTTTCATCAGGTTCTTCACCTATAGTATCCCATTTAGCCATAAAAAATTTGTTATTATTTATTGCTAAATCTCCCTTTTTATATAATATATTACTTTTCCATTGATGAAACCACTCAAATTCAGCATAATAAATATCATAAGAACTATTTCTTTTTTCTGCTATTATCTCTCTTGTAGCATCTTCTACTCCATCAGACCACCTAACAAATACATGTGCTGCTGGAGCTTTGGCTGTTACTAGATATTTTTTGCCTACTTCTACCTCTACTTCTCCTGGTTCATATGTTTTTTCCTCTATCAAAAAAGTTCCGTTTGTCAAACTCCCCCTAGTAACAAGAACTATATTAATATAATCTTTATAGATTGCTTTTAGATATGTATCTCTTTCAAGCATAATTTTTCTTGGATTTTCTCTTGATCCATCTTGCCATGAATAAAATTTTCTTGTTGACATACCAAGTTGCAAATAATAATCTGCTTTTATATCATATTGGCCTTCTGGTAATAAAAGACTATATTCCTGTAGGGAGTTTAGGGGTAGAAGTTCATTATTAATAGTAAAATCTGCACCTTGCAAAACAAGAGTATGTTGATTTTCAGATAAAATAGAATTAGATAAAGTAAGTTTATTTTGAGAAAAATTTTCTAAAGTATAATTTTCATTTTTGCTACAAGCTACAATTATCAAAAGTAATAAAATAATACTGATTTTTTTCATTTAACACCTCCATTTGATTATAACCTCCAAAATAAAAAAGTCAAATATTATTTTAATTAAATTTAATTATAAACAAAAAGCCCTCAGAGAGAGCTTTCAGTTTAAAAGAACAATTTATACTTAATTATGTTTAAGCAGCATTTTAATTATATAATCTTTTCTACCATATGAGAAAAAGCATTAACTATCGTATTAGCTTTCGTTTTAACAATTTCTTCTGAATCATTAAAAGTAAAAGAATTTTTATATTTTTCAAACATACTTAGGTCATTTAAAGAATCACCTATAACATAAATACTTTCATTTGAAAGTTCTTTGATTGTAATCAAATTATTTATACCTTCTCCCTTTGATTGGAACAAGGCTACAACATCTACCCAGTGTTTATTTCTAAAAATTGATACTTTATTTGAAAAGTATTTTTGAAGAAGTTTTTCTACATAAATAGCTTTATCAAGGGAACCGTCTTTGGGTGCACAGTTAAAAAAGATAATTTTTTCCTTAATATTTTTTATATCTTTTTTACTAATTTCAATTGCCATATCACCAACTTCTGGACATATATCATCTTCATATTTACCAAAACTATACAAATTTTTGCTTGTTTCTATTGCAATAGTATATTCATTTTCATCTAAACAAGTAAGAATTTCATAAACTATATCTTTTGGTATATAAGCTTCTTTAAGGGTATTTTTATCTTTATCTAAGATTAGAGCACCATTATTTAGAATATAATAATCGCAAAGGTCGGGATATCTTTCGAATATCTCTGTCATCATTACTTTTCCTCTTCCTGTAGAAAGAGCAAATAAATTTCCTTTTTCCTTCCAATTATTAATTGCTTCTAAATCACTATCTTTTATTTTTCCTTCAAATAAAAGTGTATTGTCTAAATCCGAAAATATTATCGACATAGTTCTCCTTTCAAATGTAACAAACTTACTTTCAAATGAATTATATTATACTTTCAAACGAAAGTCAATGGTTTTTTTTTCTTTCATTTCCCTTTCACATAAAGATTATTTATAGTATAATGTATGGAAGAATACAGGAGGGCATAGATGAAGAGTAGAAAAGAAGAGATATTAAAGTTACTTTTGAAAGAAGGAAAAGTAAGTGTAAAAAATTTGAGTCAAATCTTTTCAGTTAGTGAAGTTAGTATTAGAAAAGATTTATCTGATCTAGAAAGTGAAGGTCAACTAAAAAGAACTCATGGTGGAGCAGAAAGAATAATCACAAGATTTACTTGTAAAAATCTTGCTGATAGAAAAAATACTCATCAAAAAGAAAAATTTAATATTGCTCAAAAAAGTTTTGAATTAATAAAAGATACAGATGTTGTTTTTTTAGATAGCTCTAGTATCAATATTTATTTAGCTCAATTACTGGTTCTTTCAAATAAGAGTTTAACTGTAATAACAAATATGTTAGAAATAATAAATATTCTTTCTCAAAAAGACCATATAGAACTTTATATTTTACCAGGTTTTTATGTTGATAAAGCTGGTGGATTCTTGGGTCCACAAAGTATTGATATCTTAAATTCTCTCAACATTGACAAAGCTTTTGTAGGGTGTAGTGGGCTTGATTTACAGAAGAAACAACTTAGCACAGATAATATGTTAGAGGGGCAAATTAAAAATAGTGCTATACAAAATTCCAAAGAAGCATATATAATATTAGAGAGAGCAAAATTTGACACTTATGATTTATATAATTATGTAAGTTTGGATAAAATTAAGAATGTAATTAGTCAATTGGAAGAAAAATCAGAAATTAAAGGGTTATTAGAAGAAATGGACATTAAAGTATTTTAAGGAGGGACTATGTTTGAAACGATTGCACTGAGGTACAATGAATCTAAAACTAGAACAAAAACTAGGACAAAGATTTTGGCAGTAGCATATGGTCAATTTATTAAAGACAGTATTAATAATGTGACTATGATGAAATTAAGTGAAGTTATTGAAATTGATAGGAAAACACTTTATAGGTATTATGAAAACAAAGAAGAACTTGTTGTTGACGTTGTTCTTGCTATTATGGAAAATTTTAAGTATTTAATTGGTTTAACTGATTTTGGTAAAGTTAATGGAATTGAAAAATTATCTATATTTTTGAAGATGTTATATAGAAAAGGGATTTTGGCTCATAAAGAGATATTTTTATTCTTAACACAATTTGATATGCATCTCTATGAACAATCAGATGATAGCAAAGCTGTAAAAAGATATAATGACTCTATAGAAAATTTGAGTTTTAATGAAGTTATAGAAGATATTTTGAAAGAAGGAATAGAAGATGGAAGTATAGTTTGTGAAAAAGCAATAGATGTAGAAGCTAAAATATTAGTTGAATCTATAGTTGCAGTAGCAATGAGATTCTATTTACTTAATAAAAATAGAAATATTCTAAGTATAGAAAGTGCCGAAAGACTAATTGAATTATTAGTAAAAGGTTATAGTAAATAAAAAATTTAAAATGATATAATGAAAATATATTTAAATTAGAATAGGAGCTTGACTTTATTAGTCAAGCTTGAATTTTATCTAGAAATGAGGCAAAAATGAGTTGGTGGAATAATTACAAAGAAGATTTTTTTGAAGCATATGCCTATTATTTGGCCCTATTAGAAAAAAAAGATGATTTAGAAGAATTTTTTAGAGAATATAAAAAAGAAACTTTATATAGATTAGTTTTTGAATCAAACACTATTGAAAATGAAGGCTTGAAAGCAAATGAAACTAGGAAACTATCTCTTGGCATTGATAATGAACTTAATAGTAAGTTACGTGAAGCATTTGAAAAACTTGGTGATGGAGAAGCAATTAAATTAAATGAATTAGACTCTTCTACTTCCCTCATCTCCCTATTTAATATAGGTACTGAGAATCTACACAAAATATCATCAGATGAAAAAAAAGAAGAGTTTGTAAATGTTATTTTTGGAGAAATACAAAAATATTTATTTAAAGAAATGCACAAACTTTTTAAACATGAAGAACTAAAGTTTATAGAAGATAGTATAAGTGGAAAAGCCATAATTAACTATAAAGAAAGTATCAAAGAATTTCAGATTACATTTAATCAAATATTTGCATTAACAGTAAATAATACATTTACTGAATTAATTGAATATATTATAAAATCTATAAAACCAATAATTAAAAATTTGGATACTAGTCTTATTAGTAATATAATCAAAAACCAATTTGAAGAAGATTTTTTAAACTTTGATTTTAGTCAAATCGAAAGTTTCATAAATCTTTTAAAAAGTTTATCTGGAAAAAACATCAGAGGTGTAGCAGGTTCTTTTTTATCAAGTGGAGATTATCTCAAAACATTACATGAAATAGTAGGAAATAAACTTGATAACAATGACAATGGTAAACCGGGAGAATACAGGGTAGAAGCTGCTTTTGTTGATTTAGATACTACTTTTTTACAAGCTAGCCTTATAGAACAAGCTATGAATAATTTGGCACAAAAATCTTTTGAGAGAAGTATAGACAAAAGATATAATTTCTTTTTAGAAGCTTGTCAAAATAGTGCTCTCTTTATAAAAATACATCCATTTGGTGATTTTAATGGAAGAATCTCTAGAATAATGTTAAATAACTTTTTCATTATAAATAAACTTCCTTTTTATATAGTTTTACGTAGTGGTTCAAAAGACAAGAAAAAATATATAGAATCTATGAAAAGATACTATGAATCTAGAAAAATCGATAAATATTTGTCGTTAATATCTAAAACTTTTATTAAACAAATAAATGAAATAAACGAATCTCTTGATATAGCTGGTCTTGATATTATAAAACCAAAAGAATTAGGAGAAGAAGATATAAAAAAATTAGAAGAAAGTTTAAAATTTTATAATATCTAATTCACCTAAATTCCACAAGGTCTTTTTATAATAAGTTATATTATTATAGTGGCCTGTGGAGGTAAGTATGAGAAAAACTGTTGTTTTTTTGTTTTTGGGGATAATGTTGCTTGTTTTTCACACTTTTTTAATAGCTAATACTAAAGATATCAAATTGGAAGAAATCGAAAAATTAGAACTATTAGATAGTGTCAAAATAAAAGCAATAAAAGATGGGGAGATATATTATTAGTTTATCTAATAAATTCTAAGGCTATTTCATTTGAAATAGTCTTTTTTCATATAAGGGGGAAAAATATGATTTTTTTTGAAAAATTAGAAGAAGAAATAAATAATTATAAAAGTGAAATTAGATCTAAAGAGATACTTTCTATTGCTAACAAAAGCAAAAAATACTTAGGTACCAATGAAGAAAATATAGAAATAATAGATATTTTGATTAAAAAAGGTGGGATTTATTTTTCTATTGCTACTCTTCTTTTTAAAGAAAAGAAAGATTTATTGGACAAAAAATATGAAAAATATATAATAAACTGGATAAAAAACAATGTAAATAGTTGGGGAAGATGTGATCAACTTTGTTATAGGGTAATAAATCCTTATTTGGAAAAATATAATGATTTTTATAAAGAATTAATTAAATTTTCAAATTCTAAAGATAAAAATATAAGAAGAGTTTCTCTTGTGGCACTTATTAGAACAGGAAATTCTCTTAAGGTTTATACACCATGGAAATGGGTAGTTGAGAGGGTAGAAGCTTTGATAGATGATAAAGAATTACATATACAAAAAGCTATTGGTTGGGTACTAAAATGTTCATATTATAATTATCCTCAGGAATTAGAAAAATACCTTAGAAAAAATATATACAGATTATCAAGGACTTCATTTAGATATGCCCTTGAAAATATGCCAAATGATTTGAAAGAAGAATTAATGGGATTAACTTATAAAAAATAATTAGGTTTTATTTTTTTGCATAAAAAGTATATTTACTTTAAAAATTATCAATTTCGAGTAAAAAATTTCATTTTTTTGAATTGTACAACTATTTTAAAACCTTTAAAAATATAGGGTCTTGAAAAATTTTAAATATAAAAGTATAATAATTGTGTTGCAAAAATTTAACATTTTTGGAGTTGTTGTTGCAAAAAGGGCGGTATTTAAGGGTATAGTAACGAAAAGAGAATGACTTTTGTCATTCTTTTTTTATAGTTTTTTCTAAACTTTCTTAACTGCAAAGCATATTTAATACTCAATACTAATGGGATAAACTTGACAAAAAGATAGAAAAATAGTAAAATTTGGTATAAAAATTGGTATATACCAATTTAAATTTTAAAGATGTTATAAGACAAAAAAATAGTATAAGAGAATAAATATTAGGGTGGTTATTATGTACAAATATGAAGTAATAGTTGAAAAAATTAGAGAAGATATTCAAAAGGGGAAATATGAAAAAGGACTTCCTAGCGAAAGAAATTTGGCTATAAAATTTGGCACTAGCAGGGGTACTATACGTAAAGTAATAGACTTGTTAAAGGAAGAATCTGTAGTAAATAGTGCTAGGGGAAGTGGAACATATATTAATAAAAGACCTATTAATCAAGAACTAAACAGTATTTATAGTTTAAGTGAAGATATGCATAGAATGAATAGAAACTTGGATACAGAAATACTTGATTATAAACTTGTCCATTTAGAAAAGGAAGTTGCAGAAAAAATGGGAGTAGAAGAAGGAGAATTGGCTTATTATATAAAAAGGCTGAGATATATAGATGAAGATCCTTGTATACTTGAGGAAAATTATCTGTTGGCAAAATTATATAATGGTATAGAAGTTGAGAAACTTATTAATTCGTCTCTTTATGCTTATTTGAAGGAAAAATACAATAATAACTTTAGTGAAAGTTATGAAGAATTTTCTGCAATTTTGGCAGATAAAGAAATCAAAAAATTATTTGGTATAAAAAAAGATGAAGCAGTAATAAAAATTCATAGAACATCTTATGTAAAAGATACTATAGCTGAGTTTACAAGGGGAATTGTTAAAGGAGACAAATTTAGGTATATAGTCAAATTAAAATAGGAAGTAAGGAGTAGAAGTTTGATGGAATATATAGATAAAATTAAAAATCAAATTGATAATTTATACAAATTTGAAAAGGATAATATACAAGAATTAGCTAGTGAGATGGCTAGGTGTATTATTGAAGATAAAATAATCCATGTAATAGGTACAGGACATTCTCATATGATAGGACTTGAGCTATTTATAAGAGCTGGTGGACTTGCAAATGTAAATTGTATGTTAGATTCGGTACTGCTAACTTCTGATGGTGCTGTTAGAAGTAGTAAACTAGAACGTGTAAGTGGTATAGCCCAAATATTATGGGAAGAGCATAAGATAGTAGAAGGTGATATGATATTAGTGATTTCTAATAGTGGACGAAATGCACTACCTATTGAAATGGCTATGTTAGCTAAAGAAAACAATATTAAATTAGCTGTTATAACTTCTCTTTTACAAAGTAAAAAATATCCATCTAGACACCACAGTGGAACAAAACTGTATGAATTAGCTGATATACTTGTAGACAATCATGTACCAAGTGGAGATGGTTTTATGACTATTGGAAACACTTTAACTGGAGCTGTATCGTCAATATCTGGTATGACTATTGTAAATACTGCTTCTACTGAAGCAATGAAAATCGCCTATAAAAATGGAGTAAAACTTCCTATTTATGGTTCTCAGAATATAGACGAAAGCAATAATGATAATCTTTATAAAAGATACCAAGGAAGAATAAAACATATGTAGAAAAAGTTTATTGATTAAAGATATGGAGTTATTTCTTTTAGTTAGAAATTTTAGTAAAAGATAAAGGAC
>CAZHXU010000082.1:0-11496 GCA_964536535.1 uncultured Fusobacteriaceae bacterium
AGTAGGTAACTACTCTTTTTTATATAAATGAAAAAGGGTGTTTCCACCCATATATAAAAGACTATAAGAATTTGATGTTCAAAAATACGTAACAATAAAATATTATTAATAGAATATAAATCATAAAATCACCTATAGAATTATATAGTCTAAAAATGATTTTATTTTTCTTCTACTCTTTAAGTAAAATATTTCATATTTTACTTTCCATTTGTCTTTTTCTATTCCTTCTAAATTGTAGTAATTCCCAATGTTAATAACCTCTTTCATCTTATCACCTCAATAAGATTATACTACTAAAAAAAGGAAATTTCTATGAACAATAAAATTACTTTGAAGTTCAACAAAATGGCTAGAAAAATCAATAAAATAAGCTATTTTTATAAAAAAATAAGTTCTATTTTTTAGAATATAAAAAATAGTTTATTCCGTTTTTTCTAGGAATTGTATATATTAAACATTTTTTTTACTTCTAATGAAAACCATTTACGAAGTTCTAAAGGCTCTAAAATTTCAACTTCTCCTAAAAATTGTGGAAAATATATTTTTGCTTTTAATAAAGAAGATTCAAATATAAATATATCCCCTTCTTTTTTAATTAATTTTGGTTGATTTACTATTGCTTGTTTATATTGTTTAATAGCATTTTTAGATAATTTTACTTTTACATACTGTTTATGAGACAAAAAAGGGTCAAAGTTGTTAAAGAAACCACTTACTTCTTCTTCATTATAAAAATCCCAAGATTCATTTGAAATAGATTTAACTTCAATATGTGATAATCTATAATTTATAAACTGTTTATGCTTGTAACTATAACAAAATAAATAATTTTTATTTTCTTTATCTGATTTTTTTATAAAATACGGTTCGATTAAATTTTCTTTTGAATTAGATATAATCACAGCTTTTTTTCTTTTTTTTATTGCATTTTCTAATCTCGAAAACTTTTCATAAAAAACTACTTTTTCACGTTCTGACTTGGGTTTGTTCATATGAATAAAAATTAAATTCCGAAAAAATTCCGACTCATTTTGTATACTATATTCATTTAGAACATCATAATATACATAGGAATTTTTTTTGTTTAGGTTAAATTGTATAGTTTTGTTATGCTTTGATTTGTAGCCTTTAAGCATATCCATATAATCTTCTTTATATCTAGAAAAAATAAGATTACATAAACTATTTTTCTTTATATTAAAATCAATTAAATCTTGTTCAAAATTTTCATAAATACTATAAGGTAAAACTACTCTGACTTTTTTATTTTCCATATCATCCTCCTAATTAATTGTACAAAATTCTTGAGCAAAATCAAAGTATTATTTGATGAATAGACTATTATATTCATATTGTAATTGTAAAAAAAGTATAGTAAAATTATATGGGTGGTAATATGATAGAAGATATTTTTATAGATAAAAAAATAATGTGTAAATATAAAATTGATTATGCAAGGACAATTTGGACAGTAGTTTTGAGCCAAGAAGGAATCGAAATTGATGGGATTAAAAGAAGAGTATTTATCTATTCTGAGAATAAAATAATAGATTATGGAATGATAAGGTCATTTTTGAAAGCTTATACAAAATTTAAATATGGTATAGATATAAAATCTAATAAATTTATTCCTACTTATGATTTGATAGTTGCTCTTGGAGATTCTTATGAAATGTGTATATTAATTTATAAATTTAGAAAATATTTGTAATATATTATTAGTAGATAGGAGATGATATTATGAAAAAAGTATTTTTTTCTATTCTACTAATTTTTTATTTGTCATGTAATAATAATCAAGTGAGAAATGATTTAGTTCAAGTTAAGATATTTTGGGATAATATACACATTGAAAGGGTGAGTATAGATAAAGAAGAGATTAAGTCAGGAAAAATTTATACATTTGAAAAAGGCGGAAAAGTAGTAGAAGTGCTTTATTACTATGAAAATAGTAAATTTCTATTAAGTAAAGAAAAAATGATTAGTAATATCGTTTATAGAAAAATTCTACTTCTAAAAAATTATGAAGAATTTGTAATTGATGATGATTATGAAATTGTTAAGGTAATGGATGATTTGCAAGGAGAAAAAAATGATTGATAATAAAAATGAGCTTATAAAAAGGCTGAATAAAATAGGAGTATCTTTGAGTAGTGAAAAAAACGTAAATAATCTCTTGAATATTATATTAGAAGAAAGTATGAATATTACTAGTGCTGATGCAGGGAGTATTTATGTAAAAGAAGAAGATGAAGATGGGAAAGAAACACTTAGGTTTAGTATTACTAAAAACAATTCCAGATCATTTGAATGGTCGGAATTTTCTTTAGATATTAACAAAGAGAGTATAGCAGGTTATGTTGCATTAACAAAAGATATTGTAAATTTAGAAATAATGGATAATGCTTTTAAACTCTATGGAATAAATTATAATAGTTCATTTGATGATAAAATTAATTATAAAACAGTAAATATGTTAGTTATTCCAATGTTAAATTATGAAAAAGAAGTAGTTGGAGTAGTGCAATTGATTAATAAGAAAAAAAATAAATTTTCTATTTTGTTAGAACCTCATGAGATTCCAGATCAGATAAAAAACTTTGAAGAAGAAGAGATAGATATTATTAAATCTCTCAGTGCACAAGCAGGTATTCTGATTGAGCGTACAAGGTTATACTTGGGTATAGAAGAATTATTAAGTTCATTTATAGGTGCTATGGTGACTACTCTTGATGCAAGGGATAAAACAACTAGTGGGCATTCTAGAAGATTAGCAGGTTATGCACTACATTTTGTTCAAATTATAAATAAAATCAAATATGGCAAATATAAGTATGTTAATTTTTCCGATGAAGAAATAAAAGAGTTTTATTATGCAGCTCTACTTCATGATATTGGTAAAATTGGTGTTGATGAAAAGATTCTTCAAAAAGAAAAAAAACTTGATAAGAGTAAAATGGAAGCTTTAAAGTGGAAGTTTAGATTTCTAAAGGAAAAATTGGTAAATAATGAAGAATATAAAGATATTAGCACAAAATTAGATGATTATTATAAATTTATTGAAAGTATAAACGGTTCAGGATATTTAAATGATGAAAGTAAAAAAACATTAGATTATTTATTTGGCTTAAAAGTAAATATTGACGGGGAAGATTTTCATTTGTTACATGTAGAAGAATATGAACATTTAAGTATTCAAAAGGGTAATTTGACTAAATCTGAGAGAGAAAAGATAAATTATCACGTAGTTGATAGTTTTAATATATTAAAAGACATAAAGTGGACTAAAAAACTTAAAAATGTACCTGATATTGCAGCTAGTCACCATGAAAAAATAGATGGTAGTGGATATCCTTTTGGACTAAAAGGGGAAGAAATATCTATACAAGCTAGAATTTTGGCTATTTTAGATATTTTTGAAGCATTAACAGCAAGAGATAGACCATACAAACCACCTATGAGCGTAGAGAAAGCAATAAAAATATTGGAAATAGAAGTAAATGCAAACCATTTAGATAAAGATTTATTTGAAATATTCATGAAGGAAGGAATATTTGAATTGTATAAGGAAGAATTAGATAAAATTATTAAAATTTAAAGGGGCAAATATAATGGAGATTAAATTTTGGGGATTAAGAGGAAGTTACCCAATGTGTTCGAGAGATATACTTGAATTTGGTGGTAACACAATGTGCGTGTCAGTAGAAGTCGATAATAAGTTGTTTATATTTGATAGTGGTAGTGGAATAATAAATTTGGGCAAAGATTTATACGAAAAATATAATGAATTTTATATCTTTATATCGCATACTCATAGTGATCACATTATGGGACTGTCGTTTTTTAAACCCATATATGACAAAGAAAAAAAAGTTTATATATATGGACCTTCAACAAATAATAAAGATTTTAAAGAGTTAATATTAAATTATTTTTCGATAGAATATTACCCTCTTACCTTTGAAAAATTACCAGGTTTAGTAGAAATTAATAATTTTAATTTTGAAATGAATATTGGAAAAGTTAAAATAAAAGGTATAGAAATGCAAAAACATCCCAAATTTGGGGTACTTATTTATAAACTTACATATGATGAATTAAATATTGTATATGGAACTGACTTAGAGTTTTCAATTGAAATAGATCTTGAATTTCAAAAATTTATAGAAAATATCGATTTGTTAATGCATGATGGTACTTATACAGAAGAAAACTATCATTTATACAAAGGTTGGGGGCACAGTACATATGAAAGTGCAATAAAAAATTCAAATTTAGCCAATGTAAAAAATCTTTATTTAATACATTATAACAATGAAGACACTGATGATATTTTGAAAGAAAGAGAAAGATATATTAAAAAAAATCATAAAAATGTAAATCTACCCCGTGAAGGCGATACAATAATAATTTAGGGGGCTAATATGAAGTGGATATTATATATTTTATTAATTACAAATCTTTATTGTAACGATTTAGAAATAATAAATGAAATTAGAATTAAAATTATAACTAATGAAACTTATGTTGAAAATGAAATTGAAGAAAAACTTGAAAAAGGTACTTTTGATTATTATTACCTAAAAGGACTTTTTTATAATTTAAATAGAAAATACGATTTGAGTATTAAAAATTTAGAAAAAGCTTATGAAATTGAAAAACAAAATAAAGTTAAATTATTACTACTTGATAATTACCTACAAAAAAGAGCTTATAAAAAAGCTCTTTTATTAATTAATGCTAATTCTGAATTTTTAGATAATGAAGAAATTTTAAATCTTAAAAATGATATTGAAGATTTATTAGATAAAAGCCTTTATAGTAATCTATCTCTACACACAATATATAATGACAATTATTTGGAAGAATATAATAAAAAAAGCTCTTTTGGAAATGAAATAGATTTTAATTTGGGAAAAGTATGGTTTATTGATGAAAAAAAATCTTTTTCAACATTTTTTTATAGTAAAAATGAAATTTATTATGATAGTTCAGAAGCAGACTCAAATTATTTAGATTTGATGGGTGTATATAAAAAAGAAAATAAATTTTTTAATTACCTTCTACCCCTTGAACTCCAATATAAAATAGAAAATAAAGAACAAAGTGATTTTGATTTATCTATAGGGTTACAAGTGGAAAAATATATTAATTTAGCTAATAAATTAACTTATACTTTAGGTTATAAATACAAAAAAGATTATGAAATAAATGATAAAGGAAATAGTTATTTTAATACATTTGAATATGTACGTAGGGATAAAATGGACTTTAGATTTAAAATGAATTATATAATTGAAGATTTAGAAATAAATCAACTGGAAAAATATATACCAAGATTTACTTTGAGTAAAAAAGTTGGGAAATCAACATTTACCGTAAATTATGAAATAGAATATGAAAAATATAAAAGTTCCAAAAGAGAGAATTTGACAAATTATCTAGAACTTAGCCATTTATACAAACTAAATGAAAAAAACTGGTTTATAAAATCATTATATGAATATGAAACTTTAGATTCAAATTATGATAGTAGTGATTATAGGAAAAATTTCTTTAGTTTAGGTATAGTTAAGGAGCTTTAGGAGGTTATAATGAAAAAAATAATTATTTTTTTATGTTTAATTTCTTTTATCTATGGAAATGAATTAGATGATCTTTTAAAAATTGAAGATTTTGCAGTAGAAAGTGAAAATAATTTTGTTGAAAAAGATATTTTTATAGATAAAGTTAAGGGAGATATATTTTTGGAAGAAGAAGATTACATTAAATTATTGGGAGGTGATAGGGTAGAAGTTGGTAATAAATTAATTACTCTTGATTTGGCCGAAGGAATACTTAATTTTGACAAGGATATAAAAGTTTTGATTAGTCAAAAGAGTATTATAAAAATATTAAGTCTCTTGGGAGAAGTAGAAGAAGAAAAGATGAAAATAGCCAAGATGGAAGTTGTTTTGGGCAAGATATACGCAAAAATAGACCGAACTTTGGATAAAGGTAGTAGGTTTGAAGTTCAAGGTGGAAGTGTAGTTGCTGGTGTTAGAGGAACTGAATTTTCTCTGAGTGTTACTAGAGAAGGGATAGTTACCATAAAAGTTTATGAAGGAAAAGTAGAAGTTCGAAATAAATCAGGTGAAATAATTGATATTATAAACAAAGGTGAGTATATAAGAATAGGACTTGATGGGAAAATAACTATAAAAAAAGAACATTCAGATACTTTCGTTAAATTTGAAAAGAAAAAGTTTGAATATGAATTGATTGATATAATAAATGATATTGATAGTGAAATAATAGATGAAGATTATATTAAAGAAAAATTGGAGAATTTGATAGAAAATGAAAAAGAATACGAGAAAAAAATTGAAGAAACAAAAGATGTAATAATAAATATAAGTTAGGAGTATAATTATGAAAATAAAAGTAATTATTGCAGTTGTTTGTATTCTTTTTTTTCTAGAATCTTGTATTACCAAAATTGAAAGTATTGATAATAAAGGAAATGTCATAATTAGAATAGAAAAAGAAGAAAGAAGGGATAAAAATCTAGCATTAACTCTCCATCCAAATACAGATTATATTATAGTTACATTAAACAACAAAGAAGATGGAAGAGTTTTTGAGGGTAGAAGTGAGAATACAAGTAGCTCTTTTGAGATAAAAATAAGTGATGTACCTTATGGAAACTACAAATTATCTATAATTTCTTATGACCCCAATAACATAGTTCTAGCCCGTATTGAAGATGATTATATTGTTGGAGACGAAATTATTGCATATGAAGGTGTTTTTGGCAAACCAAAAAATTTTAATGAAAATCCTATTGAACCAATAACAGGTTCTAACATTACAAACGAATTAGTTTTATCTCTGTATTCAATAAAAAGTAATTATGAAAATGACCCCACATACGATACTATTGATTATTCAATATATATTGGATTAAATAGTCAATTAAGTGATTTTGATAAAATTAATATTCCTAAAAGTTCTACTGCTGAAAATACTTTGATAGAATATTTTGAATCAGATTTTTTAGAGTATAATTTTACTTTTGAATTGGATAAAAAATATTACTGGAAAATTATTGGTACAAATTCTATTGGTTCAGTCGAGTCAAATACTTGGTCTTTTATTTATAATAACAAAATTGGTCGTTTAAGTTCATTTGATGAAAGCAATTTTTTCCCTGTAAATCAAGTTGTTAATCCTATTGATTTTGAAGTTTTTACCTTTGAAATTTTTAGTATAGCTGCCATAGAAGATGGAGGGAATAATAATTATAACTTAGTTACATATAATATATCTATATGGCAAGACCCTGCTAATTTACTTCCTGAACCACCAAGATTAACAAGTGATTCTGCAAATCAATTAATGCAATTTAATTATGACTTATATTCTTTACCAACAGGCACATATTACTGGAAAGTAACGGGAACTAATGGTTATAATACTGTTGAATCAAGTGTTTTTTCTTTCGAAGTACTTAACCCTCAGCTGATAGCTGGATTTTAGATAAAACTAGACCAAAATTGTATATTTTCTTCAAAAAGACCTCATTTTATGATAAAATAATAAAAAGCATTAAGGAGAAATATATGAAAGAAAAACTGAAATACATACTTAAAGATTTGAATAAAGGTTTAATTGAAAGAGAAGAGCATATAAAATTAGTTTTGCTAAGTTTGTTAGCAAATGAAAATATAATATTAATAGGTCCACCTGGAACAGCTAAAAGTGAGATTAGTAGAAGATTAAGTGAAGTAATTGAAGATAGTAGTTATTTTGAATACTTATTAACAAAATTTACTACTCCAGAAGAAGTTTTTGGTCCAATATCTATAAAAGAACTAGAAAATGATAGATTTCATAGAAATATTGAAGGTTACGTTACTGACTCTAATATTGTTTTTTTAGATGAAGTTTTTAAAGCAAATTCGTCGATTCTTAACTCTTTATTAACTATTATGAATGAAAGGATTTATCATAATGGTTCTAAGAGAGAAGAAACAGAAATAAAAAGTATAATAGGAGCTTCCAATGAACTTCCATTAGGAGAGAGTGAATTAGAAGCTCTTTATGATAGATTTTTAATAAAAAAGAAAGTTGATTATGTAAAAGATACAAAAAAATTGTTCTATCTTGATAAGGAAGTTTGTAGGGTAGAAGATAAACTCTCTTTAGAAGATTTGGATAAAATTACCAAAGAATCGGAAAATGTTCTTTTGCCTGATTCTATTGCTGATAAAATACTTAAGATTAAAGAAGAAATAGAAGGTACATTGGGTACTTCTGAAAGTATATCAGATAGAAAACTAGTAAAAGGAATAAACTTGTTAAAAGTAGCAGCTTACACAAGTAATAGAAGTCAAATATCAATTTTTGATTTATTATTATTACAACATGTATTTTGGACAAATCCTGAAAATAGTGAAGAAGTTTCAAAAATAATAGTAAAAGAAATAATGGATATAAGTAATTTTGAAAAATCTAATTTGAAGGAAATTTTTGTAAAATGGCAAGAGCATTTTAACAAACTTTATGAAGAGCAAAAAAAAGATAGAGATGGGGATTTGTTATACCTTAATGAAAATGGAGAAGCAACTAAAGAAAAAAGAGGTGAAATCCATTTAAGAGATAATATGGGAAATTATATTTTCTTTAAGGGACATAGAGATCATGTGAAGATTTTGGCTGAATTAGGAAAGTTTGATCACGGTTATATAGATACAGGTATTAAAACTATTGATAAAAAAATTGTATGGAAATATGAATTTTCACCAATAAAAATCAAAACAAATCATACAAAAGATTTAGATGAATTTACTCCATTAACTGTTAATGGCTTACTTGAACCATTTATGATCAAATCATTTAAAGAATATTATTTGCATTACAATAGAAAAAAACATGAATTAAAAGAAATATTAAATGAAATTAAGAGGAATCTTGAAAGTGAAATTGTATTAGTAGAAGATATATATAATAAACTCTTGAGACGTCAGAGTCACCTTAAAAATGAAAGTATTGAAGCTTTGTGGGTTAGTAATAATCAATTGGCAAATATTGAAGAATTGGTTGATAATAAAGTTTTAGAAAACAAAACTCTTTTAGAGGCATATACTAACCTTATTATTGAAATAAAAGAGGCAATGTAATGAAAAAAGATAAAGATTTATTTTTTAGAGATAAGGAATTAATCGAAGCTATTTGGATAAACTATCCAGAAAATAGAGAAATCAGAGAAAAAAGTGCCTATATAAAATGGGAAGAACTCTACACGGGAGTAGAAGGTTCTTTAACTCATAATACACTCTACGATACTCTTAATATTTTAAATGTTTTTAAGGAATTTTCATATAATAATGAAAAGTTGTGTAATAAACTTGTCAAAGATTTATTTGTAAAAGTTAGAGAAAAGTACGCTTTAGTCTTTGAAAATCAAAAAAACAAAGGAAATCTTCAGAATATAAGCGGAGACAAAAGTAGTTTGGACGACGATATAATAAAGGAAGTAAATAATGAAGTAGAAGAAGAATTTACTATAGAGTATGAAAAAATGAAAAGAATTATGGAAATTTTTGATGATGTAAGTCTTTTTTCACAAGTTGGATGGGATTTATCTCATTTTACTAGGGAAGATATGTTTGTTATATCAAAACTTAATGAAATATTTGAAAATAGAGAAGAAATAAAAAATTTACTTAATAAAATTGGTAAAGAAAAAAATGAAGTTTTAGATAAAAAAAAGAAAGATTTGAGTAGAGATTATGGAAATCATTCAGATGAAATTATGGGAATAAAACTAGGAAATGATATTAAAAATTTATTGCCTTCTGAATTGTCATTACTTCACCATCCTGTTTTAAGAAAATATTTTTATATTAAATACATTGAGAATCGTTTATTAAATTATGATTTGAAAGGTCCTAGTGAAGAAGCAAGTAAAAAAAATAAAAATGAACGTGGAAAGGGGCCAATTATACTCTGTATAGATAATTCAAGCTCTATGGAAGGAATGCCAGAAGAGTTAGCTAAAGGGAGTGCTTTATATATCTTGAAAAAAGCATATAAAGAAAATAGAGAAGTATACTTAATAAATTTTGGAAGTGAAGGGGAAGTAGAAGAATTTCATTTAACTAATACTCAGAACGGTCTCTATTTTGCTCTAAAGTTTTTAAGAAAAAAATTTTTTGGTGGAACTGATTTTGTCACTCCAATAAAAAGAAGTATAGAACTTATAAATTCTGAAAAATTTCCAAATGCTGATTTGTTATTTATAACAGATGGTTTAGCAAAAGTACCAAATTCATTTATCACTTGGGTTGAAAATGCTAAAAAATCTCTTGATTTCAAAATATATTCTTTAATAATTAACTCAAAAGAAGAAATAAATTATTTTAGTGATGAAATTTTATTTTATAAAAGTAAATAATTATATCTGTATTAAAGCTTCACTATATAAGAAATCATAAGGTAAAATAAAATTATAGCTATTAGTTATTAAACTTTCATCAAAAATTTTATAATAAATATACCAAACAAATTGTGAGCAGTAAAATTTATCACTGCTCTTTTTTTTATGTAATATTCCATAAGATTTATATTGGTGTTTAAGAATTTCTTTTAAGATAAATTTTTCATTAAATTTTTCTTTAGATCTTAGTAAAATAACATCTCTTGAGTCTTCTATCCAAATATTTAAACTAACTCTATTATAACCACTTTTATAATTGGGAAATTCAACTACTTTGTTATTATCTACTATAATTGCTACATGTCCAAACCACTCAATTGGTTTTTTACCTTTTTTTCTTATTATAATATCTCCAATTTCTAATTTTTTATTTAATAAATTTATAGCAGGCTCCCAATTAAAATAACTTTTTGTACTAGAAGATAATAATAACAATAAAATAAAAATTGTCTTTTTCATATAATCACCTTAATTAATTGTAACTTATAATTTCCCTAAACTCAATAATACATTGATATTTATTGATAAATAAGCTATAATGTTAAATAAACTAGGAGGTAATGATGAGAGTAATATTAGGATCAGATCATGGTGGATTTGAATTAAAAGAAAAAATTAAAAAACATTTGGAAAATAAAGAAATTACAGTTATAGATAAAGGAACTTATAATTTAGAAAGTGTAGATTATCCTGAATATGGTAAGTTAGTTGGGAAAGCAGTAGTTAATAAAGAAGGAGATTTTGGTATTGTAGTTTGTGGTACAGGTATTGGAATTTCTATTGCAGCAAATAAAGTAGAAGGAGTTAGGTGCGCTCTTTGTCATAATACAACAACTGCAAGATTAACTAGAGAACATAATGATGCTAATGTATTAGCTTTGGGTGGTAGAGTATTAGGGGATATATTAGCTTTAGAAATGGTTGATATATTTTTAAATACAGAATTTGAAGGGGGTAGACACACGAGAAGAATCAAGGATCTAGAGGAGAAGAAATGAGTATATTTAGAAGTA
>CAZHXU010000083.1:0-11361 GCA_964536535.1 uncultured Fusobacteriaceae bacterium
ATCAAAACTTTTTTTACACGGTTCGGCTCTTAGTAGAACGCAAGTATTCTTTGGTACTTTGCTTTTCTGTCCTTTATAAGAAATTTAGATTAAGTTAACGAAATGAACGTAAAATTTCAACTGTTTGAGCTCAAAAGCGAGTTTTGAAATTTAGTGAATGTAGTGTCTACTTAATCTTATTTCTTATAACAAGACTTGATCTTTTGGTTACTTTTGTATCAAGACAAAAGTAACAACATAAATTATAGAATTTATTGAAAGAATAGAAATGGAAAAGTATGGGAATAGATGTTATAATATAGAAAAAATAGAGGAGTTAGAGGATGAAGTTGATAGTAGGACTTGGAAATCCAGGTGAAAAATATGACAAAACAAGACATAATATAGGTTTTGATGTGATAGATTATTTGGCAAAAGAGTATAAAGTTGAGAACTTTAGAGAAAAATTTCAAGGATTAATAGGGGATTTTACTATTAAAGATGAAAAGATAATTTTACTTAAACCAACTACTTATATGAATTTGAGTGGGAACTCTATACAAGAAGTTGTAAAATTTTATAAATTAGATCCAAAAGAAGATTTGATAGTAGCTTATGACGATATGGATCTTAAACTAGGTGCAATTAAGATAAAGAGAAAAGGTAGCCCAGGTGGACATAATGGTATAAAATCGATTATTTCTCACTGCGGTGAAGAGTTCTTTAGAGTAAAGTGTGGAATAGGAAAACCTGAGAGCAGAGAAGAAGTAATAAACTATGTTTTGGGTAGGTTTTCTAAAGAAGAAAGAGAAAGTATAGATGAACTGGTTCAAATAGCAGGTAAAGCTAGTAAATCTCTGGCTACAGCTAAGAGCGTAGAAAAAGTCATAGAAAAGTATAATAGAAAAAAATAACAAGCAAATATTTTTTGTTCGAAGGTTTTATGCTTATAAGCATAGGCTTTTCGAACATTTTTTTATGTTTATGAACAAATGTTTTGATAATAAAAAGGAAAAAAATATTTTTTGGATAATATTTAACCAAATGGATATAGGAAATGAATAGGAGTAGAAGTGAAAAAAAAAACTTGTTTTTATTGAAAAAAACTTCCATTCTATATTGTTAAAAAAATAATCTGTTAAGAATTTGTTAAATCTGACTTTACTTCTACCCTAAGCACTTCCTAATAAATAAAAAAATAACGTATCTTTGCAATTCTTCAAAAATGTAGTATTATTTTAGTATTAAAAAAGGATGTTAAATAATACTAAACAAAATTAAGGAGGACATATGGGACTTTTTACGTTCAGAGGTGGTATACATCCCCCTGATAATAAGGAAGTGACAGAAAAGAGAAAAATTGAAGATTTTAAAAGACCAAAATTTGTTTATCTCCCTATGCTTCAACATATAGGTTCGATACTAGAACCACTAGTAAAAGTAGGAGATAGGGTTTTGAAGGGTCAAAAAATTGCCGATAGTGATGCTTTTTTGAGCGTACCTATTCATTCACCAGTAAGTGGAATTGTAAAAAAGATAGAAGTAATGCCATTTACAATGAGAGGTAAAGTAAATACAGTAGTAATAGAAAATGACTATGAAGAAGAATGGATTGAAAGAAAAAAATATACAAATCATAAGGAACTGAGTAAAGAAGAGTTACTTGGGATTATAAGAGAAAATGGAATAGTTGGACTTGGAGGAGCAGCTTTTCCTACTCATGTAAAACTTAACCCTCCAAAAGATAAAAAAATAGATACTCTGCTTATAAATGGAGCTGAGTGTGAACCATACTTGAATACAGACAATAGATTAATGATTGAGATGCCAGAAGAATTCATAAAAGGTATTGAAATAGTAATGCATATTTTGGATGTAAAAAAAGCTATTATTGGGATAGAAAATAATAAACAAGAAGCAATAAAAATAGTTAGAGAATACCTAAAAAACAGAGAAGATATTTTGTTATATGAATTAGAAACAAAATACCCTCAAGGAGGAGAAAAACAACTTATAAAAGCTATGCTTAATAGAGATGTACCAAGTGGTAAATTGCCTCTAGAAGTAGGAGTAGTTGTACAAAATAGTGCAACACTATATTCGATATACAATGCAGTTTATAATGGGCATCCATTAATAGAAGAGATTATAACTGTTTCTGGTAAAGGAATAGGAAAAGCAAGTAATTTGAAAGTTGCAATAGGAACTCATATAAAAGAGATAGTAGAAGAAGTAGGAATAGATAGAGAAGTTACTAAAAAACTAGTTACAGGTGGACCTATGATGGGGATAGCTCAATATACAGAAGATGTACCAATAATAAAAGGTTCTTCTGGAATACTAGCTCTTAGTAAAAAAGAAATAAACCCTACAAGATCAAGATCTTGTATTACTTGTGGAAAGTGTGTGACTGTTTGTCCAATGAACTTATCGCCACTTATGTACTCAAAATTAGTTAGATTTGAAAATTGGGAAGAACTTAAAAACTATCACTTGTTAGATTGTATGGAGTGTGGAAGTTGTCAATATGTCTGTCCAGCTAATAGACCACTAACTGAAGCAATAAGACTTGGAAAAGCTAAATTACGTAGTATGAAATAATGGAGGACAAGATGGATAAATTATATAAAATGGGCTCTTCTCCACATATTAGAACTAATGAAACAATAGAGCGAGTAATGTATGATGTAGTTATTGCATTACTACCAGCACTACTTGTTTCAGTATATTTCTTTGGAATAAGAGCATTTACAGTAACTTTATTAGCTGTTTTATCAGCTGTAGCTAGTGAAGCTTTGTGTCAAAAATTAATGAAAAAAGAAATAGATGCATTAGATGGAAGTGCAATAATTACAGGTATATTATATGCTTTTGTAATACCAGTTACTTTACCTTACCCACTTGTAATACTAGGTTCAGTAGTATCAATAGTACTTGGTAAAATGGTATTTGGTGGACTAGGTCATAATGTATTTAACCCTGCTTTGGTAGGAAGAATATTTATTATGATATCTTATCCAGTAGCAATGACAAAATGGATAGGAGTAGATGGAAATGCAGGTGCAACAGTACTTGATTATCTAAAAAAAGGTGAAAATATAGATGGAATATTTAATAATCCATATGTAGATATGTTTATAGGTAAAATGGGTGGGTCACTTGGAGAAGTGTCAGCTCTTGCTATACTTATTGGTGGAATATATCTTATAATACGAGGTCAGATAGACTGGAAGATGCCTACAATAATAATAGGAGCAGTATTTTTAATAGCTCTTGTTTTTGGTGAAAATCCATTTTATCATATTTTGTCTGGAGGATTATTTTTGGGAGCATTCTTTATGGCAACAGATATGGTAACAAGCCCTTATACTACAAGTGGAAAAATAATTTATGCACTTGGTATAGCAAGTATAACTATGTTTATAAGATTAAAAGGTTCATATCCAGAAGGAGTAGCTTTTTCTATACTTATAATGAATGGAGTAACGTCAATTATAAATAAATATACTAAACCAAAGAAGTTTGGGGAGGTGAAATTATAATGAATAAATTTGTTCATTATGGATTTGTTTTGTTTCTTATAGCTAGTATTTGTGCAGGTGGTCTTAGTGTAATAAATGCAAAAACATCACCAATAATTACAGAAAGAGCTATGGAAATGGAGAAAGAAGCAAGAAGTATAGTAGTTTCAGAAGCAACAGAATTTAGAGTAGATGAAGGTTTGGAAATAGAAGGATATAACTTTATACCAGCTTATAAAAATGGAGAAAAGATTGCTTATGTAGTTGCAGTTAAAGGAGCTGGTTATGGAGGAGATATCAGCATGATGCTTGGAGTAACATTAGATGGTAGAGTAGAAGGGCTTAATATTATAAGTGCTCAAGAAACTCCAGGTTTGGGAGATAAAATATTTGATAAGGGATGGCAAGATATGTGGGTAGGTAGAAGTTCTGAGTATCAGTTTGATAAAGGAACAGATGCATTTGCAGGAGCTACAGTATCTCCAATGGCTGTTCATAATGCTATAAAAGAGACATTAACTCTCTTTGAAGAGAAGGTGATGAACTAATGGCAAGTAGATATTATAAAGAATTTTCTAAAGGGCTTATTAAAGAAAATCCAGTATTTGTATTACTTCTTGGATTGTGTCCAACTCTAGGAGTAACAACAAGTGGAATAAATGGAATGGCAATGGGACTTGCTACAGCATTTGTTTTGTTTTTTTCAAATATAATAATAAGTCTTATAAAAAAACAGATACCAAGTAAAGTAAGAATACCAGCGTATATAATGGTAATAGCTACTTTGGTAACAATAGTAGAGATGGTTATGAAAGCATATTTACCTGATTTATATGCAGTTTTAGGTTTATTTATTCCTCTTATTGTTGTAAACTGTATTATACTTGGTAGAGCAGAAAGTTTTGCTTCAAAAAATGGTGTAGGATTATCTATAATGGATGCACTTGGAAATGGACTTGGATTTACTCTAGCTCTGACTATACTTGGAGGAATAAGAGAACTTTTAGGAGCAGGAACTTTATTTGGAGTAAATGTTTTGGGAAATATGATTAGTCCAGCAATGATATTTATTTTACCACCTGGAGCATTTATAACTTTAGGGTTTATAATTGCTTATATGAATACTAGGAAAAAAGAAGGGAAGTAGGTGAAATAAATGGATTTGGGAAAATTAATATCAATAATTATAGGTTCTATACTTATTAATAACTTTGTATTTGCTAGATTTTTGGGAATATGTCCATTTATGGGAGTATCAAAAAAAGTGGAATCATCATTAGGTATGGGTATGGCAGTTACTTTTGTAATGACTCTTGCGTCATCGGTAACATGGTTGGTTTATAACTACCTTTTAGTACCATTTAATTTGGAATACTTACAAACAATAGCATTTATACTTATAATTGCATCTTTAGTTCAGTTTGTAGAAATGGCTATAGAAAAATTAAGTCCAAGCCTTTATAAAGCTTTGGGAGTATTTTTACCACTTATTACAACAAACTGTGCTGTACTAGGAGTTGCGATATTAAACATTCAAGAAAAATATAATTTTATAGAAACAACAGTTAATGGATTTGCAGCAGCAGTAGGATTTACAATAGCTTTAGTACTACTTGCTGGTACAAGGGAAAGATTAGAATATGCAGATGTTCCAGTTGCCTTTAGAGGGATTGCAATTGCATTTATTAGTGCAGGTATCTTAGCTATGGCATTTATGGGATTCAGTGGAATTAAAATTTAGGAGGTGTGCTTGTGTCGAATTTGATACCTATATTGATATTGGGAATACTAGGTTTAGCTATGGGATTATTTCTTGCATACGCTTCTAAAAAATTTGAAGTAAAAAAAGATCCTATGGTAGAAAAGATAAATGATGCTCTTCCTGGTGTAAATTGTGGTGCTTGCGGTTATCCAGGCTGTATGGGATATGCAGAAGCCATAGTTGAAAAAGGTGTAGAGATAAACTTTTGTTCTCCTGGAGGAGAAGAAGTAGTAAATAAACTAGCTGAACTTACAGGTCAAGCAGCTAGTGTTGGGAAAAAAATGGTAGCAAAAATACTTTGCCAAGGTCATAATGGAATAGTAAAAAAGACATATGAATTTGATGGTGAAATAAGAACTTGTGCTAATGCGAATCTTTATTTTGGTGGAGACAAAAGTTGTATGTATTCTTGTCTTGGTTATGGTGATTGTGTCAAAGTATGTCCAGCTAATGCTATATTAATAAATGATAAAGGTATAGCAGAAATAGATGAAGACAAATGTATTTCATGTGAGAAATGTGTTGTAGCATGTCCGAAACGTGTGCTTAAGATGTTGCCACAAGAGTCAAAAGTTACTGTAGCTTGTTCTAGTAGAGAAAAAGCAGCACAAGCTAGAAAAAACTGTTCAGTTGCTTGTATAGCTTGTGGAATATGTGCTAAAAATTGTCCAGTTGATGCAATTGAAGTAAAAGGTAATCTTGCAAAAATAGATCCTGATAAATGCGTTAACTGTGGAATATGTGCTATAAAATGTCCAACAAATGCAATAAAAAGCCAAATTAAAGAATTTAAGGTGGCTAGAGTAATAGAAGACAAGTGTATAGGATGTACTGCATGTAAAAGGGTGTGTCCGGTAGAAGCTATTGAAGGAGAAGTAAAGGAAAAACATAAAGTTTATGAAGATAAATGTATAGGTTGTGGACTTTGTTTTGATAAATGTAAATTTAGTGCAATAGCAATGGATGTAAAAATAGATAAAAATTAATTTTAATAAAAGAAGGACTTTGTGTATGACAAAGTCCTCAGATTGAAGAAAAAGGACTAATTTGTGAGAATTTAGTCCTTTTTTTATGAATTAGAAGTTTTTTCATTATTCTTTGTCACTTTTGTCTTGATACGAAAGTAACCAACATCCAAAGGACATAAAAAAATCAGTGTAAATATTCCTTTAAAACTAGTTTTATTGCTTGTTTTAATAGGCTGTGCATAGTTCGACTAAAGGTATAAATGATTAAGTCTCACTAAATCTGTAGTAAAGGATTTTAGAGAAAAAATAAAATTTATTCAAACAAATTTTCTTTTTCTTTGAAAAAAGTTCTGATTACTTCTTTATTCTAAATTAATAATAAACTGATTTTGTTAGTTTTAACTATAAAAAAGTCCAAAATCAAGAATAATAAAAACAAGAAATTTTTAATGCTTAAGACAGGAAACAAGAATATATTTAGTTTTAGACGATATAAGGGAAATTGACATTAGTTAAATTACACATGTCTTTTGAAAAATAAACACAAATAACTGAAATTAAACAATTGATAATTTTTTAGTATTTATTAAGAAAAATTATCTATTAATGAAAAAAATAACTTAAAAATATTAAAATGAAATATTTATTCGTTTTTTTATAAAATTTAGTTAACGAAAAATACATTTTTATTCGTAACATAAGATATAATTTTATTTAGAATAATACCAAAAAGGTTGACAGAAAAAAAGAAGTTACAGTAATATAGTAGAGGAAAAGTATATTTAGTTGGTGTGGACAGTCAAATTTATTAGGAAGAAGGTAGGGACAATGAAGAAAATAATTGTTGCATTTTTAATGTTGCTCTGTAGCAGTATTTTTGCCATGCAAGAGCAAGTAGTGATAACTTATGTTGAATCAGGGCTTAAAAATTCAAATGAGTATCAACTGACAGGGGTTACGAACGCAACCACAATGAAAGGGGTCAAAGTAAGTAATTCGACAATTGGAGGTGGAATTCAAGACGATAGTCTTGATAGTATAGCGGATTTTGGATGGAATGTTTCAAGTGATTTTGGTGGGACAAATGGAACATTTACTTATTCAGGAGGAGCAGATAAAAAATATGTTATTATGCCAGTTGTAAAAAATGTTAGTCAAAGTACTTTGCAAGAAGGAAACTTCTCGATGAGTGAAATAACAACAAATACAGAAACTGGTGAAGAAATTAGAAACATACATATTGATAAAACATTTTATTTACCAATACAAGGAATAAACATACAAGAAGACATACTATATAAAGAAGGAAATAGATTTACTTATGTAGAAGACAATAATATTGTAAATAAACATTTAGAAGCTTTTAAAAAACAGGAATATTTAGTGAGAATCACAAAAGGTGCAGTTCCTTCTAAATATGATGTATATAACAAACAAAATCCTGTTCAAATAGTAAATAATACTACAGGTACTAATAGCGAATTTGTAATTGAATTTTTGGAAGGAAGAAAAGACTATATAGATTTTAGGTTTAATGGAGATAACTTAGATAAAGTTACTACAGTAACAACAAATTATGGATTAGGAATGTCTTTTATACCAGGAAAATTAGAATTTTTTGGTTTACCTAAAGGGCAATATACGTTAGAAGTATATAGTTTTAGATATAGTACTGAATATAGTAATAGAGGAAGTTTGACAATTACCTTAGAGGACACACTTAATTTTGAGGGAAAAGGGATAAAAGAAAATGAAGGGATTAGTTTGTTAAACTTCTACCCTGGAGACGCTCCTAGTTTAATAGATGCAACTCTAATTACAGTAAGTTCAAGCTCAAATGCAGCTATAAGTGTAAAAGAAGAAATTGATACAGATACAAAAGTAAATGTTAAGAACTTGAGTGTAGCTCAAGAAGAGTTAACAACGGTATATACAAGTAGTGGTAGCATAATATTAGATGCTACTGGTTTTGATGTAAATACAAATAAATACTATAAAAAATGGAGAGTGAAATACGAAAGTAACATACTTGATAGACTAGACGTAGATAGAAAAGTATTTTATATCTTAAATCATATTGAAGGCAATGCTGTAAATATGGATATGACAGCAATAGCAAGTTATAAAGTTGATTACAAAATGCCTCCAATAACAGATTATCCTCACCAAACAGTAATGGCAACATTTAATCCTAATATGGATTGGGGAAATGGAAAATATGAAATAAGAGATAGAGTTTTACCAAAACAAACTTTTGGATATAAACAAATAAAAATGGTAACAGCTCCAAATATAGATAGTTTCTTTAAAGGAGAATTTGTAGACGAGTTTACTTTAACACAAAATCATCAAGATTACCTTTGGGATGGTGGAAATAGGTTAGCTACAAATGGAGTAGTTTTCAAAAAACCCTTGTCAGATAGTAAAGGAACTCTTGTTCACCTTGATGGAATAAGTTCATTAGGACAAAGTAAATTTACTTATTATACAACAAAATCAATATCAAACCTTAACTATCAAGAAGGAACTCAAACTGGAGAGCCAGGAGATAAAGCAACATTTGCTTGGAAAAACAATCTGAGTAATAGTCATGGGGCAGTAATAAGTGAAGATAAAGTAATATTCAGAATTGTTAGATTAATAGAAAATGTTGATGGAACAACAGAATCTCCTACAAAACCTTTCACTTATGATGTTGGAGGAACGAATTATACGGTAGATTTACCACTACATTATTATGATCACTATGAAAAAACTCAAATTATTGGTAGTGGAGATGAAATAACAAATATAAATAATTTTGTAGCTGGTACAAATAAATATGTAGATTTGGTATTTGAAAGTGGAATGGACAGAGAAGTAGAAGGTGGAAATGCAGTATTTACATATTCTAAAGAAGGTACATTCCAAGTTATAGGTTTACCAAGAGGTTCATACTTGGTGCAAATATACAGTTTGCAAGATGCTGATATCAATTCAAAATCAGATGATAGTTATGATTATAGAGTACTTACATATGGTGGCTTTACAGAATTTAAAATGGGATTACCAACAGTTGTTACTGGTAATTTTGCAAATAAAAACAACTTATTTATGATAGATTCTATAAATGTAAATAGTGATTTTGATTTGGTAAATAATAAACCAATCAAAAAGATTGTTGTAAACTTTGTAACTAAAGCAGAACAGAGTTTGAATCTACAACTGGAAAATTTGATAGCAAGATTGGATGAAGAGGGTGGAGCAAAAGCTTCGACAAATAGGGTTACAGAGCAGAGAGAAGGACAACCTGATATACTACCTGTAACAAACTTAACTTTATCAAAAAGTGATAAAGCCGATTTCCAATTTCCACTTGATGTTGTTTTCCTTATAGATAACTCAGGTTCTATGCAAAGTGAAATAAATGCTGTCAAAGCAGGATTGAATAATATGACAAAAGATCTTGAATCTAGGGGATTTGATGTAAAATACAACTTGATTACATTTGGTCCAAGACAAAATGATGATTCAATTGGAAGCGTTTGGGATAATAAAGTAAAAAAATATGATTATAACTACATGGCTATGTATAAATACCAAAGTTCAAATCCTTGGTTTGATTCTGTTACAGAATTAGAAGGAGCGTTTGGAGATATAGTAGCAAGAAGTGGTTATAATGAAAGTGAAGAAAACGGTGCTTGGGCTATCAAATATAGTAAAGATCACTTAGTATCAAATGGAAGATTTTTAGATTTTAACAATAATATAGTAGCAAATGCTTCAAAAAAAGAAGGGTATATTCCTTCGGCAAAATGGATAATATTACTTACAGATGAAAATATGGATATAGATAGACTTCCAAGTGGATATACGGGAGCAAATGTAATAAAAAGTTTGGCAAAAGAATTGACAGACAACAGTATAAAATTAACAGGAATAATTCATACTCGTACATATGTTTATAGCGAAGCTGAAAAAGATGAATATTTGAAAAGATTCCCAACAGCAGATGTTACAATGAATAACTCATATTATACAGTTAAGTTTGCTGATAGAATAGGAAATAAAGGAGTAAAACCAGCTGATACTGGAGATAAATTCTATACTGAATTTTTACTTCAACAGCAAATTGGAGCAGAAGCATTTAGATTCTATGAAATGGGAAATCAAGGTCAGTTTGTAGGAGCAGCTTTAGCTGATGCTGTAGGAAATATAGGAATTGTACAAAGATGGATTATGACTTATGATAGTCCCTTCCCAGAAAGTGATGGGTTCGAGAGACAAGTAATCTATTCATTAAAAGAGATTCCAAAAGCAGGAGTACCATCAGGAGGAGTAACACCTGCACCAGGAGCAGGACCTACACTGGATATAGAACCATTTATAAGAACGGGACAGAAAGACAGATATTATAGAGTACCAGAGTCGAAGATAGAAGCGTACTTCTTGAATCCAAATCCACAAACATTAGAAATAATAGCAAAAGACAATAAAGTAATACTTAAAACAAGGGTAAAATCGCAGTATAAAGATGAAAATGGACATATAGAAAACTACTCTGTAGACAATGCAAGTTTTACAGTGATGGGTCTTAGCAATAAAACTTATGTATATCCCGAAACGGGAGAGAGACCTTTTGAAAGAGGTGAAGTTGTAGAAAATGGTGTTAGATGGTTTGAATTTACTAAAGTGATAGATAAAACAGAGTTTGAAACAACTTTTGGAAAAAATGGATTAACAGTAGAATTTACAGCAAGTACAGCTCAGAATGTATCTGTAAAAATATATGTTACTTCATTAAAATTAGTAGAAAAAGATGCACCAAAGATAAAGTCAATTACACTTACAAACAATACTCTAAAGGGCATACTGGAAGATTTGACTAGTTATAGTGATGCTTCAGGTTCAAGTTCTTTTGATACTAATTTTATCACAAGTAATTCGTCTATAACAATAGAAGCAACTAGTGATGGTAGTATAGATATGACTGGAATAAACAAGTTGAATGTAAAAGCAGATGATGAAATAGGAGTAAGTATAGTTGTAGTAGAAGAGAGTGGTATAGACACTACTGGAACAGCAATAAAATTGGCAGGTTTAAATCTATCAAATATCAGTGTTGGTGGAGATGGTTTGGAAAAAACAATTA
>CAZHXU010000084.1:0-11305 GCA_964536535.1 uncultured Fusobacteriaceae bacterium
CCAAGAAATTCTGCTGTTTTTAATAATCTTTTCTTTTTACGATTAGCACCAAAATCACTAGGATTTTCATACTCATATTTAATATATTCATGTAAAGTTAATCCATCATTATTTCTAGAGTTCAAATCAATTCCTCTTTTAATCAACTCTTCTATTACTTCAACTCTTGCCCATGATGCAGCTTGATAGATTACTGTTTCACCCTTCGAGTTTTTACCATTAATATCTGTTCCATTATCTAAAAGGAATATTAATGAGTTTTTTGTATTAGCTGCATAGGTAATAATATGATTTCCATACTTATCAAAACTATTCAAATCATAATTACCTATTTCATACAGATACTTTACAAGTTCTACATTATCGGTATTTAATGATTTGAAGAATGGTATATAATCATCTCTTTGACTTATATCTGCCCCCATTGCTATTAGTTTTTTAACTAAAGCAAAAGCACCCTCTTGGATAAGTTTATCATTGTCGTCATCATACTCTTCATCAAATGCTCTAGCTTTTTCTATAGCTCTCAAAATTGGTGTATTAATCCACTCAATCTCTCCAGAATTTGTATAACTTGCTGTTTGTTGATGAATATTAGCTCCCAGTTCAATAAGGTAATCTATAATTTGATAGTTCGGATTAATCTTATTAATAGCTGATTCAAGTGGGAAGATTGCTTTATTATATTTTTCATAATATACCTCTTCTAGATTAGCTCCACCTTCCAAAGCAAGATTGATTTTGTCCTTAGCTTCTTCTATATCTTCTACTCTAGAGTTAACCCTTATATCATCAATAATCTTCATAATAATAGGTTTTCTACTAGTATACATTTTATCCAAATCATCAAAAGATTTAATCCCACTCATATCAACACTATAATTAATTCCATTATATTCATGTAAAAGGTTTATAGTTTTTTTAAAATCACTACATCCATAACAAGCATAAATCTTATCTTCATAAAAATAATGTTTATCTGTTTCTACTCTTAACTTTTGGCTTAAACCTCTATTTTTAACAAGGTATTCAATTACTTTATAGTCTAAGTTATATGAGCATGTAAAGATTTCATATAACATATCTATGTCATCATGAAAAGCATAATAATCATTGAAAAATTTATCTAACTCAACTAGTGTGTCAGAGTTTGTAAGCCTAGAAAACTGTTTATTAATATCTTCAACAAATGGTCCTAAAGCTTTTATTTCAACTAACTGGCTGTAGTTAAGAATTTTATCCTTTTTACCAAATAGTTTAGGTTTTTTAATAATAAAATCAGCATCTAATTCATTATCAACAACTTCTCCACCCTTTATTTTCAAGATATTAATAAGTTTCTCTTTATCCATTGGGGGATTATCAATTAAAGCTATTTTTTTACCCTCAACATCAATTTTTATAATATCATCTTTATTTGGTAATAGGGCTTTATCTATGGCTTTTATCCATGACTCAGTTGTATCTTTTGCTGTATCTCCATAGATAACCTCTTCTTCATTCAAGACTTTCATAAAAAGTTGGTACTCATCTTCATCTTTTAATTTTTTTACTAAACTCTCTTGTGGAAAGTATTCAAACATTAAATATGATTCAAACATAATTTTGAAAAGTAGGCTATATGTTAATCTATTCCAACCATATTTTTCATTAATTTTATTAAAATACGATACTAAAGTATCATTACCGTCTACATTGGCACTAGTTATATAATCTGTAAAAAGTTTTAAATATTTTTCCTTATTAACTACCAAAAGGTACGCTATATCCAAACCAAATAAAGACTCATCATCATGCCATATACAATTTCCCTCATTATTTAATCTAGTTATCTTTTTTACTAAACCTTCCAGTTCAGATTCTAATCCTAAATCAAAAGCTACTTTATAAAAATCTCTAATTTCTCTTCCATTTTCATCTATAAAAACTGCTGTGTAAGTTGGATAATATTCGTCTTCTTTAACAGCTTTTTCAATTTCTATACTCATCTCATCTAAAATTTTTTTAATATTATTTTTTTCTAAATTTTCTAGTCTAAACTTTTTTTCCATTTACTCCCCCAGTTCCAATTCATTAAAAGTTTCATTCAATCTTTAACTTATAATTGTTTTTGATACAAAGTGCATATCTCCAAATTCTTCTGAGCCATAATTAGGTGGAGATATCCAAAATTTAAGCTTTTCTTTGACTTCTACTCTCTGCCTAACAGCAGCCCCCCAGAAAAAACTAATAGTAAACCATCAGAGCTTTTATTTTGTAACACATAATATTCATTATTCATAACTACACCAAATTTAAATAATCTTCTGAGTCATATGCTGGTGTATACGATGCACCTTTTATTCCCTTAGATTCCAATAGTTCTACTATGGAAGTATGGAAAAATATTCTATCACCTTTTTTATCAATAAAAATTAATCTGTAGTTTAAATTTACATTGATTGTAGTTGTAAAGAAGCCATTTTGAATAATCGGTTTTGTGTATATCCATTTTTTAGTTCTTTTTCCATTTACTTCTTCATAATCATGCTCAGTATAAGCCACAAGCAATCATTCATAGTATTTAAATATATGACAAAAGAAATATTCTCTTTCACTATTCTCCAAGCTAGCTGGGTAAAGTCGAATACTTGGAATATCCAAAGTTGATAAAATATCATGTAATTTTTTTGATACACAAAACCTTTCTCCATTTGATATAATATCCAATTCGTCAATACTATCAGAGTTTTCATTATTAACTATCCTAATTGTTGGTTTATCTACTCTATCATGGGGAAATAGTTTCATAAAATTTTTAGATATATCAAATGTTAACTTTTGATCTTCATCAAAATTAACCATATAATATTCAGCTTGAGGAGCAGAATAATCCTTCGATTCTAGCCAATTATCATCTCTATATACTTTTAAAAATCTGTTTGCACTATCCTCATTATTATAGAAATCCCAATTCTTTCCTTTTATCTTTAAATTTAATGGATGTATATCAATATAAAAAACTACTTCAAAATCTGATATGATTGATTCTATGGTTGTCAAACCAAGATCCGAAAACAGAAAGGTTATTTTCCCCATATGAATTTTTTTAATAGAAGCATAATCAATAGATTCCCACTCATCTCTCTTTAGGCCACGTTCTTCAATCATATTTTCTAGAATAGAATCAAACATTCCTTCATCTAAAATTTCATCCATGTAATAATCAGCTACCGCTTTTAAAGAGTTCTTTGCATAAATCTCTTTAAACTCTTTTATTTTATCATCAACAAGTTTAATATCCCCTTTATAATTAGGATTAGCTTCACAGTTAAACTCTACATTTTGATAAAACTCTTCATTAATATCTATATTTAAATCCATTTCCCCACCCAAAAATTATTCATCCTCTTCTAATACTTCCATAAAATCATTGTATTTTTCATCGGCTATATCTTGATTAATCTTTTTTGCATAAATATCTCTTTCATTTTGGAAGATTTTTATAAATTTGTCATACTCATCTTCATCCTCTTCAATCTTATCCAAAAGTGAATCAGGCGGGAACTCTAAATCCATAAATCTAAACTGAACATCCCCATTAAAATAAGCGATTGCATAGATAGCCATATCATTTTCCGACCACTCATCACCAATCATAGATTCAACCTCTTCATAGCCTTCTGCTGTTAAGTGATCAAAATCGACAGCCCTTAAATAATCTAATCTATTAGAACTATCTAAATAGCTAATGCCAAGGGGTAATCCTCCAGTATCAAGATAACTTGGCACTCCTGTTTGAATAAAAAGATCAACTAATCTGTTTTGATTTTCAAATGAAATTTGATCAAAAAAATAATCTAAATTATCCATCTCTCCATCATCATCAAATACAAGCAGTTCATTAATATTTATTTCATTCTTTTTATAAGAGTCTAAAAACTCTTCAAAAGCTCCATCATAATTTTCATCATCTATTATTATTGTGTTCATTATTTTCCTCCAAACCTTGAACTATATGTCCAATCCTCTAAACTAATAAAACGTATCCCCATAGCTCCCAACTTTTCTATCTTTTCTTTTATAGATTTATCAACTATATGATGAACATAATCTGTTTTGATTTTAAAAGCCATCCTATCTTTTAAATCTTTTTTATAAAAATCATCTTTTAAAATGATATTATTGACCGATTCAATATCACCATCTTCATCATAAATAGTCTTTGATTTATTCAAATCAACACAATTTTCTTTTTTTATAAAATGCATTATGTAATAATCACTTGAGTGGCTAATGCCATCAATCTTTGCTTTCACAAACTGTATTGAATCTTTTAGATTTAATTTATCAATTTCATCTTTTATTTTAGATGAAACAATAGGTCGCCCTATCCAATACATATCATAAATTCCAATTTTGCATGATTTAGATGAAGCAATCGTAAGTTTATAAACTCTATCTTCTACAGCCCTATTTTTATAAAATCCTGATGAATCTTCATCCCCCCAAGATATAGTTGGCATATCATCATCTAAACTAACTTGTAAAATATAATAATCATTCATTAATTACTCTCTCTTTCCAATTATTATTTTCATACTTTTATCCATATTAATCTTTTAAACCAGTAACTAGTCCACCTATTTTATATTAGTTTGTGTAAATCCTTTTAATCTTCCAAATCGGTGTTCTATTTCTTTTTTTGCTAACTGCTAAATCCTAAGTACTACTTTTAATCATATAACCAATCTTCAGTTTTTAATGTTACAGACTTACCTTCAGCTTTTAATCTTTCAACTACCTCTTTAAACTTTGTATCTACATAAGTCCTATCTTTAAACTTAAATTTATTTGTTGCTGTATAAAACAAACTTAAAAATCTCGAGTTATAAAAATTTGACTCTAGTAATAAATCAAACATAAATGGTTTATCTTCACCTTCCCATATATTTAGCTCCCAAAAATACTCTCTATAAAGAGTACCTAAACTAAATAGTAGGAATGTATCATCTTTTAATAACTCACTAATTTTTTCAAAAGTTATATCATTTCCATTATTATCCTCAAGGATAAATTTAAACTGCTTTTTTCCATTTTTATCATTAATATTTCTAACAACCTCTAAAATCTCATCATAAATCCTGCTAAAAAACTCTTCTATTTCTTTACCTTCAAAATTATTATCATATCTATATCTAAACTCTTTAAAATCTGTTCCTTCCATTACTACCTCCTTTTAATAACTCCATATTTACCTCTAATAATAGTAAAAACACTTACCATTTTATTGAAGTTCTTCTGGAATACTTTTCCTAATTAAAATATCATCGATAGCATAAGCTTCTTCTCTTTTTTCTTTTTCATCATATCTTGGAAAATAATTATTTCCTCCAAAAGATACTGTATTCCAACTAGGAATTTTGCCGTCTGGTCTATACGTATGCCAAGCAACATTATGATTACTAAAAATCCTTTGATTTTCCAACCACTGAATAATAACACCATCTTTAACATAAGGAGCTGAGTTCATCTTGAGATAAAAAGCTAGTTTTCTCCATTGTCCCTTTTTCCCAAGTACTTGTTCATGACTATGAAATTGATATCTTTCAGTTGATAGAACCCCTCCATTTAATCGGTCAGGCAATTTTGCCGTACTTCCATTTTTTTCCATCCCTACTATATGATTTGAGTAATTTAATCCAAGGTCTCCTCTATTCATACTACTAGGGTAATTATCTATATTATCTTTATGACCATAATTAAAAAAATATCTTTTAATGCCTTTTTCATCAATGTATGGATCAGACCTAAAAGCTAAAGTATTTTGTAATCCATAATCATTTACTTTATAATCAGCGAAAAATATAGGTCCATTATATCCACCTATCCCATTTTTATAAAAATTACTTACTTCACCTTGATCTTTTGAATCATTATGAGCAATTCTAAAATATTTAAAAACTCCAGAAGGATTATCGATAGAAAAATTTTCATCAAAACACATATAAAACTCCACATATATTTCTTCTAGTCCTTTATCAAAAACTTTTGTCAAAATTCCATCTGTTGTCCATACTGTTGGTCCCTTATCAACTGATTCCCTCCAAACAACCATTGATTTACCTTTTTTCCCTTTAGCAAGATTATTATTACTCCCCAAAATTTCAATGGTTTCATGATGATTAGCATGCCCATTCCCTGGATACCACTGTTGGCTTCCACTTCTAAATCTTGTCCAATTTTTTGGCGTTATGTTACTAGCTGTTGTCCAATCTTCTATATTGTCAAAATTTTCTCTAAAAACAACCTCTCCTTCTACTACTTCTACCCTTACTTCCTTTTTAATGCCGTCTTTTGCTATTCTGATAATACTTTCTCCAACTTTTGTCATATCAAATACTTCAAAATATTCACTTTTCATAATTATATTTTTTTCTCTAGTATCACTATAAATCCCAGTTACAATAAAACTATCTAAATGTTTTTCTTTATCATCATATAGATAAAATAAAACTTCTTTTTGTACTTCTACTTTTATATCTACCAATTTAATTTCTACTTGTGGAACAGTATCGACTACTTCATCTTTTTCACAACCCAAGAGAAATGTTCCTACTATAAAGGTTATCATATATAACAATTTCTTCATTTTTCTCTATTGCCCCTTTTCAATGTACGGGTGTTATTTATAACACCCTTCATTTACTTTTATCTCAGTCAAAATGTATTCAACTTTTTCTAATTTAAAATTTTCTACTAATTTCTATATATTAATCATTCTTTTTTTACTAATTACTAATTATAACTTCCCCCATCTACCACTTTTCCATCTTGATAAAACTCAGTTTTTTCTATATCTCCATCTATGCTAAAGTATGTTTTTAACCCTTCTGCTTTACCATAAACAAAAACTACTTTAGACCTTATATTTCCATTTTCATAATACTCAATTACATCTCCATTCAAGAAACCTTCTTCATATATCTCTTTCAAGAGTATGTTCCCGTTTTCATAGTAATAAACAGCTTCTCCAGACCTTTCTCCTTCTACTACAGGAATAACCCCATATTTTTTCCCACTTGGATAAAATAACTCTACATTTTCACTTATCTGATTCTCTACAAAATACTCAATTACAGATACATTCCCACCTATACCATATTTGACTATCTTTTCAAGTTGCAGATTTTCGTTGTAAAACTCTTCATATCTAATTTTAGTATCTGGGAAATATCCTATTTTATTACTTACTCTATAACCTCTTTGATATACTTCCCTTTCTTTCACTACACCAGATTTATAGTATGATAATACCTCTCCATCTAACTTGTTATTTACATACCTAGACCTTTTTTTAATACTTCCCCCTTCAAAATACTCTTCATACTTACCTTCAAAGTAATATTCTCCACGAGTTCTTACTTCTACCCTCTTTTTTTCACTTCCATCTTCATAGTATTCAACTAAATAATCTTGTTTTTTCTCTTCATCTTCTACAAACTCTGATTTTTTAGCACCACTTTCATAATATTCTACCCTTGGTGAAAAGAAGTTTCCTGTTCTCCACTTAGCTTTTTCCCTACCACTTTTATAGTACTCAGTTATCCAGTCATAGTACCTTCCATCTCTAAAGATTCCATCTTCCATGACTTCTCCACTTTCATAATACTTAGTATAAGTACCTTCTAATTTACCATTTGCATAATAGTATCTTCCTATGACTCTATCATTTTTACCAAAAATAAAAGTTTCTCCATGTAGTTGATTTTCTTCCACTTTAGATATTTGAGACAAACTACCATCTTCTCTATAGTCTGTTCTCCATCCACCAGCATCTAGTACTTTTATTTGACCATTTTCATAGTACGACTCTATTTCGAGGTCACTTCCATTCATCTTGTAACCCTCTAGAAGTACTCCATCTTCACTATAAAGTCTTTCTATAGAGTTCTTTTCATTAGGTTTTCCTTCTCTTATCCTTTTTAACTTTCCATTTTTATATAGTTCATAATAAGTTTCTTTTATATCTTCATTCTCTGCTTCCCAGTAACTTTTTAGACTACCATCTTCAAAGTACTCTTTTTCTTCCCCAACTAATTCTCCATCTTTATAGTATCCTATCTTTTTTACTTGACCATTTTTGTAATACTCTTTATACAAACCTTCATATTTATTATTTTTATAGCTGGCTTCTATCTCAATAGAACCATCATCATACCAGTTCTTCATAGTTCCATGTTTTTGACCATTCAAATAGTTAGTTTCATCTCCTAGCTGACCATTTTCATAATGCCAATAAAACTTACCATGTCTTGCTCCCCTTACATAATCTATGTCTGTTCTTACTTGACCATTGTCATAGTATGTAAAACATTTTCCATGTAGTTTTCCGTCCATATATATATCTGAGTATCTTTTTATTCCTTCATTTGTATATGCTATATTTATAGTTTTATTTCCATCAACAAAAGTTTCATATACTTTTATTCCCCTATCATTATAAAAGTAACTCTCTTCTTTATTATTACTATATGTAGAATTTTGACTGACTTGACCATTTAAGAAAAAGTGCTTTGTTGATACAAGCTTAAATTTATCATATACTTCTATACACTTTAATCCTCCACAAGGGTAATACCACTTTCCTTCGCCAGTACTTCTTACTTTTCCACTTTCATCAAGCTCATTTACATACTCAGAATCTTTTTGACCATTGGCAAAATAAAACTCTTGTTTTCCTATTCTTTTCCCCTCAACATAATTTGTTTTAGATTTTATATTTCCATTTGGGTAATAAGATGTGTACTTTCCATCATATTTAGAGTTTCTTTTTTTATCTATAGTTTCAATTTGTCCATTTGTATACCAGAAAGTTATCTCTAGATTTTCTTCATCTATAATATTTTCTTCATATCTCAAGTTATTATTTTCATAAAACTCTCTAGAGCTTCCGATTCTCTTTCCTCTATCAAAAATTATCTCTTCTTTTTTATTTCCAGTAACAAAATACTCTACACATTCACCATCTTTTTGTGGGTTAATTTCTCTTCCATTCATATCCCTATCATAGACTACATCTTCTTTTTGTTTTATTCCCCCTGTAATAAAGTATTTTATTATCGAATTTCTTCTTTCATTAATATCATATCTTTGCTCTTCTCTAAGTTCTCCACTAGCATAATACTTTTTCTCTAGCCTAATATTCCCTTCTACCTTAATAGTTTTAACTATACTTCCCAAGCTATTATATTCTTCTAATTCAGCTATATTTCCATTATTGTATATAGCTTTTTCTACTAAACTTCCACTTTCATCATAACTTTCAGATTCTCCATGATATTTACCCCTAGAATAATTTGATTTTTCCTTAAGCCTTCCACTTTCATAGTACTCTTCGAGAATACCCTCTAGACTTCCACCTAAATAAAAGCTCTTTTCATGTAGATTCCCATTTTCAAAATATGCCTCTCTACTTTTAAGAACATCATCTACTACTTCTTCTCTTGATTTCAAATTACCATTTGAATAGTATAATAATTGCTCTCCATTTAACATCCCAAACTTATAGTTATACCTTACTTTTACTCTTCCATTTTCATACTCCAAATAAGTTCCATGTCTTTTACCATTCCAGTAATTAATAACCATATATGGGCTACCATCTTCATTTCTTTGAGACCATGCCCCTTCTCTTACATCCTCTTCATATCTACCCCTCTCACATACTTCTCCATTTTCAAAGTAGATATGATACTCACCATGTTTTTTTCCCTCTTTATAGTTATATCTATCCTTTAATATAAGCCTTTGATGTTTATCATGCATTGCATGGTGTACATCTCCTAGACTAAGTGTATGATAGTTTTCTGCCACTCCGTCTAACTTATCATTTTTATACATAGCCCTTGCTATTATCTCTCCATACGAATCATATTGAAGTAATTCACCTTCTACTTTACCTTCTACATAAAACTTCCTTTGGCTCATCTTTCCTTCACTATTATAGAAGATAGCTTCACCATCTAAGTTCCCATTTAGATAGTTACATCTATACTGCATATGACCATTTGGATGGTACGCTTCTACTATCCCATCAAGCTTCCCATCTTTATATGTTCTTTTAGCTTTCAAACTTCCATTATCATTATATAGCTCTTCATATACTTTAGCCCCAAACCTATATTGGCTTACATTTTGTAACTTACCATTTGGATGATAAAGTTTAAGTTCACCATCTGGTTTATCATTAATAGCAGTCCCTTCTCCAACCAAGTTTCCATCTTTATATTGTTTAAATGGACCATTTCTTAATCCTTCTCTATAAACAAACTCCATATGAGGCAGTCCATTAGCATCATTAAATATCCAATAACCATCATATTTATTGTTTTTATAACTTCCTTTTTTTAATAGTTTCCCACTTTCAGTATATTCTTCATAATCCCCTTCCAATATACCCATGCTGTAGTTAGCTTTTACCTTCAATATAGGCTTTCCATCTATATCTTTTTTAACCCTATCTCCCTCTTCAGAAAATATACTAAAGTATTCTATTACTTCACCGTCTAAATTATCATTAATATAGTTTCTCTTATATATCATCTCTTTATCTAGAGAATATTTTATCTCTTCACCATTTTTCACTCCATTTTTATACGTAACTTTTTCCTTTAGACTTCCATCTTTATAATACTCAAGAGTTTCTCCATCTAGTTCTCCATTAATATTTCTATAAGCTCTAAATTGTAGTTTAGCACTTCCATCTTCATTAGGTTCAGCATAAGCAAATCTATCTATAGTTTCTATATGATAATAATTAAGTACTTCTCCTATCTGTTTTCCCCTTTGAAAAGTAGATTTATGCACTATATTTCCACCAAGATCATAAGAGATTAAATCTCCATCTTCTATTCCATCAAGTAGTTCCATAGTCATAGATATAGCACCATTTTCATGAAAGTTAGTTTTTTTTACCCTTCCTTGACCTAATACAGTTTCTATTACTGCTATAGTTCCTTGATCCAAATCTATTTTATTTAGTAACCCATCTACTTCTACCTCAAATACTCCATGAGCTAATATGTTATCCTTATAATATCTATTCTCTCTCAACTCTATTCCATGTACATTAAATAATTGTTTTTGCATGTGACCTCCTTGATTATTTACTGTAATAATATTTTTGTTTATTTTATCATATTTATTCTACATTGTGTAGCAATTATTCTAAGATTTTATTATTTATAATATATTAATATTTGTACCCTATCTACCGCTCTTTTTTCCTACTCAAAAAAATACAAAATGAGGGTTTCCCCTCATG
>CAZHXU010000085.1:0-4782 GCA_964536535.1 uncultured Fusobacteriaceae bacterium
TATATTAAAAAAAATATAAAAAGTCAATAGTTTTTCGAAACCGTTTTTGTAAATTTTTTGAAAAGGAGGAAAAGGTGTAGAAGTGAAGGGGAAAGAGTGCAAATAAATAAAAAATCTTTTCTTTTTATTTTATAGAAATATCCCTTCAAATAACCGAATAATCTAAAGAATAAATATATTATTTTTTTATAAAAATAAATTTTCCGAAAATTGCTGGCACCTAATTTCCGAGTATGGTATAATGTATTGTCAGTTTCATTAGAAAAATCAGTAGATACAGAAGAAAAAATCGTGCGGAAAATACAAAAAAACAGGCTTTTATTAACGAAAGTTAATCTTAAAAGTGGCATTTTAACTTCTCAAAAAAACTCTGTAGATACTGATATTACTGTAAAAAGTGAAAGTGACGGGTTGAAGAGACAAATCCACTAAAATAAGGATTGAAACACTCTCAACTATCTTTGGTGCAATGTATATTCTACCGTTGAAGAGACAAATCCACTAAAATAAGGATTGAAACGTTATCATCCATCAGCTTTTGTCTGCTCTTTTCAAGTGTTGAAGAGACAAATCCACTAAAATAAGGATTGAAACTCTAGATTACTATTCAAGTAAAAATCTCTTCCATATGGTTGAAGAGACAAATCCACTAAAATAAGGATTGAAACTAACTATTTCCCATTCCTAATGTTTCTTTTAAATTTAGTTGAAGAGACAAATCCACTAAAATAAGGATTGAAACTGATTATGACTTGTTTTTGTAAGTAATATATTACAAACTGTTGAAGAGACTAATCCATTAAAACAAGGATTGAAACTTGACATAAACTCGATTGCTACTAAATCTCCAACAGCGTTGAAGAGACTAATCCACTAAAACAAGGATTGAAACATCTTTTATTTCTTCTGAAAAATTAAAATCTATATTTTGTTGAAGAGACTAATCCACTAAAACAAGGATTGAAACTCTTCTAAAAGTTCTTCCAACTCAGTGTCATAGTAAGTTGAAGAGACTAATCCACTAAAACAAGGATTGAAACTATTTCATCAAATCCATCACTTAATAATTCTTTTTCGTTGAAGAGACTAATCCATTAAAACAAGGATTGAAACACTATCTCAGTAGTGTTAATAGTTGCTCCACCATCTGGTTGAAGATACTAATCCATTAAAACAAGGATTGAAACTAAATTTCTTTATCTTTTTTATCGTTTTCCTTGTACGTTGAAGAGACTAATCCACTAAAACAAGGATTGAAACTTTTAGTTTTCAATTTTTTCATTTAAACTCCTGATTTGTTGAAGTGACTAATCCATTAAAACAAGGATTGAAACCATTCTGGAGAAAAATGGTTGGTGAACACTCTTCTAGTTGAAGCGACTAATCCATTAAAACAAGGATTGTAACTTTTGATAAACTTGTTCTTCAAGCTTACTAAATCTCGTTGAAGAGACTAATCCATTAAAACAAGGATAAATTCTTAAAATCCAATAAACATTATGAAAAGAGCATTAGCTCTTTTTTCTTTTGAAATAAATAAAAGGAAAACATGAAAAATTCAATATATTAAATTGAGAAATAAATAACAAGAAAGGAGAAGAAATGGATATTTGCCTTGATAGTTATGGTTCAAAAATACATAAGGTAGGTGAGATGTTTGAAATAATAACAAAAAATGAAGGCGAGTATGAAAAGATGAAAATTTCTCCAAAGAAAGTAAGAAGCCTAATTTTGTCTAATCATATCAGTATAACCTCTGATACGATAAATCTAGCAATCAATCATAATATAGATATAGTTCTTTTAGATAATTATGGAAACCCTTATGGAAGATTTTGGCATTCTAAACTAGGCTCAAGTGCAAATATTCGTAGGAAACAATTGGAAATCTCAAGAAGTATTTTGGGAAAAGAGATAGTAAAGGAACTTATTTGTGAAAAAATAATGAATAATATAAAGCATCTCAAAGAACTAGAATATAAAAGACATAATAAAAAAGAGTTTATTGAGATGGAGATAGAAAAAATGATTAGTTTTGAAACTAAAATTTTAGAACTGGATAGTAGTACAACAAATTTTCGAGAAATAATTATGGCTTATGAAGGTAATAGTAGCAGACACTACTATAATGTTTTATCAACTTTAATTCCTAATGAATTTAAGTTTGAAGGAAGAAGTAAACAACCTGCAAAAGATGAGTTTAATGCTCTGCTAAACTATGCCTATGGAATACTTTATAACAAAGTTGAAAAAGCAATAATTCTTGCGGGTTTAGATCCGTTTGTAGGTCTTCTTCATAGTGACAGGAATAATAGATTAACTTTTGTTTTCGATTTTATAGAACCCTTTCGATTTCTTGCAACTAAAACAGTTTTTTCCTTGTTTTCAAAAAAGAAGATTAATAAAACATATTTTGATAAAGTCCCAAATGGATTGACATTAAATAAAGAAGGGAAAAAAATATTGATAGAAGGAATAAATGATACTTTTGAACAGAGAGTAGAGTTTGGTGGAAAACATATAAAAAGAATAGACATTATTCAATATAAAGCTAGGAGTATGGCTAATAGGATAGTAGAAGGAGAAAAAAATGTTAGTTTGGGTTATTTATGATATAAGTAAAAACAAAACTCGAAATTTGATTGTAAAGTTTGCCCAAGAAAAAGGATTGTATAGAGTTCAAAAGTCTGTTTTTGTAGGTTCCATTGAAGCAAGCGATTTGGATGAAATAGCAATTTATAGTGAAGAATTAATCAATATAGAAACAGATTCTGTGTATATCTTTCCTATGTGTAATAATGATTTTAATTCAGCAATACTTCAAGGTCAAGCTTTTGATAAAAGAATGGTTAGTGATGAGATAAAATCACTGTTTTTTTGAGGAGGGAAAAATGGAGGTTATAACAGTTTCATTAATAAAAGAATATCTATATTGCCCTAACTATCTATATTTTAAAGAAATATTAGGGATAAATCAATATTTGGATAATAGGTATAAAATAAAAAAAGGACAGGAAATTCATAAAGAAAAAGAAATAGATAAAAAATATTTGAGAAAAAAACTGGGAGTAAAAGAGGTATGGAAAGAAGAAAAGATGGTATCAGATAAATATGGGTTAAGTGGAGTAGCAGATGAAATTTTACTTCTTGAAAATGGTGAAATGGCACCACTAGATTATAAATTCTCCAAATATTCAGATGATTTATTTGATACTCTCAAATATCAATTGATTGCTTATTCTTTGTTGATTGAAGATACTTTTAAAAAAAAAGTAAATAGAGCTTTTGTAGTATTTACAAGGGATAATAATAAGTTGGTAGAAGTCTATATAAAATATGAAGATAAATTGAGAGTAGAAGAGATATGTAGGGAGATAAATAAAATAAGAGAAAAAGGGTTATGTCCCAATAATATATGCACAGAAGCAAAATCAAAAGATTGTTGCTATAATAAAATATGTGTGACACTATAAAATTGCTGGCACCTAATTTCCGAGTATGGTATAATGTATTGTCGGTTTCATTAGAAAAATCAGTGGATACAGAAAAAAAAATCGTGCGGAAAATGCAAAAAAACAGGCTTTTATTAACGAAAGTTAATCTTAAAAGTGGCATTTTAACTTCTCAAAAAAACTCTGTAGATACTGATATTACTGTAAAAAGTGAAAGTGACGGGTTGAAGAGACTAATCCATTAAAACAAGGATTGAAACTTTTTTAAAACCATTGTTTATAATAGTCTTTTGTTGTAGTTGAAGAGACTAATCCATTAAAACAAGGATTGAAACAATTTTTCCCACTTGCTTTCTTTTTCTTCAAACAACGTTGAAGAGACTAATCCATTAAAACAAGGATTGTAACTAAACCTAATTTGAATACTTTCGCCTTTGTTTTGTTGTAGTTGAAGAGACTAATCCATTAAAACAAGGATAAATTTTTAAAATCCAATAAACATTATGAAAAGAGCATTAGCTCTTTTTTCATTTTTGTAAATTAATTAGATAATATTTTAATGGCTGTATTACTTTAAACCATTGAATATCACTAGTAAAAATGGTATATTTAATATTAGAATAATAATTCACATAATAGTTATAAAGGAGGGAAGGATGACAAGTAGTTGGAGAAAATTATCAGAGTATATGGGTCAATTGAATTCAAAAGAATATCTTTTGGTAAAAGGAGATATATCAGGTATTCAAGATTTTATATTCAGTGTAAGTAAAAAAGGCGCTGCCAAGAGTTTGAGGGGAAAATCAGCATATATAAATTTTCTTACTTTAACTATAGTCCATAAAATATTTGATGACCTAAAAGAAGAATACAAATCAAATAATATAGAAAAGGGACTAATCTATCTTGGAGGAGGAAATTTTTACTTTATAGTTCCAAAAGAATATAAGACTAAACTTAAAGAAGTTAGAATAGATATTCTTAAAGAATTACACAAAAAATTTGAAGGAGATATTTATTTGGCTATGGATTGGCTAAATGTTAATTCAAATGAAATAGAGGGAAATATTTCTAAAAAATGGTCTGAAATCAATGAACTTATTAGGAAAAAAGGAAGTCAAAAGTGGTCAGAATTAATAAAAGGTGATGATGAGAAATTTTATGACAATTTTTTTAGTATTGGGAATGTAGCTAAAGAATCAGAGATATGCACTGTATGTAAAAAAAGTTATAAAGATGAAAATGATAAAGTCAAAAGAGATAATGAAGATTCTATTTGCCAAAGTTGTAATACATTTATTAAATTGGGAGAAAGAGTTCGAAATGCCAA
>CAZHXU010000085.1:4882-11295 GCA_964536535.1 uncultured Fusobacteriaceae bacterium
TAGAAAAGCTAGATAAGAATAACCCTAGTACAAATGATTTTGAAATATTAGGTTATAGATTGACTTTTTCTCAAAATAGAGAAAAGGCATATACATATTATTTCAATGATAAAGAAAATGATAAAAACCTATATTTCCCGACACATTGCCCTATGAAAAAAGATGAAGAGGATAATTTAGTCATAAAAGAATTTACGGATTTGGCCAATGATAGCTTGGGAGCTAATAAATTAGGAATACTAAAACTAGATGTAGATGACCTTGGTACCATATTTGAAAATAAAGATAAACTTAAAGAGTTGATGGCAACTAGCCAAAGTATGAAAAATTTCTTTGAAGGGAAGCTAAATAAACTTGCTACAAGTGATAAATATAAAGACTATGTTTATATAATTTTTTCTGGAGGAGATGATACCTTTATTGTTGGTAGTTATGATAAAATATTATATTTTGCCAAAGGTTTAAAAGAAGAGTTTGATAATGAATTTGAGAATAAAGGATATAGTTTTTCAGCAGGGTTATTGATTGTAGACGATAAACAGAGTGTAAATTCATTTAGTATAAAGGTAGAAGACTATCTAGACAAAGCAAAAGATAGAAAAAATCTCAATGATAAAAAAATCAAAAATGCAATAACTATATTTGGAGAAGTTTTTTCTTGGGATGAATACATAAAGCTATTAGATATGAAAGAAAATATAAAAGATATAGCTGAAAATGAAAGTAGAGCGATACTAAACAAGATAATGGATAGCACCAAAGGGTTCTTGAGTGCTGTAAGAGTCAAGAATTTCAATGAAAAGAAAAAGAGGGTGTGGAGATTATCGTACTATCTTAGAAATTGTAGTGATGAAAAAGAAAAAGTAGACAAGCTAATTAAAGTTTATGAAGATTTAGCTTTAAATAGAGAAAATAAGGAGTATACAAATGCTAGTATTATTCCAGTTGCTACTAGGTTAGCAGAGTTAGAAACAAGAAAGGAGAGTAAATAATGAACTTTAGTGCATATTATAAAAAATTAGAAAGTAATAAAAGACAAATTAATCCTGAGAAAGACAGAGAGTATAATGATAATCTTAAAAAGAATATAGATGAAATACAACAAAAGGAAGTTATAATTAAAAATTGGATAAAAAATCTAAATACAAATAATATTCTATCTTTTATTGATTTTAGAACTTATTTTAATGGCGGAAATAATCAGTATATAAAAGATAATTCACTCTCTTTGTTTTTAGGATTCAATAAATACAAAATAATAAATAGAATTGAAAAAATGGCTTTATCTTATTCTACAGATGAGGAATATTCATTTTTTATTGAATTATCAAAGTATTTTAGCTTTTACATTAAACCTAATCATAATAAAACTATTGGTGTGAGCAGTAGTCAAATTAGGCAAGTATTTAGCAAAATTAAAAAAATAAAAAATAAAATAGAAAAGAATAAAAATGACGATTTGGTTAGTGAAAAAAAGGAATTGATAAAACTAAAATTAGAGATACATTATATAATTGGGAAAAATCAAACAAATAGACAACTATGTGAGTTTTTGGAGTTGGTGATTAAGCTAATAGATAAAACTAATTCAAAAAAAGAATTTATATATTTATACGAATTTTTAGAGGGAGTAATTTGTTATTTGAAATATTTTGGAGATAATAAATAGGGAGGAAAATAATGAAATTAACAGCAAAATTTATTATAAAAGGAAAAATCAAAGCAATTACTGGGCTACATATAGGAGGAAGTAGTACAGGTCTAGATATAGGAGGTCTTGATAATTCAGTAATTAAGAATGCTATGGGAGTGCCATATATACCTGGAAGTTCTTTAAAAGGAAAATTAAGAAGTATTATTGAAAAAATAGAACATACAGATGAAATAAAAACAGATAAAACTGGTCTTCATCTAACAGGTATAGTTCCTGAGATATTTGGAAAAGGAGCAAATAAGAAAGACAATGAACAAACTAGAGCAGTAACTAGATTTTATGCAAGAGATTCTTTTATGTCTTCTGAAACTAGAACTGACATGGAAGAAAAAGACGGAGTTTTTCAAGAGTTAGAATTTGATTATACTGAAAGTAAAATGGAAAATGTTATCAGTAGGAAAACAGGAACTTCAGGTAATCTTAGAACCTTAGAAAGAGTTCCTGCTGGAGCAAAGTTTGATTTTGAATTTATAATTGACCAGTATGATGGAGATAATAATACATATATAGGGAAAGTATTAACTGGAATGAAATTACTACAGGATGACTATATAGGTGGAAGTGGGTCTAGAGGTTATGGACAAATTGAATTTCAAATAGATGATCTAACTATAAAAACCATTGAAGACTATGAAAAAGGAACAAATGGAACTTCTTATATCCAATGGGATGAAAAAGAAGAATTATACAAAGAAATAAAAGAAAAAATTAAAAGCTTTACTGGTGAGTAATATGAAAATAATAAAGTTAAAGTTATCAAAGGAAAATAGATTTTCAATAATAGACCCAATTATTCATTCAGATACTCTTTTTTCTGCTATGGTAAATTGTTATGCAAAACTCTATGGTGATGAAGAGATAACTGATTTTATAAATAAAACAGAAGTTTCTTCTATATTCATAGGTTTAAAAGTAGGAGATATAGAAATTTATCTGCTACCAAAACCAAGTATAGAGCCAAAATTCTTGGAAGGTGCTGATAGAGATAAAAGAAAAGAGTGGAAAAAAATAAAGTTGTTGAGTAAAGATATTTTTGAAGAGGTAATAAATGGAGAAGAAGTAAAATTTGAAAAATGGAGTGGTATTGCTTTTACAGAAGAAGAGTATAGTAAATTAAAAACAGCTTCTAAAGAAAAAGAAAAATTCGATAAATTAAGCTTTATCAATAGATATAGAGAAATGAAAAATGCACTAAATAGATATACAAGTTCTTCCCAAGAGTTATTTTCTAATGAAGTTTTAGAATTCCAAAAAATTGGAGATATAACTCCTTTTCTATATTTTTTTACAAAAGATATAGGTACAAAAACATTAGCAAGTCTTAGACTTATGGCTGACGAAGGAATAGGTGGAAAAAGAAGTACTGGTAAAGGAATACTTGAAGGTATTGAAGAGAGTAATTTAGATTTGAATATCCATAACGATAGATATATTTCTTTGTCTCTAACTATGCCAAAAGATATAGAAGAGGCTAAAAAAGCTGATAGTTATAACTTTGTAAAACGTGGTGGATATGCTTTCTATGGCAAAGGAACTGGACAAAGGAAAAAAAGAATAAGAATGTTTGATATAGGAAGTATATTCTCTGAAAAAATTGAAGGTACAAATGTTGAATCTGAAATTAAAATAGATAATACAGGAGAAAAAACCGTATATCACTATGGCAAAGCATTCCTTGTAGGAGGTACTAAGAATGCCTAGATTCGAATTAGAAGTCAAAACGCCTATACATATAGGGAGTGGGAAAACATGGAGTAGTTTCAGTGATTTCATTAATGTAAATAAAAAGGTATATATATTAGATAGTGAGAAAATATTTGATTATTTAATGGATTATAAAATAGGCAAAAAGGGAAAAATAACTTCTTTTGCAGAACTAAAAAGCCCTATTGATGAATATTTGGATACTATCAAAGGAAGTGGAAATGAAAAAGGAAATATTAATCAAATAATAGAAAGTTATTTTGATGAAAAAGACATTCAAAAGGGAAGAGTGTCGGATAAGTTTATTAAAAATTATACTAAAACGAGTATCAATTTGAATGGAACTATAAAGAATACAGATATTCAAGAACATATAAAAAGTGGAAAAAGAATATACATACCAGGAACATCACTAAAAGGAGCAATTAGAACAGCTTTGCTTCATAATGAAAATAAAGATAAAACTTATGTAAATGAAAAAGTTTTTGGAAAAAATGTAAATGAAGATGAGATGAAGTACTTGTTAGTTGGGGATACAGGTTTTGCCCAAAATGAGAGTATAAGTATTGAGAAAATACAAGTTACTCAAATAAAGAAAAAGGAAAAATCAAGTTTGCCAATAGTATGCGAATGTATATCAAATGGTAATTATGAGTTTAAGATAAAAACTAAAGGAATTAATAGTAAGTTTAGTTATCTAAATGAAGAGAAAGAGATAGAACTATTAAAGTTAGTCGATAAGTTTTATAGAGAGAGACTAGAATCAGAATTGAAGGAGCTAGAGAACTCTATGGTATCAAAAGATTTGGAGAGTGTAATCATAAAATATAGGAAACTTCTAGAAGAAGCAAAGGAAAATGAATACCTTATTAGAGTAGGTGCTAATAAGACATTTTATGACCAAAGTATATCTGATTTGCTTTCTGATGAAGAGTTTAAAGAATTAAATTTAGGGAATCGTGAGGACTTTCCTATTACTAGAAAGTTTATATTAGATAAAAGGAATAAACCTATCAATATATGTGGATGGGCAGTGATAAGGAGAGTAGAAGAGTAATGAAAAAAGTATTAGTAATGTTATTTTTGTGTTTTAATGTTATTTTAGCTTTTGCTGACGGAAATGACAAAATAGATAAATACAATGTATCTGGAAATTCAGAGCAAATAACTAATGATAATCAAGAAATAAGAATAGAATATTCATTAAAAGAACTTGTAGAAAACCTTGAGAAAGATTTGGAAACAAATAGAGTAGATATTGACAATTTAAAAAGAGATAGAATAATTTTAATAACAGTACTTATTGTTTTAGGAATAGGGTCAGTTCCTACATTAAAAGGGTTTAGAAAATTTTGTAAAAATTACCTTCAAACTGAAGTTGAAAAAGAAGCTGAAGAAATTAACAATATAATTATATCAGAATATAGAGAAAAAATTAAAAGTGAAATTGTTTTGAGAAGAACAAAGAAACTTCTAGTCCTTTTTCAAGATGAATATAGAGATTTAGAAGACAAGCTAGGCAAACAAAATTTAAGGCAATATTTAAAACATTTCCAATTTGAAGTTCTTTTTAAGGAGTTAGAAAAGATTTCAATTGAAAGTACTAAGGATTATGACTTGATTATATTTGCAGATGGTGAAAAATCTAAAGATTTATATATAAATCCAAAAGCACAAGAGATTATTAATAATTCAAATATTGAAAGAACTGTATTTTATTATCATAATGAATATAGAAGAAATCAAGGACTAGAAAATTGCTATATTAATAACTCTAATTCTTTTGTTACATTGTATAGAAATATAATGGACACTCTAGAATTTCAAGAATATTTAGTAAGAAAAGAGAATAATCAAGCTTAAAAGGAGTAGCTATGAATATAAGAATGTGCAAAATAGAGTTTGAAACAGATAATGAAATGCTTGAAAAAGATTTGAAAAAGATAAGGGGTTACTTAGGGAATAAATTTTCTGATTATACTCTTTTGCATAATCACCAAGAAGAAGGATTTCGTTATAGATATCCGTTGATTCAGTATAAATTTATTAAGAAAAAATTTTGTATGATTGGAATCAATGAAGGAGTAGATACTTTACTCAAGATTTTACCAAGTATAGAAGATTTTGAACTTGATTACAAAAAATTAAATATAGTAAAGAAACATATAGAAATGTGGGAAGAAGAAATCAAAGTTGATACTGGATTTAAAATATATCAATTTGAGACTCCATATTTTGCTTTAAATCAAAAAAATTATAAACTTTTTAAAGAATCAAAATCAAGTGGTGAAAAAAAAGAAATGTTAGATAAAATACTAGTTGGAAATATATTATCTTTTTTTAAAAGCTTTGACTTTTGGACAGATAAAAGAATAAATGCTGATATCTTTTTTGAACGAATCAAAATAATAGAGTTTAAAGAACAAAATATGATAGGAATAAAAGGTGAATTTGCATTAAATGCAAAACTTCCAAGTTATATTGGATTAGGAAAAAGTGTAGCGTTGGGAAATGGAAGTATAAAAAGAAGGTAGCAGAAATGCTACCTTAGATAATAACAGTTATATGGATTTAGGGGGAAATTGCTGGCACCAAATTTCCGAGTGTGGTATAATATATTGTCATTTTCATTAGGAAAATCAGTAGATACAGAAGAAAAAATCGTGCGGAAAATGCAAAAAAACAGGCTTTTATTAACGAAAGTTAATCTTAAAAGTGGCATTTTAACTTCTCAAAAAAACTCTGTAGATACTGATATTACTGTAAAAAGTGAAAGTGACGGGTTGAAGAGACTAATCCATTAAAACAAGGATTGAAACTGAAATGTTATCTGTATAATAATGTGTTGACCCGTTTGTTGAAGAGGCAAATCCATTAAAACAAGGATTGAAACTTATTCTCTAGTAATTTTTTATATTCAATATCATCGTTGAAGAGACTAATCCACTAAAACAAGGATTGAAACCTATATTTTTTAAGTTCTTCATAACTATAG
>CAZHXU010000086.1:0-11278 GCA_964536535.1 uncultured Fusobacteriaceae bacterium
ATATAAAAATTAAACGACTAATTTTATTTAGTCGTTTAAATAGATAAAATTTATACTTTTAAATTTTCTGTGTTTTTCACAGGTTTTTTGTCCAATAGGGCATTACTAAATTCAGCATTTTTACTGATGTTTAAGAGTAAACCCATGGCGACACTTAGGGTTAATAAACTACTTCTACCATAACTTATAAGTGGTAGCGGTATTCCCGTAACAGGCATTAATCCTGTAACAACATATAAATTCATCAAAGCTTGAGAAATAATCAAATATGTAAGACCAGTAACTAAAAATTTACTATAAGTATCTTTTACTTTGATTGCCATAGATATACCTACACCGAGTATTAGTAGATATAAAAGTATTATTGCAATGGAGATTATAAATCCTAATTCTTCACCTATAGAAGAAAAAATAAAGTCAGTATGAACCTCTGGTAACCAGTTATATTTTCTTACACCATTACCAAATCCAACACCAAAGAATCCACCGTTCCCAAGTCCAATAATAGACTGTTCTACTTGGTATCCTCCACCATACAAGTTTCTTTTGATTCCTGCAAGATATTCGATAATCCTGTCACTTCTATATGATGCTTTGGCTCCAAGTAGAATTACTCCAGAAAAGGCAGTAACACTTAGGGCAAAAATATCTCTAACTCTAAATTTTGAAACTATAAACATAGAAAAGAAAATAGTAACATAGTGTATTATAGTTCCTAAATCTCTTTGGAATATAATCAGTGCGGGTAGAAGAAATAAAACACCAAAGTGTACCCATTTTGATTTAACTATACCCCAAAAGTTCTCATCATCATCATCTTCAATTTTTGCAAATAGTTTTGCACAATAAAGAATATATACAATTTTAATAAACTCTGAAGGTTGAATTCCAAATAACCAACGTTTTGCTCCGTTAACTTCACGTCCTAAGATAGGAACAACAAGAAGAATCCCAATAGAAGCAAAGTATAGAGTAGATAAAATATTACCTTCTTTTAACAGCTGATAATGTGGTCTAAACCAAAACTTCTTTATTCCTATACCGTAGTATAAAAAACCCATACCAATTAAACTTAATAAAACAGCAAAAGCTTGTTTGTTAAAAAAATAAAAATCATTTGAATAAGCATCTATTGAAAGATTAAAACTTGAGCTAGCAATAGCTGACAAGCTAATTATTGCAAATGCTAAATATGTAAATAATAACAAAGAACCAAATAGTACTTTAAAATTCATTGTTGAAGTATTTTTTGTCATATTAACTCCTTTCTAGATTATTATATAAGCTTTGTTTATATTATGCAATAATTAATATCTTTTAAAATTTAAATTTATTAAGAATAATCTTTAAGTATCTAATCTTTATTTAATTATAGAAAAATCTATTAAACCTTTACATTTTTTTAAAGTATTTATGTTATGATCATTTTATAATTAAAGGATTCGATAGTTTCAATGGTAAAAATAATAATAAGTAAAAGTTTATATTACTAGAATTATAATTTAATTAATAAAATTCAAGTTGAAATTACTTAAATAAATTGAGTATTGAAAAATAAAGAGAAGAATAAGTTTGAATATACTTATATACTTTGATATAATACAATAATAACAAAAGGAGGATTATTGACATGATTGCAGCATTTTTTGATATAGACGGTACATTATATAGAGATTCACTTATGATTGAACACTTTAAAAAATTAATTAGATATGAAGTAGTAGACCCTTTAGTATGGCATGGAAGTACTAAAAGAACATTTCATGACTGGGATAAGAGACAAGGAAATTATGATGACTATCTTTTAGATTTATGCGAAATATATGTTGATTCAATGAAAGGTCTTAATAAAGAACATGTTGAATTTATATCTGAACAGGTTATAAAACTTAAAGGTGATAGAGTTTATAAATATACGAGAGAAAGAATAAAATGGCATTTGAAACAGGGGCACAAAGTTATATTCATATCAGGAAGCCCAGATTTTTTAGTTAGTAAAATGGCTAGAAAATATGATGCAAGTGACTTTTGTGGTTCAAAATATCTAGTAGATGGAGATAATAATTTTACAGGTGAAGTTGTGCCTATGTGGGATAGCAAAAGTAAACAAAATGCAATTGCTGATTTTGTAAAAAAATATGAGCTTAATTTAGATGAATGTTTTGCTTATGGAGATACTCATGGAGATGTTACAATGTTTAAGGCAGTAGGGCATCCTATCGCTATAAATCCAGCAAAAGAGCTTTTATTTGATATAAAAGAAGATGAAGAGTTAAGAGCTAAAACTGAAATTGTAATAGAAAGAAAAGATGTATGTTATAGATTAGATGCAGGTGTTAACATAATCGAGTATTAGTTGAAAAGGAGCCGATATGTTAAAAAAAATTAAGATGATGAACTTAGTTTTATTACTTTCTCTAACAACTTTCTTAATTCTTGTATTTTTTAGTATATGGTTTGAAAGTTTTAGTTTGAGAAAAAATCTTGAGCTAGAACTTAAAGAACAAAAGATAAGTTTATATAATCATGAAAGAGAAAAATTAGCACTAGAAGTGTCTGGTTTGGTAGATTATATAGAAGTAGAACGACAAATATCTAAGGGTATTTTGGAAGAAAACTTGAGAGAAAAAGTAAGAGAAATGGCAAATATAATAACTATAGTAACAGAAAATCTAAATGAAGAAGAAAGTAATAAACTGATAAAAGATATATTTGATAAAAGTAGATTTTTTAATGGACGTGGTTATTTTTTTATTTGGGATTTGAAGGGAAAAAACATATATAATCCAACTTTGGTTGGTTTAGAAGGTAAAAACTTCAATGAAATGAATATTTTGGGCTTAGAAGAAATAGTAGATAAACTGTATGAAGGAATAAAAAATAAAGAAGAAAATTATATAGAATACTACTGGAAAAGAATAAATAGTGTTGAACGAAAGAAAAAATTGACCTATTATATGAAAATAGAAAATAGAGACTGGATAATAGGTGCTGGAGAATATGTAGATGACTTTGAAAAAGAAGTACAAGATAAGTTGTTAAAAGAACTTGAAAAAATTAGATTTGATGATAGTGATAACAACTATTTGTTTATTACAAATTATAATAATATCATGCTTATGAATCCAGTATATCCACAATTAGTAAATGAAGATGTATCGAATCTTCTTGATGAAGAAGGAGTAGAGATTTTTACGCTTCATAAAAAAGCAGCATTAGCAAAAGAAGAAGGCGGATTCTATACATACACAGGAGAAATACCAAAAGAAGGTAAAGTAAGTAAAAAAATAGCATATGCAAGAGCTTATGAGCCATACAAATGGATATTAGCTTCGGGTATATATGAAGATGACATAAATAAAGCTATATCAGAGATAAAAGAAGTAAAAGAAAAAGACAATATTAGTTTACTAAAAGATTTTAGTGTAGTTGTTATTTTAGTTTTATCATTATTTTTTGGTGTATTTACTTTTATTAGTTATAATATCACTAAAGATTTTGATGTTTTTAGCAAATTTTTTAAAGATGCTGTTGAACATAATCGGAAATTAAGTAGTTCAAAAATTAGATTCAAAGATTTTGACATATTAGCTAAAAGAGCCAATAAAATGATAGAAGAAAAAAAAGAAGCTGAAGAAAAATTGAAATTTTTGGCAACTAAAGATTCTTTAACAGGTCTTATGAATCGTAGATTATTTTTTGAAAAATTAGAAGAAGAATTTGCTAGGGCAAAAAGATATGAAATAAGTCTTACTGTTTTTATGATTGATTTGGATCATTTTAAAAAAATCAATGATACTTTTGGGCATAGTGTTGGTGATATGGTTCTGAAAGAATTTTCTCTTAGAGCAAAAAAACTAATAAGAGATATAGATATAATAGGTCGTATAGGTGGAGAAGAATTTGCAATTATTGCTCCGAATACTGATCTTGAAAGTGGGAAAAAGCTGGCTTTACGTTTGGTAGAAAATTTTTCTAATATACCAATGGATTTTAATGGGAATTTGAAAGCTACAATCAGTGTAGGAATCTGTTCGTATAATAAAAAACTTCATGCTACAGGTGGAGACATACTAAATAGTGCAGATAAAAAACTGTATGAAGCAAAAAGTAATGGAAGAAATAGGATGGAATATTAGAGGGTTTAGCCCTCTTTTTTATTTGACATAGAATCAACTCTCATTTTTATAATGATTACTTACCGATTCATATTAAAGTCTGTTTATATACTAACATTTTAATATTAACTTTTATATTATCTTATTAAATTAAAAAATATTAATTAGGTTTATTCTAGATTTTTATGTATAATAATTTTATTAAAATATTAAATTGGAGGAATTATGAAAAAGATAGAATTATTTATTTTAACAATGATATGTGTAATTATGATAGGTTGTGGGAGTAAAGAAAGTACTGTTAGCACTACTACAGTAACAAAAACTCCTGAAGTGAAAAAAATAGTTGAACCAGGTTTGTTGGCTTATAATAACCAAAAAGTTCATGATTTACACTTATTTGACAATAAACCAACTGTATATGTTGGAAGTTTGATAACACAAAAACTTGCAATTACAAATAGGTCTGATTATGAGATAATAAAATTAGATTTTATTCCTAAAGCTTATACACTTTATAATGAAAATATGCCAGAAAAAGAAAAGCAAATACTTGATAATATTTTGGTACAAGCAGGTCTTAATATAGATACGAAAATACCTAAAGGAGTAACTATTAAAGCAAAAGCGAATTTTTTCTTAACTTTAAACCATAATGTTCAAGATGCAGGTGTACAAAAGAGATTACTTAATTCTATGAGAATTAAAGATTATAATTCTTTGAAAGTTACAGAAGATTCTCAATTATCAATTGAAAAAAAATTATCTAATGAAAAAGATATGAAAGTTTTAAAAAATATAAAAACATATAGTTATGATATAAAAGTAACTTATTCTAATGGTCAAGTTCAAACTATCTCAAAAAAAATAAACTTTACTAGTGCTCATAATATAAAAACATTAAATACGATATATAAAGTAAATGGAGAGACAGTTAACTATAGTGAAATTGAAAAAGAAATAATATTTAATATTCATTTTGACGGAGAAACTGAAGAGTTGAAATGGACAGAAGAGTAAGTTATTTAAATTTTAATGTTAATTTAAGAATAAAGACTGATTTTATTTAAAATCAGTCTGAGATTGAAGACAAAGGACTAATTTGTGAGAATTTAGTCCTTTTTTTTGTGAATTAGAAGTTTTTTCAATATTCTTTGTCACTTTTGTCTTGATACAAAAGTAACCAATGCCTAGGGAACATAAAAAATTAGTGGTAAATTTTTTTATTTTTATTAGAAAATTTCATTTGTGTATAGCCTTAATAGTGATTTTAGCTTTATTTTAATTAAGTTGGAAATATGTGTAGAATAATTAATTGTTGACTAAAAAAACACATTTTATAATAAAATAAAATTTGTTATAATAAAAAATACTAAATTAGGAGGACATGATGAAAAAGATATTTTTACTAGGGTTAGTAATACTAACTATAACTGCTTGTAAAAGCAAAGGGAAAGAGATTAAAGAACAAATAGAAGTATTGGAGCCTAAAGCACCAATAGAAGAAGTTATTCCAAAACCAAAAGAAGGACCTTTAGTTTTTATAAAAAAAACAAACACTCAAAAGAACATAGCGTTAAATGTAGCAGGAGCAAAAATTCCAATTCATCCAGAAATTGAAGAAATTAAAGAGAGTTTTAATCAAACAACAGGTAAAAATCAGTTAAATGATGCATATTTTGTTTTTGATAATATTGGTAACGTGCTAGAAGTTGGGATAAAAACTTCTAATGATTTAGAAATATATAAATACAAAAAAAATGACTTTTCAATAAACATACAAAAAGGTTTTAACCTAGATTTATTAGAAGCAGAAATAATAACAAAAGAGCAAAAAGACAATGTATACAAAAGTGAGTTCTCAATTTTTACTAAAGATGTTAATGGAATAACGAGATTTGAAGAGATAAAGACTCAGAAATATACAACTGAATGGGAGCAACCTGAAATAGTTGAGGAAAGAGAAGTAAGGAAATATATTCCTGAATTATTAAGTGCTGTATCATCTGGAAGTTATTTTGACTTTGATGAAAAAGGCAGAGTGACAAGAATAGAAATAAATGAAAAATTAGAAGGTTTATTTTTTAAAAATCATCCAGTAGTATTTGATTTTAAGAATATTCAACCTAAAAATCATATAAAGATAGATTACGAGAAGAATATAGCTGAACTTTATGAAATAAGAGATTACAACCTTTTAGAAACAGTTCCATTAAATTTTAAATATAATGAAAATGGAGATTTCGAAGGGTTAATAAAATATGATCCTAAAACGATAGCCACTTTAAAACAAACTAGAACTAAAAATCAAGAAGTGTTTGAACTCTTTAATGCAAAAGGAGAGTTATTTAATAAAGAAAAAGTGTATTTAGAATTCGATTCAGATGGAAATGCAAAGAAGTTTATTCATTCTACTATAGATAATACTGATGCTCAAAAATCTGATTTCTTAATAGAATTTAACTATTTCAGAGAACATGGGCAATTAAATAGTTTAGATATTAAGTTTATATTACCTGGCATAATTGAGGTGGAAGGATTGTTTGAATTAAAAGAATAAATATAAAATAAGCCTCGAAATTTAGTTGAAATCTTACATGGTGATACTATATTTTGAGGTGATTTTTTATTTTGAACATAATAAAAAAGTCAAAAAATCAGAATTAGCTGAGAATTATAAAAAAATATCGTTAAATTTTGAAAATTTACTGATAATCATTTTAAGTAGATATTTTGGGGAATTTTGGAAAAAATAAGAACAAATTTTGTATAGTCAAAAAATAAAAAGTTTGCATAAATTAAAAAAGTTTTATATACTTTAGACTATATTTATAAAGGTGAATAATAAACATTGAAATATTGAATGATAAAAATAAGACAATTTTGTTGACGACATATATTCACTATGCTATAATCATTTTAAGAAATTAAAAAAACAAAAACTATTTATTATATATATTTTGGAGGAAATCATGTTAAAAGTTAATTTAAATAAAGGACATCATCATAGACATTTTTAAGGTTTGTATCTAACTCTGCCCCATAGATACAAGCCTAATTGCTGTATCTATGGTGGTTCTACATATTGGCCACCTATACTCGTAGGTGGTCTTTTTATTTACCTAAGAAAAATATATAATTTAACACTTTAATATTAGAAAGGAGCTAAAATGGTAGAAGTACTTGAAAACTTGAATAAAGAAGAAAAATTGGTATTTAGATTACGAAAATTATTTGAAAGTTATGGATATGAAAAAATTGCTGTAAATCTTTTGGAAGAATATGAGAGTTATTATCTCCATGGTGAGCTCTTTAAAGTAGATAGTCTTTTGAAAGTAATAGACCCAAATGGTAAGTTATTTGTACTTAGACCAGATATGACTATGCCTATAGCAAAAAAGTTTGCTAAAGAAAAAAAAGATTATTTATTTAATAATAAAGTTTATTATTCAGATGATGTTTTTAGAATAAAAGAGGGAAATATTGGAAGTATTCTTAAAGAAAAACAAGTTGGTATAGAGTTGCTTGGTGAAAAAAATCTATATTCAGACTATGAAGTTTTGAAGTTGGCAGTAGAAGCTCTTAGGATAATTAGTCCAAAGTATCATATAGATCTTAGTCATGTAAAGTTTCTGGAAGTTATTTTTGAGAAGATAAATTTTAATTATGATGAAAAAGAAGAGATATTTGAACATATACAAAATAGGGCAGAAAGTGAAATTAGAAAAATCCTTGAAAATAAAGAGATAGAAGAAAAAATAAAAGAGATTTTGATAGATATTCCCAGTTTATATGGTCCCTTTGAGGAAGTAATAGAAAAAGTAAAAAACTATGGAATTAGCGAATTTGAAGAAGTAATAGACGAACTGGAAGAATTAAGAAAAATCCTTCCAAAAGTGAATATAGAACTTGATTTATCTATGGTTAATAATATTAATTATTACACTGGAATAATATTTAAGGGTTATTTGGAAGGGCTTAGTCAAGTGGCTTTGCAGGGTGGTCGTTATGATACCCTTGCTAAAAACTTTGGTAGAGATTTTGATGCAGTAGGTTTTGGAATCAATCTTGATGAGATATTTAGTAAATTAGTAAAAGATGAAGTTACTACAAAAGGTTCTCTTGTATTAATAAAAGATTATGAAGGAATAGATGAAATCTTGGATGATTTGAGAGCTGATGGGAAAAGGATTAAAGTAGAAAGATACACAAAAGAGGTAGGGAAAAAGATAGATGAATTAAAAGACTATTTTGATAGGGTGTATGTAGTAGAGGGTAGAAGGGTTGGTGAGTTATGATGGCGTTAAAAATAGCACTTCCAAAGGGAAGATTAGGAGAAAAATCATATGAAATCCTTAGAAAAAAGGGATATGGATGTAAGGAACTGGAAGACAAAGGAAGAAAATTAGTTTTTGTAGATGAAAAAAAGGGGCTTGAATACTTTTTGGTTAAACCATCAGATGTACCAACATATGTACAAAGAGGAGCAGCTGATATTGGAATAGTGGGAAAAGATACACTACTTGAGGAAGAAGCAGATGTATATGAACTACTTGACCTTGGTTTTGGAAAGTGTAAGTTTGCTATAGCTGCACCAGTTGGTTACAAGGAAAAAAAGGATGAAAAACTTGTAATTGCAACAAAATATGTTAATGTAGCAAAAAAATACTTTGAAAAGAGAGAAAGAGAGATAGACATAGTAAAACTTAATGGTTCAGTAGAGCTTGGACCCCTTGTAAATCTTTCGGATGTAATAATAGATATAGTTGAAACAGGTAGTACTCTTAGGGAAAATAACTTAGAAGTAATAGAAGAAATAGGAGATATAAGTGCAAGACTTATAGCTAACAAGAGTAGTTTTAAGTTTAACAAAGAGATAATTACTGATTTGGTTAAAAAAGTAAAGGAGGAAATAGATGAAAATAATTAATGCAGAAGACAAAGAAAGTTTATTTGAAGAGGTACTTAATAGGAGTCAATTTGAGCTAAATAACGTCAATAAATCTGTTGAGAATATTATTGATAAAGTAGTAGAAGAAGGAGATAGAGCATTAATTGATTTTACCCTTCAATTTGATAAAGTATTGATAGAGAAGCTAGAAGTGAGTAAAGAAGAGATTGATAAAGCATATAATTCTTTGGATAAAAACCTCATAGAATCACTAGAAGCTTGTCACCAAAGCATTAAAGAATTTCATCAAAAACAGAAACAAAAATCCTTTATTGATAATGAAAAAGATGGAGTAATAGTAGGGCAGATTGTAAATCCTATTGAAAAAGTAGGAATCTATGTACCAGGAGGAACAGCACCTCTACCCTCTACGGTCCTAATGAATGCAGTGCCTGCAAAAGTGGCAGGTGTAAAAGAAATCATTATGACTACTCCTCCAAGTAAAGACGGTAGTGTAGATAAAACTATCCTTGCAGCAGCAAAAATAGCAGGAGTAGATAGGGTATTCAAAGTAGGTGGAGCACAAGCTATCGCAGCACTTGCTAAAGGAACAGAGAGTATACCAAAAGTTTATAAGATAGTAGGACCAGGAAATATTTATGTTGCCATGGCTAAAAAAATGGTGTTTGGTGAAGTTGATATAGATATGATAGCGGGACCTAGTGAAGTACTTGTAATTGCAGATAAAAAAGCAAATGCAAGATATATAGCAGCAGATTTGTTATCTCAAGCAGAACACGATACTCTTGCTTGTTCGATACTTGTTACAGACAGTGAAGATATAGCTAGGGAAGTAGGGGTAGAAGTTGAAAAACAACTGGAAGTTTTGAGTAGAAGTGAGATTGCAAAAGAATCAATAAAAAATTATGGACGTATAGTTGTGACTAAAGATATAGAAGAAGCTATAGTTTTAGCAAATGAAATAGCACCTGAACACCTTGAGTTAGCTCTAGAGAGTCCCTTTGATTATGTAAATAAGATAAAGAATGCAGGAGCAATATTTATGGGAGAATATAGCCCAGAACCACTTGGTGATTATTTTGCAGGACCAAACCATACTTTGCCTACAAGTGGAACAGCAAAGTTTGCATCACCACTTAGTGTAGATGACTTTATCAAAAAATCATCACTTATATATTATACAAAAGATGCCCTTAGAAAGGTAAAAAACCATGTAATTAATGTGGCTGAAAGTGAAGGATTAACTGCTCATGCTAACTCTATTAAAGTAAGGTTTGAAGGTGAAAAGGATGAGTAAATACCTGAGTAAAAGGGCTAATAAAATAGTTCCATATGTATATGGAGAACAGCCAAAGGATAAAAAATATATAAAACTTAATACAAATGAAAATCCCTATGGTCCATCACCAAAAGTTTTGGATAGAATAAAATCTTTGGGAAGTGATCTCTACAAACTTTATTCAGACCCAAGTTGTAGAGAGATAAAAGAAGCTATAGGAGATTTTTATCAAATAGATAAAGATAAAATCTTTGTTGGAAATGGAAGTGACGAAGTACTTGCTTTTTCATATTTGGCTTTTTTTGACAAGGGCGACAAAGTGATTTATCCAGATATTACTTATAGTTTTTATACTGTTTATTCATCACTTTATGAAGTAGAAGAAGTTATAAACCCTCTTAATGATGATTTTAGCATGAATATAGAGGGGTTTGACAAGGAAGCAAAAGGAATAATAGTTACTAATCCAAATGCTCCAACGGGAATCTTACTTAGCTTAGAAGAGATAGAAGGAATAATCAAAAGAAATCAAGATAAAGTAGTAATAGTAGATGAAGCATATATAGATTTTGGAGGAGAAAGTGCAGTAAAACTAATAGACAAGTATGAAAATTTGTTAGTTGTACAGACTTATTCAAAATCGAGAAGTCTTGCTAGTCTTAGAATAGGATTTGCTATAGGAAACCCTGTACTTATAGAGGGCTTACATAAGATAAAAGACAGCATAAATCCATATACACTGGATACAGTAGGAATAGTAGCTGGGGTAGAAGGGATGAAAGACAGAGAATATTTTGATTTAACTAGGAATAAAATAATTGAAACTAGGGAAAAGTTTAAGAAGGAACTATATAAAATAGGATTTTCTGGAACAGATAGTAAAACTAACTTTGTTTTCGTAAAACACGAGAGAGTAGAAGCGAAAATTATCTTTGAAAAGCTTAAAGACAGTGGCATATTAGTTAGGTA
>CAZHXU010000087.1:0-11267 GCA_964536535.1 uncultured Fusobacteriaceae bacterium
GGATAAATCTTTCTTACTTACTAAAAATCAAGTATTTACAAGGTACTTTCGTCAAAATTTTAAACTTAAAAAAAGAAAGTGCAAGAAATAAGATTAAGCATACACTACATTTACTAAATTCTAAAATTCTCTCTTTTGAGCTACAATACTTCCCATTTCTTAAGATTTATTTCCCTAATAAAATCTAGATTTCTTCTACTCTAACTACTTTTCCCCTATGTTCAAGTAGTTCTTTTAATTCATTAACAACTTTTACTTTCAAGTTAAACTCTTCGGGAAAATCAGGATTTTGATGAGCTTCATTAACTGCTTTTCCAAGATGTATAGTTATATTTGTTGTACGATTTAATAAAAGATCCAAAATTTTACTAGCACCATCATTTCCTTTTGTACTTTCGTTGTTTTTTAACAAATCAACTACTCGATTAAGTGTCAATAAACCTTCTGTTACCAAATCAATTCCTTTTATTTTGGCAATAGGTGGCAAGTTCCTATCATAATTTTTCAAATCTACTTCAATATCTTCTTTTAATTCTCTTGCGACAATATTAGCAGTAGTTCCACCAGATACGATTATTGTGCCTTTAGCTTTTTTCAATTTTTCAATCATTATTTTGTCTTTGTTTTTATCTTTTGGTGGTCCAGTGAACAAATCAAGATAACTTTTTTCTCGAAGAGTAATAGTAGCAACAGTTGTATCGTCACCAGCTCTTTCATTATATAGTGCATTACAAACTTCCACCAAACTTTTACTTATATCTTTAGCTTCTACTTCTACTTTAACAAGATCCTCCAAAAATGAATCAACACTTTCCCATTGCCAGCCAAGGTTCAATCTTTCTCCTACACCAGCATGAATAACCCCGTCAGAAACTGCTACCAAAACATCCCCTTTACGAAGTTTAAAAAAACTTTCGTTAATCCATTTGTTATTTATCTCTCTTTTTTGCCTTAAAATATCAAATTTTTTATTATTTCTGTATACAAAAACATTTGGATTTTCATATTCTACAAGATAAACATCCCCATCATCTTTTATTTGGATTATGGTAAAAGTAGAATATGCTAATTTTCTTATGGAACAAACAGGGAGAGTATTTGTTATAGTATCTATAGTTTCTTCTACACTAAGACCTTCTTTTAACATAGTAACTGCTATTTTGGACGTGAGTGTAGCAAGTATATTTGCTTTAACTCCACTTCCTAATCCATCAGCCAAAACCAAAATAATACCATTATCTTTTTTTACAACTTCTACATTATCTCCACAGAGTTCTTCTCCTATTTTATGGAGGCTTTTATATGAATAATCTATGTAATATCCCACTAAAACTCACCTTCAACTAAATTTTTTAATTTTGTCAAAGCAACTTTAGTTTCAGCAGTAGTTTCTCCCAATAAACTTGCAATTTCTTGTGCAACTCTCATTTGTTTTTCTATTACTCCTTGAGTAAGTTCAATAGTATTTTGTTTTACACTTCGAAGTTCTTCTTCTTGTTTTTCTTCTTTTGTTATATTTGTAATTATAACTAAGAGAGCTTTTTGATCTTTTAAGTAAATTATACTTTTAAGGCAGATTAAACCATAATTTTTATATGTTGATTTCTTTTTGATTATATTTTCTTCATTTTTCAAAACTAATTCAAAGTCTATATCATCAATATATTCTCTAATGTTTTTTCCAATAGATTTTTTATCTAAATAAAATTTTTCCATAGCAGCTTTGTTAATTTCGCTAATATTTAGATTTTGATCCAAAATAAATATACCATTTGGTGAATTTGAAAATATCTCATTACTAATACGTTCTGCTCTATTACGCATAAATGGTATACACATATCTATTGTAGACATTCCATTAAAAACAGCAACAGCTTTTTCTCTGCATGTATTATACCCACAAGCAGCACAATTTAGTTCATGTTCTTTTGTATATTTTTCCATTTTTATCAAAATCTTTTTGATTTCTTCTTCGTTTGGTACTAAAAGATTAGTTTGTTTATTATAAAAACTTCTTTTAAGGTCAAAATTAAAATTTTCTTGATCTTCTATTTTTTCTTCCAATAAACTATCTATTCTGATTAACCTTTCATAATAACTGCTACTACACTTTTCTCCCCCTGGACCATTTAGACAGCCACCTTTACAGCTATTTATTTCTACTATGAGTTTTTCATCTAATTTATCTACTATTTTCAAAAATTTAATAGCTTCTTCTACTCCTTCTACTTTTATCTTCCTATATTCATTTTGATTTATATATTTTGTAATTCCTCCACTTTTTGCAAAAGTTCTACCAATAATAGAACCTTTCTGGTCTACCTTATGTTTTTTTGATATATGAACATGGGAAAATTCGTCGATTAGTTCGTCAAAAGTAATTACTCCATCTATTAAACCTTCTGAACCATTTGATAAAATTTCGGTCTTTTTAGCAAAACATGGTCCAACAAAAATCACTTTACAGTTGGGATATTGTTTTTTTAGCATTTGCCCATGTAAAAGTAGGGGTGTAGTAACTGGGAGTAGAAGGTCCATATATTGTGGGAAGTACTTTTCAATTAACAAATTTGTAGAAGGACAAGCACTTGTCAAATGGATATTTTTTTCACATGAATCTATATAATTACCATATGCTTTGCTAACAATATCAGCCCCTCTAGCTGTTTCTTCTATTCTTTCTACACCAATTTCTTTTAATAAAGAAATCATATCTATTCCATTATAATCATAACCTTTATAAGAAGGAGCAATTGATACGATTACTTTTTCTTTACTTTCAACAAATCTTTTAAAGTTTTTTATATCTGAATGTATCTTTCTTGCATTTTGACTACACACCAAAAAACATTCACCACAAGCTATACATAGTTTTTCTTCTATTTTTGCTTGGTTATTTAATACTTTTATAGCTTTAACTTTACAACTACGAACACATCTATAACAATTTTTGCAATTAGCTTCAGAAAAATCAAGTATTTGTCCCTTCATATATCTAACCTCTCTTTTAATTTAGAAATAATATTATCTTTATTTACAGATATTAATTCATTATCTATTTCACAGCTAACTTCATTTGTACACATACCCAAACAAAAACTAGCTTTTAATTCAATGGTTTTTTCTAAATCTTCTTTTTTAATAAAATTTTCAATTTCTTTAATTACTTCATAAGCACCTTTAACATGACAGGCACTTCCAACACATACTTTTACAGTCATATTACACCTCGTTAATATTTAATTATATTTGTCAAGTATATATTAACATTTTCAAGAAGAATAGTAAATAAATATAGAGGTAATTTTAAAATTTCTTTTATAAATCTTATAAAAAAAACGACTAATTAATATTTAATCAGTCGTTTATCTTTTATCCTTAATTTAGCTTATTTTTTATCTATACTACAGCTATTTTTTTTACTTTCTGGGCAAGATGAACACTCACATCCACCGCCATCTTTTTTAAAGATAGAAAATAATTTTTTTAATGAATAAATAACTGGTATTGCTAAAATTGCTAATATGATTATAGTTTTTAAATTCATTTTTACACCTTACCTTAAAGCCCTTCTACCCTAAACAAATAATCTTCCTATTTGATATACCAATACTGAAATAATGTATGGAACGATAGTATAAACAGCCATAACTATACCTAACATATTCCATCCAAACTCTTGTACATAAGCTCCAAGAGTAACAACACAAGGAATAACAAGTAAAACAAATACTAAATAAGCATAAGCTTTAACTGGACCTTCTTTGTCCCCTTCCCAAAGTGTACTTAGTGCTTTTATAACTCCACTTCCACCTTCTTCTTCTACTTCTTCAGCACTTGGTGCAGTAAATAACCCAAATAAATCTAGACTTACCATAGATTTTATTGAATCAATCGTTGCATCTTTTAATCCAACTAGTTGTGCACTTGTATCCATAGCAAAAGTAGTTTCTTCTTCTTCAGCTTCTTCTTCACCTGCTGTTTCAAGTACTTGCCCCATAAATCCAACTACAACTTCTTTTGCAATTAAACTTGGTGGAATAGCTGCAACAGGTTCCCATCTATCTCCAAAACCAGCAGGAGCAAAGATAGGTTGAACTGCTTTACCAAATTTCCCTATAAATGAACTATTAACATCTCCACTATTAGGGAAGTACATTAATGCCCACAAAATAACTAACATTCCAAGGATAATAGTTCCTGCTTTTTTTACATATGACCATGTTTTTCTAAATGTAGAACTAAGTACCATTTTTGCAGTAGGTACTCTGTATGGTGGCAATTCTATAAGTAAAGCTTTTTCTTCAGCTTTAAAATATGGATGTTTACTAAAGATTTTACCTAAAGAAATTGCTACTACTATTCCTAATATGTATAAACTAGCAATTACTAATCCAGCTTTTGCTCCAAAGAAAGCTGCTGTAAATAAAGCATATACAGGTAATCTTGCACCACAACTCATTAGAGGAGTAATAAGTGCTGTAAGTCTACGTGACTTTTCATCTTCAAGTGTTCTAGTTGCATAGATACCAGGTACTGAACATCCAAATCCAAGTATCATTGGTAAAAATGCTTTACCATTAAGACCTATACCTCTCATTACTTTATCCATTAAGAAAGCAACTCTTGACATATATCCACTTTCTTCTAGTATAGCTAGGAAAAAATATAAGAATATCATTAGAGGAACAAATACTAATACTCCACCTAATCCACCAATTAATCCGTCAGTAACAAATGATTGTAACCAAGCTGGTGTTCCTTCTACTCCTATTGCTACATATTTACCAAGATAATCAGCAATAAATCCATCTACCCAATCTATATATGGTCCACTTCCATTAAAAGTAAAAGTAAATATTAACATCATAATAAAGAAGAATAATATTGGTCCAATAAATTTATTAAGTAAAACTCTATCTATTTTATCAGTAAAATCAAGTCTGCTTTTTAAAGATGTTTTAAGAACTTTTGCTAATATCCCTTTTATAGCACCGTATCTTCCTTCTGCCATAATAGTTTCTACATCTTCATCAAAATGTTTTTCTAATGTTTCTATATTTTCTTTTGCAAAATCAAAATCTACTATGCCATAGTTTTTAATCTTTTCTCCAAAATGACTATCTTCTTCTAAAACTTTTATACTTGCATAATCTAAAGAAAATTTACTGTTTAACTTTTGGAAATTTTCATGATTTTGAAGTTTTTCTTGAACTTTTGTTATTTCCTTCTCAATAATGTGATTAAATCTAAGTTCATATTTAATATGTTTTTGTTCTTTATGTTCTTTTGCAATTTCTATAGCTTTTTTGACTAAATCATTTAAACCTTCTTTAGTTTTTGCACTTGTAGGAACAGCTTCTACTCCAAGTAATTTCCCAAATTCATTTAGGTCAAGTTTGTAATCAAGTTTTTTGAACTCATCATAAAGATTAAGGGCTAAAACCATAGGTTTTCCTAATTCTTTTAATAGTGTAGTTAAATATAAATTTCTTTCTAAATTAGTAGAATCAACTACATTTATAATAACATCTGGATTTTCATCTAAGATATAATCTCTTGTTATTATTTCTTCCATAGTATATGGACTAAGACTATATACTCCAGGTAAATCAACTAATTTGATATGTGTACCTTCAAAATTAAACTCTGCTTCTTTTTTTTCTACTGTTACTCCAGGCCAGTTTCCTACTTTTAGTTTTGACCCAGCAATAGCATTAATTAATGCAGTTTTCCCTACATTAGGATTTCCTGCAAAAGCTATCTTCAACATAAATCTACATCCTCCTATTTTTCAATAATAATATTTTCCGCGTCTTTTTTTCTTATGGCAATATTTGTACCTTTTATATTATATTCTTGTGGATCTCCTAGGGGGGCATTACGTTCAAATTTTATAACTTCTCCACTAGTTACACCCATATCAGAGAGCCTCTTTTTAAGTTCTCCAATTTTTCCAATTTTAACTATTTTTCCTTCTTCCCCTCTTGAAAGTTCAGTAAGTTTCATTTATACCTCCAAATACTATAAATTTTTATATGTAATATACTTTACTTATCTATTAAAAAAAACCCTTTTTAAAATATAATTTTAACTATTACAAATTCTATTAACTTAAAATACTTTTATAATCAAACTATATTTTCATGAGTGATTATATCACAAAGTGTATAAAAAATAAATATAAAAGTTTAATTGAAAAAGGTACATAATAAAAAAACTTTAATAGAAAAGGCTTTGAAAATTCTTAATTAATTTGATAAACAAATATTTTTAATAATAAATTCACAAATAATATTATTTGTAATATTAGAATGTTATCATAAGTATATGCCTAAACACCTTATTTTATAGACTTCAAAAAACCTTTGATAATAAAAATACTTGACGCAACAAAAAAACTTATATATAATTAATACTGTTTAAAAAAGAATAATATCACTTTTAAAAGTATACAAATATTAATTAGGAATGATAAAAAAAATATGGTAAAAAAATTGAAAAAAATGAAAGTGAACCAATTAGGTGAAGTTTTTAACTTTGATAAAGATTTTGAAAAAAATTCAAGATTATTTTCTCTTGGAATAATAATAGGTAAAAAAATAAAAATTTTAGAAAAAAACAAAGATACTTTGATTATTATGTGCGGCAGGGAAACTATAGCACTTGATATAGAATTAATAGGGGAATTAGAGGTGAAGATATGTCATTAGATCAGATAAAAATAGGTGAATTCTGTATAATAGACAGAATTTTAGACAAAAAATCTTTAGGTCAAAAATTGTTGGATATGGGTTTTGTACCTGGAACAAGAGTAAAAGTAGTTAGAAATGCTCCTTTACTTGACCCAATAAAAGTCAATATTAGAGGGTATCATTTGGCTATAAGAAGAAGTGAAGCAAAAGAAGTATTAGTAAAGGGAGATGAGAGTTGTGGTTAAAAAAGTTTTGTTAGCAGGACAACCAAACTGTGGTAAATCTTCGATTTTTAATATGTTAACAGGAGCAAAACAGCATATTGCCAATTATCCAGGTATAACAGTAGAAAAAAAAATAGGTCATTTGGAAATAGATAATGAAAAAATTCAAATGATAGATCTTCCTGGAACTTATTCATTAAGTAGTTATACAGAAGAAGAAGTTGTAGCTAGAAACTCTATATTAGAAACAGATGTAAATTTGATACTTAATGTATTAGATGCATCTAATCTAGAGAGAAATTTATATTTAACATTTCAGTTATTAGAGATGAAAGTTCCAGTTTTTTTATTGCTTAATATGATAGACGTAACAGAAAAAAGGGGTTATACCTTTGATACAGATAAAATACAAGAATTATTAGGTGTAGGAAGTTTGCAAGTAAGTGCAAAAAAAAATATTGGAAAAAATAGAGTTTATGAAGTAGTAAAAAAAGACATTCAGAAAAATAATGATTTTAAATTAGATTATGGTCTTTTAGAAAAAGAAATAGAAAAAATTGAAAAAATATTAAAAAAGAATACTTATGATTTTGATACAAGGTGGATGGCGATAAAAGCTCTTGAAGGAGACAAGGGTATCTATGACTACTTGGGTCAAGGAAGTAAAGAAGTAGAAGAGTTAGTAAATAACTTTAATAATAATAGTAAAACTCCTTCAAATCAAATTATTGCCCAAGTAAGATATGAAAAAGCAGAAGAAATAGTTGAAAAAAGTAGAGTAGGAAAACTTTTTGAAAAAGAAACATTTAGTCAAAAATTAGATAAAATTTTATGTCATAAAGTTTTTGGTCCTTTAATATTAGTATTTACACTTTATTTATTTTTTCAGGCAGTATTAGGTACAGATGCATTTATACAGCCAAAATGGCAGAAAATTTTGGGTACAGTTAGAGAAAGTTTAATAAACCTTCTACCTACCCACTCCCTAATTGATGAAGGCATAGTCAAAAATTTAGTTGGTTATAACCTTATAAATGGAGCATTTGCCCTCTTATCATATATACCTATGTTTTTTATATTATTTACCCTAGTGGGAATAATGGAAGATAGTGGTTATATGGCAAGAATAGCTTTTATGTTAGATAGATTACTAAAAATATTTGGTTTACATGGACAATCTGTTTTACCCCTTTTACTCGGCGGAGTAGGAATGGGTGGATGTGCAATTCCTGGTATTATGGCCACAAGGTCTATGAAAGACGAAAGGGCAAAACTAGTAACTAGGTTAATTGTACCTATACTTAATTGCGGAGCAAAAATTCCTTTTTATCTCATGATAGTAGCAGCATTTTTTAGAGAAAAAGCAGCAATGATGCTTATGATATTTTATGCTTTGATGTTTTTAGTTGTATTATTAATAGCAAAATTGTTTGATACTTTTTTGGTAAAAGGAGAAAAATCACCGTTTATACTAGAGTTGCCAGAGTATCGTATGCCTACATTCAAGATGCTTATGAGAAACTCATTTGGAAAGATAAAATCATTTATTTCAAGAATAGGAACAGTAATTATTCCTTTTATGGCTATTATGTGGCTTATTACTTCTATGCCAAATGTTCCCAAAGAAAAAGAGATGGAATATCAAAAGTCTTATGAAAAAATATTAGTTTCATTTGAGAAAAAAAGTGGTAAAAACAATAGTTATTTAGAATATTTTAAAGATGAAGAAGATAGGATAACTTTTGGGAACTATAGCAGAAAAATAAAGCAAAAATTAAAAAAGATAAAAGATAAAGAAAGAAACGAAATTATCAAAATAGATAATAAATTTAAGGAAGAAAATATAACTTATTTTGAAGCTATGGCTCTTGGGAATACAGAAAATATAGACAATCAAAGTATATATGAGGAGTATGTATCGAGATACAGGGTAGAAGTAGAGCCTATAAAAGAAAAAAGTTTAGTTGCTTATAATAAGATTTCTACAAAAGAATTAATAGAAAATCCTCAGTATTACAAGATAGCAACTGGCGGTAAATATTATTTAACTAGAGATAAAATAGAAAATATTAAAGACTTTGAGAAAAAATTCAAAAAAGAAATAAAAGGTTTAGATAAAATTCAGTTAGATAAAAAAATTAATGATTTAAAGTTAGATTACCCCTTAGAAGTAGCAGTAGTAAAAGATAGCAAAATAAAGATAAAAGAAACATATATTGATGATAAAGATGCTAAAAATATAGAAAAAGCTTATTACGGGACTCTAATAAAAAATGCTAACAAATTAAAAAAAGAAAGAAAAGATTATTTGGTTGAGCACAGTATAGGTGGAAGATTTGGTAAGTTTATGGAACCATTTACACTATTAGCTGGTTTTGATTGGAGAGTAAATCTAGCGTTTATTAGTACTTTTGCTGCAAAAGAAAACTTTGTAGCTGTAATAAATGGAATATTTGGAATAACAATTGATGAAAGTGGAAACTTAGTTGGAGCACCTTGGACTATGTTAAATGGTATATGTTTAATGATTGCTTTAGCGTTATTCCCACCGTGTATTCCTACTTTAGTTCTGGTAAAAACAGAAACTAAAAAAATGAAATGGATGTTGTTTGTAACTACATATCCAATAATACTTGGTTATGTGATGTCTATATTAATATATCAAATTGGTACCTTATTGGGTATATAAAGGAGGAAAAATGAAAAGAATATTAGCATTAATGGTACTTTTAAGTACAATGATTTTTGCACATGCACCGTTATTGTCAGTTGATGATAATGAAGACGGAACTGTTTATTTAGAAGGTGGATTTAGTAATGGCTCATCTGCAGGAGGAGTAGAGATACTTTTTTTAGAAGACAAAGATTATAACGGAACTGAAGAAAGTTTTGAGGGAAAAAAAGTACTTTATAAATTTAACCTTGATGAAGAAGGTATGGCGGATGAAGTATTAAAACCAAAAGTAGTATCTTATTTGATAGCTATGAATGCTGGACCTGGTCATATAGTTATAAAAGAAGGTCCTAGACTTACTAGTGATGAACTTGAAGACTGGGCAACTTATCTTGAAGACTTAAAAGAAGATGGAAAAGCAGAAGTTTATATTGAAAAATTACAAGGAAATTAAAAGATATTTTATTTATAGAAAAGGAGATTAATAATGAAAAAATTAGCAACAATATTAGGATCAGTTATAATAACAGCAAGTGCATTTGCACATTTTCAAATGGTTTATACACCACAATCTGATATAAGTGGACAAAAAGAAGCAGACTTTTTATTGGTGTTTACTCATCCAGCAGATGGAATAGAAGCACATGATATGGAAACTGGTTTAGACCATGATGGAAAAATACATGGAATTGAAAAATTCTTTGTAACTCATAAAGGGAAAACTAATGATTATACAAAAAAATTAAAAGAAGTTAAATTTGGTGAACATGATGTAACTTCATTTGAGTTTACTCTTGATAAAAAAACTTCATTAAGAGGAGGAGGAGACTGGGGATTAGTAGCAGTACCTGTACCTTATTATGAAAAATCAGAAGATATTTATATCCAACAAATAACAAAAGTATTTGTTAATAAAGATGATATAACAACTGATTGGCCTGAAAGAATAGCAGAAGGATATCCAGAAATTTTACCACTTAACAACCCAATGAATGTTTGGGTAGGTGGAGCATTTAATGGTCAAGTAATAGACGGTGAAGGAAATCCTGTACCAAATGCTGAAATTGAAATAGAATATATAAATGCAGCAGTAGATATGAAAAATAGAAATTATACTGGTGAAAATGTAACTGAAAAATCAGCGACTATGATGTTTGCAGATAAAAATGGATACTTCACATTTGTACCTACAGAAGCTGGGTACTGGGGATTTGCTGCACTTGGTGCTGGTGGAGAAAAAGAATATAATGGAAAAGAATTATCTGAAGATGCAATACTTTGGATAGAAGCAAAATAATTAGTAACAAAATTAAATAGACTACATTAAGCTTTATTATTGGTATTGGTTAAGTCCTCATCACATAAAGAGTCTAAATATAATGATTTTTTATACTTAACTAATACCAAAATATTGCTTTTTATATTTAATAATGTTTTTTTTAGAAAGTAGTATTGAGTATAAAAGGAGGAAAATATGAATATATTAATAGTAGTTGTGATAATTTTTTTAGCAATTTTTATGATAATAAAAAATATAAAAAAGAGCCTTAGAGGTGATTGTAATTGTACAAGTTGTGGACCAAATAAAAAAAAGATATGTTCAGAAGCACTTAAAGATAGTAGAAATCGTAATAAATAATATAATCTCTTAAAGAAAAATTAATAAACTTTTTA
>CAZHXU010000088.1:0-11244 GCA_964536535.1 uncultured Fusobacteriaceae bacterium
AATGCAAAAAACAAAAGACTGGCTTTTATAAAACCAGTCTTTCTCAATAATTAATAGTTATTTATATTTAAAGCTTCTACATTTTTTGTTCTTCCGTCAGCTGATGTAGGAATAACAATTTCTCCAGCTCTTACTTTTTCTAATATTTCTTCTTTTTCAGGATAATCTAAATAAACTCCTGTAATTCTCCAGTTATTATCTACTTCAGGAACTAAAGCTCCTTTTTTAACTTCTGCAGTATATTTAACAATAAGATCTCTTATTCTTCCTGCATCTTGCATAGCATCATAAGAATCATAATACTTATCTTTATCTGTCACTAAACCTAATTTAGTTAATGTTCCAAATCTATAGTTGTTTACAGCTAATTTATATGTTTTATTTGGATCTAAAGCTTCACCATTAATAGTAACATTTTCTATTCTGTTTCCAGATTCTTTACTTAAGTTGATATCATAATCTATACCTGCAAACATATCATAGTTGTATCCTCTAACATCTTGGTTAAATGAAATTGTTACATCTCCTTCTTGCCAAGTATTATAATAATTTGCTGACCATTCCATGTATTTAACTAAGTTTTCTCCAGTTATATTTACACCCATAAGAGTATTTGTATATTTATAGATATAAGCAACATCTTTTTTCTTAAATGGACCTGCTTTCAAGTTTGAACCAAAGTTAAATAAAGCTGCTGACGATACTTCTGCATCTGCATAATACATTTGTACTTCATTTATAAGGTCTATTATAGCAGTATCTTCCAGTTGCGAAGTTGGCATAGTAGTTACTTTATCTTCTCCAGTAATATAATCTACTCTTGCAACAAAATCTTCCGTTATTTCTCCAACTACTAAGTTTGCATCTTCAAGAGATTTTTCATGTACATCACTAAATTTAGATAAAAATTCTTGATCTCCTTCTACTTCTTTCGTTCCTATATTTTCAGCATTTATAGCAACAACTTCCCATTTCCCATCAACTTTTTCTACTTCTATATCTGCTTTTGCAAGAGCTTGACCATATCTACCTGGTTCTAATATAGTTACTCCATTAACATTTTCTACATATAGAGCATGCTCATGTCCACCAAATATAATATCAAATTCAGGCATAGCTTCTGCTACTTGATATATTCCATTTCCACCATAGTTATCTTCTCTTCCAAGATGGAAAGCACCTACTAATACATCATACTTACCTTCTAAATCAGCTACTGCTTTTTGTGCTGATTCTAATACTTCTTCAAACTCTAATCCTTTAAAGTGACTAGGTGCACTTGCTTCCCACATAGGCACATATGGAGGAATAATTCCTACGATAGCTACTCTAGTTCCATTAATTTCATAGATTTGTGATGGATTTACAAAATAACTTCCGTCATTTTCATTATAGATATTTGCTGATAATACTACTCCATCAAAGTTATTTATATTTCTAACAATAAATTCTTTTTCAAAGTTAAACTCATGGTTTCCTATAGCCCAAACATCAAAATTCATTTCATTCATAGCTTCTACCATAGGGTGTGTGTCCAAATCATTAAATAGTTCTGCACTATTATCCTGTACTGTATCTCCAACATCCATCAAGATTAAGTTAGGATTTTTTTCTCTCTCAGCATTTACTAAAGTTGAGATTTTTCCATATCCTGCATCTGAATCAAACTCATCAGTTGCATAATCATGTGGATAGATACGCCCGTGCATATCAGCTGTTGCAGCAATAGTTATTGTGTGTTTTTCAACTTCTTCAGCTGACTTAACTATTACTTCGTTGCTTTTGTTTACAATTCTGTCTTCAATTCGTGTTTCCGATACTACTTCGTTACTTACTTTGTTTTCATTGACATTACATGCAGATAATAAAGCTATTAATCCTGCTAAAAGCAAAATTCTTTTACTTTTCATCAATTCTCCTCCTTTTATGTTTAAGTGAAACTGTAGTTACTAATGCTGTAAATGGTACTGTCAAAATTATTCCTATACTTCCTGCAAATGCTTGTATTGCTTCTATTCCAATAAGTGGTATATTTATAAATTGTTTATAGGGCATTTGATATCCCCATATCATCATTATTAACGTTAATGAACTTCCTCCAAATGCTAAGATCAAGGTATTTGTCATAGTTCCCATAATATCTCTTCCTATATTCATAAGAGATATAAATAGTTCTTTGGGACTAATATCTTCACTTCTACTCACTAATTCACTTCCTGCACTTGATATAGACATAGCCACATCCATTATTGCTCCAAGAGAAGAAATAAGTATACTTATAAACATAAGGCCTTTTATCTTTATCTGATAATCTGTTGCTATATACAAAACTTGTTCTCCATTTTCCATATTAACACCACTAAGGTTGGCTAATCTTCCAAAAATATATGAAAGGAGCCCTGCTGTTACTACTCCAAATATAGTTCCTACTATTGCATCAAAAGTTTTTTTATTAATACCTCCAATTAATGAAAAACTCACAAAAATAATAACTGTTGTTACCAGTATCGATATAGGTATAGGCTCATATCCTGCAAAAAGTAGAGGTATCAAAACAAATATAAGCATTATACTTGTAAAAACAAGAGAAAGTATTGATTTTAAACCTTTTATTCCTCCCAAAACTACTATTAATAGTAAAAAACTAAAAACTAATAAATGAATAACATTTCTTCTGTCATAGTTATAAAGCCAAACTATGTTTTTCCCATTTTTTTCTCTAACTGTAAATATTGCTTTAAGTCCCTTTGTTCCTCTTATATTATGTCTTTTGCTAAGAGTATTATTTATAACAAAATCATTATCTTTTTGACTTCCTTCAAGGATTTTTATTCGTAATTTCTGTGTTCCCATATATCTCCCTGATACAATTGGATCAAGAACTATATTTTCTTCAATTACTTCTACTATCTCCCCTTCAACAAACTCCTGTTCAAAATAGGCTTTTGGTTTTACTAGTTTACTATATTTAAGCGAACTTCCAACTAATATCAATGACAATAAAATTGTAAAAATTATCAATATCTTTTCATACTTTTTATTCATTTAAACTTCCTTTTATTTAAAGTTTAACTTAGTAAATACTTTTTTTCCACTCTACAAATATTGTTTAGTTATTTAAATCCACTAAACAAAAGAAAAAAATGAAAAAAATATTTATTATAAACTTTTGTTTATTTTTTAAAATTATATTTATATTGACTAAAAGAGTAAAAAAAAGAAGCCAAAGGCTTCTTTAATTATATAATTATTGTGCAGATATACAAGATACTGGACATACTCCCTCACATGCTCCACAGTCGATACAAGCATCTGAGATTTCGTATTTTCCTTCTGCTTCAGCTATTGCTGATACTGGACAAGTTCCTTCACATGCTCCACATGCGATACAAGCTTCTTTATCTATTACGTACATTTTATTCCTCCTAATATTCTCAAGAATTAGATTATTGTGCTGTTATACAAGATACTGGACATACACCTTCACATGCTCCACAGTCGATACAAGCATCTGAAATTTCGTATTTTCCTTCTGCTTCAGCTATTGCTGATACTGGACAAGTTCCTTCACATGCTCCACATGCGATACAAGCTTCTTTATCTATTACGTACATTTCATTACCTCCATATTTTTTTCTTAGTGTTCAATGTTAATATACACTCTTTTATTAAGCATGTCAAGCCTCAAAACCTTAATTTTCCTTGCTTAGACTCTTAATTACTTTGACTTTCTAAATATACAAAAAAACTTAAGTTATTTTTTTAACAAAGATTAATTATAATTTTGTTTAATCAAGCTTCACAACCTTCTCTTAGCAAAACTATTTCACTTAATATTTTGAGTGACAAAACTTTTTCAAAACTTTATTTATAATTATATTTAAAAAAAATTTTGTTTTTTATATAGTTGACAAAGGCACTTCAAAAAAAGTAGACTAAGATTGTCAACTATATTAAGGAGGAAAGATATGGAAGAAAAAGTAATCGAAATACTAAAAAACAATGAACCTATGAGACCTGGTCAAATTGCAGAAGAATTAGGAATTGAAAAGAAAGATTTAGACAAAATCATCAAAAAATTAAAAGCAGAAGAAAAGATTTATTCACCAAAAAGATGTTTTTATACTGCTGATTAATTAAAAAAATTGAAATTTTATATTAATTAACAAAAGGCTAATTTTATTTAGCCTTTTTTGATTTGATTATTTTAGATAATAAAACATAAAATCTATAGATATAAAAAAATGAAACCCTAAGTTTTATACTTCAGTTCAATAGTTTTTATAAATTAAAGACTATCTCAAAATAAAAAAACTTATTAGAAAACTAATAAGCCTTTTGGTAATTACTACATAAAATTTTAATATTATGCAATATAATCTATTTTATTACTTCTACCCTTCTTCTTCCCTTTAAATATTTCTAAAGAGAACAATCCGAATACTCCAAAAGCTAATAAAGCAAACCAAATATTTAATTCTTGATTGTATATATTAACTTTCATTATCTCCGAGTAGTCTACATTTAATGTACCTTGAACTATTACAAAATTTACAAAAAACATTACAAACACAATTAGCTTTTTCATATTATCACCTCATAATAAGATTTACTTATTATTTATCGGCAATTTTTCATAAAACTATACATTTTTTCATAGATATTTTCACTTCCAAATCCACCTGGTTTAGTAATTATTTCATATTCTCCACTTCTACCATAACTTATTCCAGCTTCAATATAGTTTGTTACTTCAAAAGTATCTAAACCTAATTTTTCCATAAGTTCCATACTAATATCTCCACCAGAAGATATTATCTTTTTTATCTTTTCTTTTTTTATAATGTCCACAGCAATTTCTACCAACTCTTTTTTTATTTCTTTACTACTTTTAGCCTTCAAGTCTTCTGACATCTCTTCTTTTTCTCTTATGGACCTTATGAGTATATCTTCTCCACTACCACTCTTTAGAAGTTTTTTTCCTACTTTATAGTCATAGGTTTTTAACTTGTTTTTTTCACTAAAACTTCTTACTTGCTCTAAACTAATATTATTACAAGAACCTGCTATAACAAGCACTTTACTCTTAGAAAATCCCCAGTACTTTAATAGTGATTCCATTATTCTCGAGCTACCTACTACATATTTGTCTCTTCCGCTTTTTACCAATGCTTCTCCTACAAGGTCTATATCTTCTTCTTTTTCCCCTTCAAATATAAGGTCTAACTCACTAGCTTCTTTTAATATCTCTACTAAATTTCCACTTCTTATTTCTTCTAAACTTATTATTCTACCTGGAAAATAATCTTCTATATCACTTGTTTTTACCGGACAAATAGGATCTTGCCCAAATATGGATTTACTAAGTTCTACCCCGTCAACATAATGTTTACCATTTTTTATTATACGACCTACAGAAGGAAAGGGCACAACATAAGATATAGGTTTGTCTCCTATTTTTTTTCTTAACTCTTCTACTTCTACTCTCACATTCCCTCTTAATGTAGAATCTATCTTTTTAAATAGTTTTTCATAAGTATTCTCATTAAATTTATCTATAATTTCTCCAACTATTTTTTTAGCTATATTTTCATCTATATTTCTACTCTCACTAGTAATTACTTCTACTTCATTTTTCCCCAAACTAGATATTTTACTAGTTGTTACTATTTTTATTCCGTATTTAATTAATTGCAGTGCCAGATCATTAGCTCCAGTAAAATCATCTGCAATAAGTGCTAATTTCATCTTCTCTCTCCTTTTTTAAAGTAGAAATAAACTTCTGTTCCTTCTCCTTTTTTACTATTCATATATATCTTTTCCCCATAATAAGCAAGTATTTTATCAACAACTGTTAGCCCCAAACCAAGACCTCTATAACGTCTTGTATTTCCTTCTTCTAGTTGTCTAAAACTCTTTAATACCTGTTCTATCTTAGATTTATCCATACCTACACCATTATCTATAATTCCTATTCTATACCTATCTATTTCTTCATCTATCTTAAGAATTATTTCTACTCTATTATCTTTAGCAAACTTTATCGAATTTGATATAAGATTTATAAATATTTGCTTTAGAGCTTCTCTGTCTGCATATATTACTGCTGGATCTTTTGGGAATTTTTTTATTAAATCTACTGTTTTCTCTTCTAATATATTCTCAAGCCTTATTAAAACTTCTTCAAATATATCTTTTATATCAAGTGGAGTATTTAATATTTGATATTTACCACTTTCTATTCTAGAATAATTTAGTATATTCTCAATAATCTCCTGTAACCGTTCTATATTTTTTAGAGAAGTTTTCATTGCTTTTTTTTGTTTATCATTCAATTTTCCCATTCTTTCTTCTAGGATAATTTCATGATAACCTTTTATGGGTACAAGAGGTATACGTAATTCATGACTTATATTTGATATAAATATATTTTTCATACGTTCTGATTCTTGCAATTCTCTTGTTGTTTCTTCAAGTTTTTTATTTTCAGATAAAAGTTGTAAATAAAATTTTCTGTTTTCAATTACCAACAACAAAGCATTTACATAAGTAAGTACTGACTTTTTAAAATCTTGATTTAATTTTTCATTTTTAGACAAAAGTATAAATCCATAAAACTCTTCATCTTCCCTTTTAGTTACTAAAGGAAACAAGTATAGGTGTTCTTTATCACCAAATATATCCCCTGAAAAAATCTCTTCTGCTTCAATAGAATCTTTTTTCATAAGTAATGTTTTACTTGCTTCTATATTTATACTTTCAGGAATAGTGTCAAACCCATAAGCTTTTTTCAATTTAACTATATCGTCTTTTTTTCTTTGAAGATAAATAGCTACTTTAGGCAGTATCAAACCTTCTCTTACACCTTTTATTATTATTTCATAAAATTTATCATCTAACATATACTTACTTGAATTAACCATCAAATAATACATATTAGTTATTTCAGTAATTCTACTATTTAAGAGTTTATTAATTCTTTCAATATTTTCACTTTTTTCTTCTATATTATTTTTTCGTAATTTCAATTCTTCATTTGCTTTTTCCAACCTAGATGAATAATGTTTGTTATTTAGGTTAGCTTCTTCCAGTTCTCTTATTTTATTCTTAAGTATATGTACCATATTTTCAAAATCATGAGCAAGTATACCTATTTCATCGTTATTATTTTTTAGACTTCCAAGATTAATATTAAAATTCCCATCTTTTAGTGAATTTATCTTTATAGTTAACCTCTTTAATGAATCTATAAATATATTAAGTACTGTACTTGATATAATAAATAGTAGCGTAAAAACAAAAAACAACGCAATAAATAAATAAGATGATATCTCTGATTTTTCATCCAATACTCTTTGCCTGTCAAAAGCAAGTAATAACTCCAAGTCCAAATCGGAAATAGGCAAAATTTTAGTTAAATAACTCTTTCTTCCTAGCTCCATAACATCTTCTTTTACAAAAGCTTCATCTAGATTATTTTCAAAAGTAGTCATTATATTTACCGAATCTTTTTTTCTAAGAATAAGTTCAACATCATAAGATTTTTTTAGGTATTCTAATATAAATTTATCGTATTCATAACTAACTACTACTCCCCCTAATACATCTTTTAGATTACTATTTATTATAGGAGAATATGATTTTATATACAAACTTCCACGTGGATCATAAATATATGTTAAATAATCTTGTGGAAAATTATTTTTGAGACCAAGAGCTATATCTATATTCTGTCTCTCATTAAGATAATTTTCTTTAGTATTAAATATGTATGACCCTTTTTTATCCAAAAATTGTATATCTACATTTTTTAATAAATCACTCTTACTTGTAATTCTATTTTCAAAATACTTACTTAATTGCTCTTCTTGTTTTAATCTTTCTTCTCTATTAAACTTATTTATATCCAAAAAAAACTCAATAACACCACTGTTTTGAGATATATTAATAGCTTCATTAAAGACTTTATCTTCTACTATCTTTAGCTCCCTATTTAGATAGAACATCTTTTCTTCAGCTCTTTTTTCTTCTTTTTCTAGTATATTTTTTGACACTACTTCATTTGAGATTACATAAGCAAAAATGAGGGATAGTATACTCATAAAAACTATAATCATAGAAAATTTATTCTTGATACTAATATTCATGTGACCTCCTTGATATAAAGCAAAAAAAGTGCTACTATAAATTATACCACAAACTTTTGGCTAAGTATACGAAGGGGGCTTTATGAAGAAGACTTTTTTAATCTTTTTCCTCATAATTACAAAAGTCTATTTTGCATTTGATTTAGACGTGACTATCAAAGATAATAACAACAATAATTTGAAAGATATTGTTGTTTATATAGATGGGAATAAAAAAACAACAAATTTAGATGGAAAAGTTACATTTGATCAATTAGAAGGTTTGTATCAAGTTGATATAAAATCAGAACACTATAGTACTCGAAAGTTTTTTACCGAAATAAAAAACAATAAAGAAATTGTAGTTTATTTAGATAACAAAGATGTTAATTTTACTTTTTCTTTAGGTCGAGGAGAAAAACTTGAATATACCTTTGAGGATAAATATATAGAATACCCTATAGGTAATGCTGTTGTTAATATCATAAAAGACGGTAGACTGTTTTATACCTTTGATTATATGGGTAAACCACTTGAATTTTTTCTAAAAGAAGGTAGGTATACTATCGAAATTTTTACCGTTTTTAGAGAACCATACATTATTAATAATTTATATATAAACCCTGAAAAAAATGAAGAACTTAATATTTCATTACCTATAAACCTTACACAAGTTGAAGGTAGATTAATTAGTAATAATAGTTATTTAGGTGGAGCAACTATTACTTTTATCGACCAAGGAGAAAACTCTTATTCATTTAAAAGTGATATTCAAGGGTTTTTTAAGGGCAGTTTGCCACCAAATATTTATAAAGTAGAAGTTAATAAAAAAGGATATTTTGTAGATGAAGATTTAACTTTGGATTTTAGTAATAGTGACCAAAAATACAAACCTATTATTGAAGTAGCTGAAATTCCAAGTATTATTAAAGGTTATGTTTTTGATACAAAAGGGAATCCTCTTAAAAATTCTAAACTAGAAATTAAAAATAACGGAAAAGAATTAATTACATATACTAACATAGATGGCAGTTATACTTTAGAAGTTGAAAAAGGTTTAGTATTTATAAAAAGTAATGCTAAGGGTTATTATCCATCGGGAAAAATAGAAAGAGTAGAAGCTTTTTCTACAAAAACTATAAGTGATATAGTTGTGCAAGAAAGATATTCTTCTATTAGTGGTACTGTGACTAATGGAATACTACCACTTGGCTCTATTAGAGTTGATTTATATAATGAATTAGGAGATTTTATTGCTAGCACTACTTCTTCATCAAATGGTTTTTATAGATTTGATGAAATAAGAGTTGTCGATAGATATTATGTCAAAGTAGACAATAATAATTATTTGCCATATGAATCAGGAAGTTTTTCAGTAGAAGAAAAAGTAATTAGAAACTTTAATATCTTACTTAATGATAATAACATTAATTTTGTTATTGAATTAACTGGCATTAATGGGGAAGATAGAGAAGGAGTAGAAGTTTTAGTTAATGATTTAAATTATAAATCAGATTTAAATGGAATAATTAACGAAAGAATCTTAACTAAAGAACCTTTAGAAAGTATACATGTAGAAATTCCCAATTTAAACTTCTACCGTGAATACCTCCTAAAAGATTTAGGCAATGAACCATATCTAATTAAAATAAAAATTTAAATAATTTATTTCAAAAGACTGATTTATTACATCAGTCTTTTTCTATTTATGTACAGAATTTAATTTGTTCCAAAAAAATTATATATATATTTTACTATCGTTGCAGAGCTTATAAGAGCTCAAAATTTAAAAACATTAAATAATTTTAATATTGTTTTAATTTAAACTTTAGATTATAATTATACTGTAAATGACGAAAGTCTTAACAATAATTTTTTCATCATGACATCCTAGGAGGTATCCCCTATACCTCCTAACCCCTAAATGTACAAAAGAGCTTAATGCTCTTTTTTTATTTTTTGAAATTAAATTTTTATTTTAACAAACAACAAAAGACTCCTGCAAAGGAGCCTCAAGCATCTATACTTATTCAATTTTATCTCTTATACTCTGCTATCCACATTTCGCTTTTTCTCTTGATTCTTTGTATTGCATTATCAACACTTTTTACTTTTTTATCAAGTTTTTTAGCTATGTCTTTATAAGTTAAACCTGATACCATACATTTAAAAACAATTGTTTCAAATGAACTTAGATTATTGTTAAGATAATCTTTTAATCCATCTATTTGTTCTTTTGTAAGGTATAATTCTTCTGGACTATAACTAATATACGACTCCAATCCTTTTGTATAAGGAACTTCTCGTCCCTCTTCACTTTCTCCCGTAATTCCTATTGCTGTATTGAGAGCCATATTCTTCTGCGAATTTGCAGATTTTATTGCTGTAATCAGTTGCCTTTTGATACAGATAGACGCAAAAGTTTTAAAAGACGCTAGTTTGTCTTTATCATACCCTCTTATTGCTTTAAGAAGTCCTATCATCCCTTCTTGAATCAGATCTTCTCTATCTGCACCCATTAAAAAATAGTTTTTTGCCTTCAAAAATACGAAGTTTTCGTATTCCTCAAAGATAGAATTAATTGCTTCAGTATCACCTAGTTGAGCGTTATCAATTATTTCATCATCGATATCTTTAACGATCCCCATTCAGACACCACTCCTAATACCCTATTTTGACATTTCTGCTAATAAAATACCACCTGCTACTGATACGTTTAGTGAATTGATTTTTCCCTTTAATGGGATTTTTACTAAAATATCACAATGCTCCTTTACTTTAGCTTTTATTCCAAACCCTTCACTTCCAAGCACTAGAGCTTTTTTTGCAGGATACTTTTCTTCATGATAAAATTTTTCTCCACTTGCTTCTGCACCATAAATCCAATATCCAATTTTCTTCAAGTCTTCTATAGCTCTACCTAAGTTAGTCACTTTAACTATAGGTACGTGCTCAATTGCACCAGTAGAAGTTTTTATTACTGTTTCATTGATTTTTACCGATCTTCTTTCTGGTACTATGATACCACTTACTCCAAAAGTTTCTGCACTTCTAATTATTGCACCAAAATTTCTTGGATCTTGGATTCCATCAAGTATTAATATAAGACTTTCTTCTT
>CAZHXU010000089.1:0-7606 GCA_964536535.1 uncultured Fusobacteriaceae bacterium
TTATCTAGACTACTATGCTACTATACTACTTTCTAGTTAGGGACTATTCTACTATTGTTGCACGTTTTATTAATTCTTCATTTACTTCTACTCCCAGTTCCTCCAAAACTCTTGCATTCAATACTAAATCTGTATCTTCTATAGTTTCAAATGGTAAATCTTTTATATTACTAACACCATTTAAATATTTAATAATCATATTTGCAGTTTGTACACCAATTTTATATTGATTAATTCCTTCTGTTCCAAATGCTCCTTTTTCAACAAAATCAGCTACTGCACCTAAAACTGGAATATTTTTTTCTTTAGCTTTTGAAACTATAAGTGGATATCCACTTGCTAACAAATTATCAACTGGAGTATACATGATACTTACATTTCCTAATGCATCTATACTTTGTGCTAATTCATTTACACTATTAATTCCAATAGTTTTTACTTCAAAACCATATTTACTTGAAAGTTCTTTCATTTTATCAACTTGTACTTGAGAATTTGCTTCTCCCAAGTTATATACTATTCCTACAGTTTCTATCTTCCCAAAGATTTCTATTGCAAGTTCTACTTGTTTATCAATTGGAGTTGCGTCACTTGTTCCAGTTATATTATCTCCACTAAGACCTGCAGCTACAGGATCTGTTACTGCTGAAAAGAATATAGGTTTAGAATTTGAAGCATTTAAACTTGCTTGTGCACTAGGTGTTGTAATTGCTATTATCAAATCTTCCTTTTCAGCAAAATCTTTTGCAATAAGTTGTGCATTTGCCATATCACCTTGAGCATTTTGGAAATTAATTTTTATATTATCACCATCTACAAATCCTTCTTTTGCTAATGTATCTATTATTCCATTTCTTATTTCATCAAGTGATGGATGCTCTACTATTTGAGTAATTCCTATATTAAGAACTTCTTTTTTCACTTCTTCTTTTTTACCACATCCAAAAGCCACTATTAAAATCACTACTAACATCATTATTTTTTTCATTTTTACCACCCTTTCAAATTTTAAAATTATTTTATTATATTTTTTAATTTTTATTAACTTAATAAAAAAAGACCTTTTTACAGGTCTCTACAATTTCAAACTTATTTTTTCTAAAAAAAATACCTGTTCTAAGAACAGGTTTTATCAACATAATTAATAAGTTTTATATATCAAAAGGACAAACCTGATTTACACGTCTAAGTTGTTTTGCGTTTTCAGTTGTCCACCACCATGTAAATCTAACCATTGGTTTTTCCTCCTTTTCAAATATTTGATATAAGAATACTATTTTTTTTTAGATGTGTCAACTAAATTTTAAAATTTAATTTTTACATTACTAAAATTTACTTAAAAAATCTTATATTAAATATGACTATCTTCCTTTAAAAATAAGCACTATTCATAAAAAATTATATTTTTTTCTCTCTTTAAAATAACTTCATTTTTTTTTTATAATGACGATAATAATATTAATATGTTATAATTGGTTGTTGGTGGTGTAAAATGAAAAAGATACTTTTTTTACTAATTTTAGTAAGTAAGATAACTTTTTCCGATGATTTATTAGGTATAGAAGAAAAAAGACTAGGTGAAGAATATGTTGAATATTATAACGAAGATTTTATCTTACGTTTAGGTATTTTATCTCAAAATCTTGATATTACTTTGGGATCTAACAATTCCGATGATTTATTAGTCTACAAACCTAATACAAAGAAGTTGTTATCTACAAAACTTACTTTCAAAAATCTCAGTTTAACATATATATTTGACCCAGGTTTTTCAAATGAAAAAGAAGACATGATACCAAGTAGTTATCAAGATTTAACTCTTATTAGTGACTTAGGAAATCATGCTCTTGAGTTTAACTTTCAGAGATATAAAGGGTTTTATTCAGAAACATACCCTGACTTTGATGAAAGTTTAGAGTCAAATAAATATACTTTAAACTATTATTTTAAACTAAGTAAAAAGTTTTCTTTTGATGCTGTATTTAATCTGAATGAAAAACAAATAAAAAGTTTTGGAACTTTTATGTTAGTTTTATCTCCTGAGTGGTACAGAATAAATAATGATTTAGTTTATCACAAACCAGGTACAGTAAAAAAAGGAGATACGATTAATTCTGTTGATTTTTATGGCTTAGCTTTAGGTCCAGGATTTGCTTATACCTTTAGTAAAAGAGATTTTTATCTAAGTTTAATGTATTTTTATGGATTAGGTCCTCAAAGGGGAGAATATATCTATAATGATGCCCATTACGAAAGTAGTGATATGATCAGTAAGAGTAATTTGAAAATTGGATTCGGATATAACTCTAGACGATTTTTTACTGGTGCTTATTACAATAGTACCAAAACAGATTATCCCATTGATTTTTTAAATATGGGAACCAAAAATAGTACTTTTGAAGTATTTTTTGGAGGAAGAATATAAAAAAAGATTAAGCTCTCTTAATCTTTTTTTATTTACTCTTTTATTTTATCTTCTACTCTCTTCTTCCTATCTAATATAGACAACTCCTTTACTTCTTTTGCAAGAAATACAAAAGTTACAAGAGCTGCAAAAAAGTCTGCTACAGGATTTGCTATCCAAACTCCACCTTTTCCCCATAATTTTCCAAATATAATTATCATAGGAATAACTAATATCACTTTTCTAAAAACATTAAGAAATATAGCTTTTTTTGCTTTGTCTACAGCTTGAAAATAATTTACTCCCAGAGTCTGAAAACCAAGTAGAGGAGTCATTAAAAGGAATAATTTTAACCCATATATACTCTCATTTAGTAAGTTTTCATCTTCTGTAAATATACTAATTATACTTCTTGGGAAAGTATATATAATTATTAGGGATACTGTACCAATAAGAGTAGAAGTAATCATAGCTTTTATAAGTGTTTCTTTTACTCTTTCATAGTTTTTTGCTCCGTAGTTATATCCAATTATAGGTTGTGCTCCTTCATTTATTCCCATTACTAACATAAATACAACACTTGATACTGTATCTATTACTCCAACTGCTCCTATACTAAGGTCTGTTCCATAAAGCAATAAAGACCTATTAAGCACTACTAGTGTCATACTCGTAGCTAATTTTCTCAAAAAGGGACTAATTCCTATATTCATAACTTCTTTCATTAGTTTAAAATCTGGTAACATATATTTTATTTTTAGTTCTAATACTCTATTTTTGGCAAAAGTTATATTATACAAAATATAGCTAGCTGCAACAACATTTGCTATCCCTGTGGCATAAGCAGCTCCTTTTACACCCATATCCAAATAAAATATAAATATTGGGTCTAATATAATATTAATTATTGCTCCTATTAAAGATCCAGTCATAGCAATTTTGGGTTTGCCACTTGCTTGGATTAAACTATTTATTCCAAAAGGAAATAACATAAAAAATAACAAAGGTAATAAAACTATCATATAATCATATGCATATGGAAGTGTTTGTGTGCTGGCACCAAAGAGTAGAAGTAAATCTTCCAAATATAATTTCCCTAAAAAATATAAAAGTAAAGATATCACAGCATAAATACTTATAACACTCGATACTATTTTATTTGCTTCTTCTTTTTTCCCTTCTCCCAATTTTAATGATATTTTTGCTTGGGCTCCTACAGATACAAACATAGCTATAGCTGCAAATATATTAAAAATAGGAAAACATATGCTAAGTCCCGATAGAGCAAGACTACCTGCTCCTCTAGAGATAAAGATTCTATCTACTATATTATAGAGTGCATAAACTAAACTCCCAATTATAGTAGGTATAGAAAATTTCCATAACAATCTACTTATCTTTTCTTCTCCTAAATTGTGTCCCATATTACTTTTTTACCCTTTCGTATTCTTCATCTAAGTTAACAAATATTTTATCCAGTAATTCTTCTAATTTTTTTTCCTCTTCTTCACTAAGTCCACTTACAGATTTATCTGTGATTTCTTCATATGTTTTCAAAATTATAGGATACTCCATCAAAGCTTTTTCACTAGGGTATATTCTATACTTTCTTTTATCTTCTACATCCTTCTCCCTAGTTATATATTGTTTTTCAAGTAATCTTTGTATAGCCCTAGCACAAGTACCCTTATCTACTTTGACTATTTTACTTATTTCATCTTGAATCATACCAGGATTTTCTACTATTTTTATTATATAAGTTTGCATACCTCTAGCAATATAATTCCCTTCCATTTTATATCTATAAATTGCATCTATTCTCCTAGCTAGCTGCCAAAATCTAATTCCAACTTTATTCATTTTTTCTCCTTTTAATTAGTTGTACTTACAACTATTTTACATAATTTGTTTTATTTTGTCAATTTTATTGTTTTTCTAAATTTATAGAGGAATTAATGAATTTATCAAGTAAATTATTGACAGGGAGGGGTTAAAATGAAATTAAGTATCAAAATAAAAATTCTATCTATTTTATCACTATTTTTATTAATAATAATTGTTAATATACTTATTATATTCAGAACTGTTAAAGACCAAGAGTTTGATGCATTATTAATTAACGTTGCAGGTAGACAAAGAATGCTTAGTCAACGTATTAGCAAAAATATTTTTCTTTTATCTCTTATAGAAGAGAACGATCAGGATAGTTTACCTCGAGAAGATATTTTAAGCGAACTTAATTCGTCAATTAATTTATTTAATGAAACTATAATCGCTTTTGATAATGGTGGAGTTTTAACTGACGCTAGTGGAAATAAACAAACTATTCCATCAATATCATCAACTTTAACAAAAGACGTTTTGTCCTTATGGGGTCCATTCAAAGAAAATATTCAAACTTTGATTAATAATCCTCAAGAAACAGAATCATTAACTTATATTTACAAAAATAATGGTGATTTACTAAAAAAATCAAATGCTATTGTTGTAAATTTACAAGATTCTTCTGAAAATAAAATTAGCCATATGAAAAATTTACAAGTTATTTCTTTGCTTATTTCAATTTTCATTTTTATTCTTACATATTTTTATATTGAAAAAATGATTGTTTTACCTATGAAAAAAATTGAAAATGTTTTCAAAAAAGCTACTCTAGGTGATTTGAGAGAAACAATCAGCATAAAATCCAAAGACGAAATTGGTAATATTGCAAATGCTTACAATGAACTAATTAATAAGTTCTCATTTATTCTAGAAAATATTCAAGTTCTATCTGAAAGGTTATTAACTGAAAATACTGAACTTAGCAACACTATTAACAATATAGTCCACGGGAAAAATTCAGCATCATATTCTGAATTAGATTCAAAACTCGATTATGGAATTAACGACCTAAATTTAAAAATGAAAGATGTTTTAGATGATATTAGAAATCAAACTGCAAGTACAGAAGAGTCACTAGCAGCTATTGAACAAATCAAAGTAAATCATAGTAATATCACTGATAATGCTTTAAGCACCTCAAATTCTCTAAGTAGTACTGTCATAAAAGCACAAGAGATGTATGATAAGAATATAAATATGATAAATAAAATTGATGTAATTAATGAAAGTGTTAATAATACCAATTCTCAAATTGAAAGTTTAACAAAATTATCAACAAATATTGGTAGTATGTTATCTGCTATCAAATCTATTGCTGAGCAGACTAACTTACTTGCATTAAATGCTGCTATAGAAGCAGCTAGAGCAGGAGAAGCAGGTAAAGGTTTTGCAGTTGTTGCTGGAGAGATTAGAAAATTAGCTGAGCAAACAAATAAAGAAACTGATTTAATCGAACATCTTATAGATGATATAATGAGTAATATAAATATTGTTAAAAGTGCAAATAATAATGTTGAATCAAATGTACATAGTGCTAGTGACATTATGAATATTTTAAATGATTCTATAAATATTATCAGAACTCAAATAAAAGAAAATAATTCTACTATTTCTTCTATTACTCAAGATATTCAGCAAGAAGTTAGTTCAACAGAAGAAGTCCTCATAGCAATTAGAACTATTGCAGATAATTCTACACACATTGAAGGTTTAATAAACGACACATATGACATTAATACAAAAATAGCAAGTTTCTTAACTAATAAATTAGATAGTATCAGTGATTTATTGAGTTCTTCTAAAAAACTAAAAGAAGATACTAGTTATTTTATCGTTAAAAATAAATAATTAATACTGTTTCCATGAATAATCTAAAAGCTACCCTAAATGAAGGTAGCTTTATTTTATTTCACTATAAATTCTTGGGGATATCCATCTAAATATTCTACATCTATATATTCATCCAAATAGTTAGATTCTTCATAATATTTAATCAGTTGATTTATCATAAATTCTAAAGAAGGGGCTATGACATTTCTATCATCGTCAGCTCTCCAGAACTCAATCATCTGTCCTTCTTTCCCAGTAAATATTCCTTTAGTATCATAACATATATAACTCCCACTACCATTAGTAAAAATAGGCAACCAAGCTTTATTCCACCAGTTTTTTATTTCAAAATCATAATCTATCATTCCTGTTAACATAGACCATATCTCTAATACTTCTTCTAACTCCATAAACATAGAATTATTTATAAAAGATGAATAATCACCTTTTCCTTGACCATTTCTCCACATATACAGCTCTAGTATATCTTTTGGCAACTTTATTTTATATTTCATTTCTAATACTTCTATTTCTTTTGAATCAAGACCCTCATTAAAGTTTAAAAAGTAATCTTTTCTTTTTTTTAGCAATAGTTTCTCTAATTTATGCAACTTCATTCTTATGTCCTTTCTTCATTATATATGTATTTTAAATTCTCTAAAATGAAAGATACCTGACCCTTGTTCAAGTCCACATCTTTTATCCACTTCTACAAATCCTTCATATACTTCCTTTAGAAATATAGTTTCAATATTCAAATCATTATGTGAAGGCAATATTTTATCTACTTTATATACTAAAATCTTTTTTATCGATTCAAAGTATTTTTTAGGATCTGTACTAGGATAATTAGCAAATAAAGTCCCTTTATAAATAAGGTCTCCACAAAATAAATAGCCCTTGTCTTCTTCATACAAACAAATATGCCCAGGAGAATGACCAGGTGTATGGATTACTTCTACTCTCCTACCGCCTAAATCAATAATATCCCCTTCATCAACTACTCTACTTACATTCCCAGAAAAAACTCTATAGTTATCTATATAAAAATCTTCTGGAAACTCTTCATTTCCTTCTTTTACTACCATTTTTTTTACTATATCAAGTGGTAAAGGAATCCCTTCTTCAAACCACTCTTTTTCATTTTTATGAACTATAAAATAATCAAATTCTTTATGACCACCTATATGGTCCCAATGTACATGAGTAGTTACTAGTTTTACAGGCAAATCAGTAAGTTTTTCTACTTCTTTTTTTATACTCCCAATACCAAGACCACTGTCTATTAAAAGAGCATAGTTTTCTCCTAATAATAGGTAACTATGCATCTTCTCCCAATGTTTATATTCACTTATCACAAATGTTTTTTCATCTATCTTTTCAATCTCAAACCAATCTTTCCCCATACTCATCCCACTTTCTTCTAGTTAGTTCATAATCAATATGGGATCTACTATTTCCCTCTTGATCCTTCCAACTATCTTTTGT
>CAZHXU010000089.1:7706-11207 GCA_964536535.1 uncultured Fusobacteriaceae bacterium
CCCTTTTGTTGATAGCTTTTTTCACATATTTTTATTCCTACTTCTACACTCTTTTCTCCTGATTTATAGTGGAACTCTCCTATAGATGTATTATCAACTTCAACAATTAATAATTCACTATTTTTATTTGATTTATTTATTATTTCTTCTATATTTTCTTTTGTTATTCCAAGCCCTCTAGGAAACCCTACACTTTTCATTATTTCCCCATCATTCCACCACTTGTATAACTTATCTATGTCTTTTATCAAAACTTTTCTAACTTCTATCCCCACAATCTACTCCCATTACATATGTTCTGCCATATATTTCATATAGATATTATTTATCTTATCTCCAAATCCTCTACCTAAACCATCTGTTTCAACTACTATTTTACTAGCTCTTGTCAAAAACTTCTCTTCTAGTTTTCTTTTAGAAATATAATAAAGTGTTTCTTCAAATAATTTTGACATATTTATATAAAATTGATCTGTTATATCACCGTATTTAACAGTAAAATCAACTCCATTTTCAATAGCATACATCATAAGATCTGCAGTACACCTTGGGCTACTACTGAGCCTTCTATAATCTTCTATTACTTCTTTTATTATATTAAAATTAAATCTACCTATGCCTTTATTAGGAAAAAATTCTAGTCTAACTTTTTCTTTAGCATCATTAAGATAAAAATCCGAATAACCTTCATAATATTTATCTAAATAATACTCTTTGACATTTTTATTTTTTTTAGCTAATTCTAATATATCTTCAATGAGTTCTTCTTTACTCATATCTTCTATATATGCCCTTAGGTCTTCTATTTTCATCTTCATATTCTCTCACCCAACTAAATTATTATGAGTATATTATATAATGAATAAAAAATATTCTCAATTGCTTTTTTTCTTAATATTCTATAACTATTTTCCCTTTATTTTTACCTTCTGCCAAATATTTCATTCCTTCTTCTACTTTATCAATAGAAAACCTTTTATCTATTACTATACTAATTAACCCTTCCAAGTATAATTCGCTCAAATATTCACTATCTACACTAGTAATTTTATGAATATGTAATCCCATCTTTTTTTTGCTAAATCTACTTATAAAAAATCCAAAAAACAAACTAGCAAAAATTCTGCTAATAGAACCTCCAACTAATTTATATGTTCCTTTTTCTCTTAATATCTCTTTATTTGCCCAGATACTATGACTTCCTACCAAATCAACTATCAAATCATACTTTTTATTCATTACTGTATAATCTACTTTTTCATAGTCAATAAAATTATCTATTCCAAGGTCTCTAAGTATCTCTTCTTTTTCACCTTTATCAACACCACTTACATTTGCTCCTTGCAGTTTAGCTAATTGTACAGCAAAAACACCTGTTCCACCACCAGCACCAACAACAAGCACCTCTTTTCCTTCTATACCACCCAAGACCTTCAAACTTTGTAATGCAACTCCACCTCCTTGTGGAATAGCACTTGCTTTATCAAAATCTAATTTTTTAGGCTTTTTTACTATTCTTTTTTCTTTTATATTTACAAACTCCCCAAATCCGCCCCATGTATCAAAATTATCTCCAAAAACTTCATCTCCTACTTTAAAGTTTTTAACTTCTACTCCTACTTCTACTACTATACCACTAACATCCGACCCTAATATAGTTACTCCAGGTTTACGAAGTCCCCATGCTCTTATATATGCTGGTTTCCCTTTATAGTACTCTACATCAGAACTATTTAAAGACACTGCTTTTACTTTAATTAATACTTCATCTTCTTTTATTTGTGGTTTTTCTATATCAACTTCTTCAAACTCTCCACCATATTCACTGATTTTATATGCTTTCATCTTCTCCTCCTATTTTTATTACAACATTCCCTACTTTTTTACCACTTTCCACAAATTCATATGCTTCTATTATATCTTCAAAATTATATACTCTATCAATCACGGCTTTATACTTATTTTTTTCTAATAATTCTCTAAAAATCTCCATATCTTTTTTTCCATATTTTGGTATAGGAAACATAACTTTTTTTCCCTTAAAAATTGGTGTTAATAATGAATAAAAGATATTTGCTCCCATGAATCCCAACTCAGTTGAAAAATATACTCCTTTTTTCTTAAGTCCTTTTTTACACTGCATAAAGGATTTTTTCCCTACTGCATCTATTATATAATCTACTTTTTCTTCTAACCACTCATGACCTTTTTGATAATCATAAACTTTTTCTATACCTAGTTTTTTCATAAGTTCAAAATTTCTACTACTTGTTACTACTATTGGTTTAATATTTTTAAGTGCCATTAACAACTGAATTACAGCAATCCCTATAGAGCCAGACCCACCGTAAACAAGGACACTACTTCCCTCTTCTACTTCTTTAACATAATTATACCCCAGTATCATACTGTCTAATACACTACTAGCTTCTTTATCACTTATATTTTCTGGAGTTTTTGCTACAAGATTTTTAATATTAAGTGCCAAATATTCACTTTGACATCCACCTTCATCTCCACTATAACCAAATACTCTATCTCCCACTTCAAATCCTTTTACATCCATTCCTATATCTTCTACTTCCCCAGCAAACTCCCTACCAAATATAGGTTTTTTAGGTGCAAAAAATCCAAATATAAACCTTATAAAAAATGGTCTTGCTTTTAAAATATCTGTATCTGTTCTATTTACAGTAGTATAATTTATTTTTATTAATATTTCATCTTCTTTTATTTTAGGCTTTTCAACTTCTTCAAAAGTAATTACTTCTTTTGCTTTCCCGTACTTCATAATTTTTGCTATTTTCATCCTGACCCCTCCTAGCAATTTATATATTTTATCCTTTTTACTAGTATACCACATTTTTTCTTTAAAGTAACTTTTTGTTACTTTTAATTTTAGCTATCAAAATAGCCAGCTTAACTGGCTTTAATCTACTTAACTTTTCTAAATTTCAACTTAAAACTTTCTCCTATTTCTACTGCTTCTACCTCTTCCATTCCTAATTCAAATAGTATATCTACAATTGATTTTTTATCTTGTTTTTTTCCTTCTATCATTACCCCATAAGTTGTTTTAGTTATCTTGTCGCAACAACTTACTTCTAAGTGAGCCAAGAATATATCCTTCTCACCACCGTCATAACTAGGCACTATACTATCCCAAACTTCTAATACTCCACCTTTTTTAAGTACTCTATTTCCTTCTGCCAAAACCTTCTTTTTTATATCTTCATTCATATACATAAGTGAATAAAAACAAGTTACTTTCTCAAAACTTTCATTAACAAAAGTCATCTGACTTGCATCCATTACTATCTTTAAGGAATCATTCTCACACTCTAATAATTCATCTTCTCTTTTATCTATACTTATACACTTCTTACCATAGATTTGACCAACAAAGCCCTCTCCGCCTCCACCAATATCTAATATAAGTCCATCTAACTCTTCTTTAATTAATTCTATCTTCTGTAATTCTGAATTTAAGTATCTTTTTTC
>CAZHXU010000090.1:0-11169 GCA_964536535.1 uncultured Fusobacteriaceae bacterium
TTATAAAATGTGTAGAAAAAGATTTTATTACAATAAGAATAGTAAAAAATTATTAAATTTATTTATAAAAATTGTCGAAAATAGGAGTGGAAATGAAGGAATTATATGAATATGACCAAAAATATAAAAAAGTAATAATAGGTATAGATGAAGCAGGTAGAGGACCTCTTGCTGGTCCAGTAGTAGCAAGTGCTGTAATCATAGACAAGTATATAGAAGAATTTGATATGATAAATGACTCGAAAAAATTAACAGAGAAAAAAAGGGAAGTTTTATTTGATCACATAATAACAAATTGTAGAGTTGGTGTCGGTATAGCTACTGAAGAAGAGATAGATAAAATAAATATACTTAATGCTACTTTTTTGGCTATGAGAAGAGCTCTTGAAGATTTAGATGAAGATTTAGAAGATAAATTAGTATTAGTTGATGGAAACCATCTAATAAGAGAGTATGAAAATGAACAAAAGTTTGTAATAAAGGGAGATAGTACAAGTCTTGCTATAGCAGCAGCTTCTATTATAGCCAAAGTAACAAGAGATAGAATAATGATAAAATATAATGATGAATATCCAGAGTATGAGTTTCATAAACACAAAGGTTATGGAACAAAAGCTCATAGGGAAGCATTACTTGAACATGGACCATGTAAGGGACATAGAAAGAGTTTTTTAAGTAAAATACTTGCAAAAACGTTATTTTAAGGAGGTGTCAAATGCTTAAGTTTTTTTCTGATTTAGGAAGTAAGAGAGTAGAAGAAATGAAACTAAAATCTAATGAAGGCAAGGAGCTTAAGCCTGGCACACGTGTTTATGCCAAAGTCCTTAAGAGTAATGGTAATAAATACTTACTTAGTCTAAATGGAAGTACTATACTTGCCAAAAGTGAGAGAGAATTAGAAATAGGACAATTAGTCAAACTTCGTATAGAAAAAATAACAGATAAAAATGAGTTAATTGTTAAACTTGATGATGAGATAAAGGATGTGAAAGAATCACTTGGAAAAGAATTAAGTGGGAATAATCTTTTGGCAATAAAAAAAGAGATATTAAAACTTAGTATAGAAGAAAAAATATATCTTAGTAACTTAGAAGTAGAAGAATTAGTAGAAGGTCTTGATAAATTTCATAAAAGAGGTAAAGAAATAACAAGTGACCTAATAAAAGCTCTTATTGCAATGAAAAAAGGTAAAATAGGAAGAGAAGATGTTTTTGAAGGTTTACGTAGATATTATAGTAATGAACCAACAAATGAACTGAGTATCAAAAATATCTATGAAGATATAAAAGAAGAGATAAAATATCTTTCGAAAAATGAAGATACTTTTGCAAAAGGTGTTAATGCAGTAAATGATATAAATGAAAACCAAGGTTTTTTAGCATTTTTATTTGGAATAAAAGAGTTTGCAAAACCTATAAGTATACAGATGAAAAAAGAAGGTGTTGGCAGAAAATTTTCTAAAGAAAGTATAAATATAACAATGAAGTTTGATTTGGAATCTTTAGGGAAGTTTGATGTTAATATTAATATTTGGAAAAAAAGATTAAATTTGAGTTTTATGTTTTATCAAGAAGTAGATAAAAATAGATTTGTTAATCTAAAAGAACTGGAAAAAAATATTGAAAAATTAGGTTACATAGTAGAAGAAATACATATAGGTAGAAAAGCAGAAGAAAAAGTGGGAGAAATTGGTAATATTAATTTTAAAGTTTGATAGGTGATATTATGTCTGATGAACAAATAATTGCATTAAAAAAAGAAAAAGGTAGACTACCAGAACTTATTGCTAGGTTAAAGGGAAAAGAAGCAAAAAATGCAAAAGAAAATATTGATTTAGGAATAAAAATGGTAGAAGATAAAGAAAGTATAGAACTTTTTGAAGTTTTGGATAAGTATAAAGATATACCAGATGAAGCCTATAAACTCTTGTCTGAAATATTAGTATATATTTATGCTCTTGAAAAAGATGAAAATATGGAATAATATTAATATAGGGGTATTATGAGGAGTAGAAGGGCAATAGGGTTTTCTTATGAAAAAAAAGCATTAGAAATTCTTGAAAAAAATGGTTATACTTTAGTTAGGAAAAATTACGTTAGCAAAGGTGGAGAAATAGACCTGATTGTTACAAGTAATAATCTATTAGTTTTTGTAGAAGTCAAATATCGAAAAAATCATAAGTATGGATATGGATTTGAAGTAGTAGACCAAAAAAAGCAGAAAAGAATCTATAAAAGTGCTATGAATTTTTTGGAAGGAAATAATTATGAGCATTTCAATATGCGCTTTGATGTTATTTCTTTTGATGGAGAAAAACATAATTGGATAAAAAATTGTTTTTGGGGTGATGAACTTGGATTTTAAATGTCTTAGATGTGGTTCAGATAAATATATAGTAAAAACAGTTTTTTTACCTGAAAAAGAACCAGGTATAAAACTAGAACTTGGTAGGTATTACTTTAAAACTTGTGTAGAATGTGGATTTACTGAAGTTTATTCAGCAAAGGTAATTGATACAAATGAAGAATATAATCCAGAATATTAGAAAAGTATTTTTTGATACCAAGTGTCCTCTATGTAGGGAAAATAATTATGACAAAGAATATGAGATATGTTATAATTGTTATAGTTTTTTAGAAAAAAATAAGTCATTTAGAAGTTTTGGGAAACTCTATTATTTATTTGATTATAGTGGAGATTTTCGAAAACTTTTATTAAATTACAAAAGTAATAGCAGGGCCTATTATGCAAAAACTATTGCTAAATTAATAGAAGAAGAATTGTTTGAAATAGTTTTTAGAGAAGAAATTGACATTGTTATACCTGTACCCATAAGCAAAAAACGCCATAATTCTAGGGGGTTTAATCAGGTAGAAGAAGTATTAAAATTATTAAAGTATAGATATGAAAGTATAAATCGTGTTAAAAATACTAAGAAGATGTATAAAATATTAGATGAGAAAAAAAGACGGCTAAATATAAAAAACTCATTTGATTTGAATATTGAAGTAAAGAATAAAAATATATTAATAGTTGATGACATAGTAACTACTGGAGCTACATTTGATGAAATTGAGAAAACAATTGAAGAAAATGGAAAAGCAAATAAAATAATTAGATTTGCTTTTGCCATTAGTAAAAGTGCTAAGTCAAAGAAAGTAAGGGGTGCTAGAGATGTTACATAAACAAAAAAAATGTAAAAGTTGTGGAAAGATGTTTTTGGAAATAAGAAAAAGTGATCTTTGTCCAGAATGTATGTCAAAAGAAAATGATGCATTTCAAAAAGTGAAAGATTATTTATGGGATTATCCAGGTTCTACAACTGGAGATATATCTAAATTTACTGGAGTTGCAGAAGGACTGATACTTAAATGGTATGAAGATGGTAGACTTGAGAAATCAAAAATCCGTGCAAATGAAAAATGTAAAATTTGTGGGAAACCAATTACTGTAGGAGATATCTGTAAAAATTGTCAAAAAGAAATGAGTAAAAGCCTTAATAAAGAAGATAAAGAAAAAAAATCTGCTATGTATATTACTGGCAAAAAATGATGATTAAATTTCTTAAGTTTTAATTTTATCTGTCGATAACTAATATATAAAGAAGACTGTAGAAGGTGAGGTGACAGAAATGAAAATATTGGGTAATGTAGGAGTTTATAATACTTATGATAAAAATGCTAATAAGACTGTCAAAGACAAAAATGATGTAGTTCAAAATAAAAACAACAAAGATAAAGTGGAAATATCAAATCAAGCTATTGAGCAAAATGTTAAAAATTCTGAAGTAGAATATTTAAAAGCGAGACTTAATACTATAGATGATAGAGAAGCTAGAATCAATGATTTGAAAGCACAAATAGCTGCTGGAACTTACAGCGTAAGTACAGAAGATTTGGCAGATGCGATATTAGAATCTAAGAAGGTGTAGAATTTGGAAAAAAAACTTTTGGAAAAACTAATTGAAATACTAAATAAAGAATATAGCCTTTATCAAAAAGAGTATGAAATAGTTGAAAAAAGGATAGAACTTATAAAAAATAGAGATGTAACTGATCTTAATAACTTAATTTCTGAAGAAAGAAATTTAAGTGAAGATATTGCTTTTTTAGAAGGAGAGCGTATTTCTATTGTTAAAAGTTATGGTGAAAAACTTACTCTAAAAGAATTAGCTTTTGAAATTAAAGATACAAAGAGTAGGGAAATTCTACTGGAATTAAGGGAAAAATTAATTGGAATCTTAGATGATATTCGAGTAAAAAATGAATTATCGTCGCAACTTATAGATGTATCCAGTAAGATGCTAGATACTATCATGAAAGAAGCTGCTGGAGAAAAAGAATTGGGCTACGATAAATATAGCAAAAAAAGCAGTGTAGTTAATAATAATTTACTCAACACAAGAGGATAAGCAGCTACCTAGAAGCTGCTTTTTTAACTATTTGGAATAAGTACTAGGGAGAAGTGTAATAATAGCTCTTAGGGTACTATAGCGGTATTATTTGAATTTATTATTAGTAGACAGATAATGAGATAGTTGGAATTTTTACTTCCAAGTGTCATAAATGGAGGAGCATATGAGTTTTAATGGATTAGAAGTTGGAAAAAGAAGTTTGACATCTCATCAAAGAGCAATAGGAGTAACAGGGCACAATATTTCTAACGCTAATAAAGAAGGGTATAGTAGACAACTTGTAGAATTAAATAGCCTTACAAACCAACATCCAAAATTTGGGGCAGTTGGAATAGGGTCTGAAGTAGAAGAAATAAATAGAGCAAGAAATGCTTTTATTGATGATAGAATGATTAAAGAAAAATCTAGTAATTCAAAATGGGAAACTAGAGAAATTAATCTTAAACATATGGAATATATAATTAATGAACCAAGTGATCAAAGTATTAGAAAAGTACTTGATGAATACTGGGAAGCTATGCAAGATTTGTCTCAAAATCCAGAAGATATGGCAACTAGGGTAAGTCTTAAAGAGAGAGCACAATCTCTTGCGACTTCTGTTTCAAGTACTTATGAAAGATTTGAAGCTTTACGTTCAGATTTTGATAATAATATAGAAGTTTTAGTTAATGATATAAACTCTATTACTAGGAGAATGGCTGAAATTAATGCTCAAATTAGAAGAGTAGAAGCTGGTGGAGGAAAAGCAAATGACCTTAGAGATGAATTTGATCTTTTAAGTGAAAAATTATCTGAAATCGTTAATGTAAAAGTTATTAGAAAAGGTAATGAATATGCAGTTTCTATTGGTGGAAGAACAGTTGTTCAAGGTGATTTTAGTAAAGACCTTAGTATTAGAAGAGAACAAAATAAAAATGACGGTATGGCACAGTTATACTGGGATGATATAGATGAACCTTTGTTACTTCAAGATGGTAAATTAAAAGGTTTTGTTGAATTAAGAGATGAAGATGCAATGAGATACATGAAATATATGGATCAACTTGCAATAGGAATAATAGACGCAACGAATGATGTTAATAGATCAGGTTTTGATTATAGAGGAGTACAAGGTGGAGCTTTTTTTGATGATTTTGAAACATTATCTCAAATAAGAGACATTGATGGAAATGAAATTGCAGCTGTTTATAAACTTCGTGGAGAAAAAGTTGTAGAAAGACCAGATAAAGCATTAAGTGAAAGTTTATCTACAGAAACATCTCAAGTAGGAGCAGATGGAGTAGAAGTTTCTAGTCAAAATCCATTTATAGAAAAAGGAACTTTTAGTATTAATGGTATAAAAATTTCTTATGATACAGAAAGAGATAACCTTGAGAGAATCGTTGATAAAATCAATAAATCAAAAGCTGGAGTTGTAGCAAATGTAGGACCAAATAATAGAATGATACTGAGAGCAGAAAAAGAAGAAGATTATTATATCAAAACTCTTACTCAAGAAAGTGGAACTTTATTATCAAAATTGGGACTTATAGATGAAAATAGTGAGTTTGACTATAGAGATAGCAGTAGTATAAATACTCTAAGTGAAGATAGAAAAGGTTCTCCGAGAGAAAAAGCTGCTTTTAGAATGGCAGTAGCAATAACAAATGTTGAAAATATAGCAGCAGCACAAGGTGTAGATACAAATGGTGATGGACTAGTTGATAAAGCTAACCCAGTAGGGGATGGAAGTAATGCTCTACGTATGGCAGGTTTAAAAGGTGAAAAATCAATTGGTAGATTTACATATGAAGAATTTTTTAAATCAGTAGTATCTGATTTAGGTATAAGTTCTCAAGAAGCTAAAAAATTCGTTGAGAATCAAACTATTCTTATGAACAACCTTGAAGCAAGAAGACAAGCTGAACAAGGTGTATCACTGGATGAAGAGATGGCTAACATGATAAAATATCAGCATGGTTATGATGCTGCAGCAAGATATATTCGTACTGTTGATGAGATGATCAAAACAGTTATAGAAAAGCTTTAATTGAGGTGTAAATATGAGAGTTACAAATAAGATGATGTCAAATAATGTAGTTAATAATATACAAACTAACATGGCAAAAATGGATAAAACAAATGATAGATTATCTAAAGGTACTAAAATTAATACCCCTCAAGATGATCCTACAGGAGCAGTAAAAACTATGTCATATAAAACTGTACTTGGTGAGATAGAAAAATTTAGTGCAAATGCAATAAATGCAAAAAACTTTTTATCTTATACAGATGTAAGTTTGGGACAGATTGGTGACATAGTACAAAGAGTAAGAGAACTTGCTGTTCAAGCAACAACAGAAACGTATGAACAAACAGCAAGAGATGCAATGGGCGCAGAAGTAAATGAACTTATAGATCAAATTATATCTATAGGAAATGGTAAAGTAGGAGATAGATTTATTTTTGGTGGATTTAATACTATTGAAACTCCATTTGCTGCTGTTAGAGGTCATGAAAGAATGGAAGATGAAGGTATTCCAGCAGATTTAGTTGACATTAAGGGGAATGTAAGAGAAGGTATAAATAATGACAACATAGTTGGAGTAAAATATAATGGCGATAGCGGAAAACTTTTGGCAGAAGTTGATAAAGGAATTATTATAGAATACAACATTCCTGGTAGTGAAGTATTTATTAATGAAAATAATAATCTTATAAAATCAATGATAAACCTAAGAGATGAAATATACAAAGGGAATACGGTAGAAGATCAAGCTAATAGTGGAACTACTGTAAATAAAGAACTTGGGCATATGGATAGAGCTCTTGACGGGATAATGAAATACAGATCTCAAGTAGGAGCTAAGATGCGTAGAATTATGCAAGTAGAAGAAAGACTTAAAGATAATAAAATTAGTATGTCTGATCTTTTATCTAAAACTCAAGATACAGATATTACTGAAACAATAAGTGACCTTAAAGTGCAAGAAAGTGTGCAACGTATGTCTCTTTCAGTAGGAGCCAAAGTTATTCAGCCTACTCTTATGGATTTTTTAAAGTAATTAGGAGGAAATTCTCATGTCAGTTTCGATTAGGATAAATACAGATAATACTAATATAAAACTTCGAACAAAAGACGCTAAGATGAAAATTAGTGGACAAGAAGCTGATTTTAAATTAAAAAAAACAAAGGGTAAATTTGACATAAGACAAAAAGCTGATACAATAGAGATAGACACATATAAAGCGTACAAACAACTTGGACTTGAAAGTCCGCAAGACTTGATGAGGACTATTGGAAGGAAATCAGAGAGGAAAGCTAAAGAAAACATTAGTAGTTATGTACGTGATGGGGAAGCTATGATGAAAATAGAGAATAAGGGAAAACCTATTCTGAAAATAGCTGAAAAAAATGCCCATAAAGAAGATAAAGTTGAACTAAATGTAGCTTATTTTCCTAAAACACCTATAGATATCCGTGTCAAAAAGGGGTATTTGAAGGTAGAAGCAGAGCCAGATAAGATATCAGCAGAAGCTAAACAACAATTAAGAATAGATGTAAAACCTGGTGGGGTTTATACTACAGTAGATAATTATCCAAAAGTTAATATAGAAACTGTAGGAGAAGTATACGATAGTAAAGTCTAGGAGGAATAAATGAAAGTTAACACAGCAAGATTTGGTGAATTAGAAGTTAATGAATCTGATATAATTCACTTTAAAGAAGGACTTTTTGGTTTTGAAAATCTAAGAAGATATGTAATATTTCAAATGGAAGAAGATAATCCTTTAATGTGGATGCAAGCTATAGATGATGGTGACTTAGCATTTATACTTATTAGACCATTTGAATTTAGGCCAAATTACTCTTTAAAATTGGCGGAAAAAGATGTAGAAGAGCTAGAATTACAAAGTCCAGAAGATTCTGATATATTTGGAATAGTTGTATTACCAGAAGATTCATCAAAAATGACTGCTAATTTACAAGGTCCAATAGTAATTAATAGAGTAAAAAAAATGGGGAAACAAGTAATCTCTACAAACCCTAAACATAAGTTGAAACACTATATCTTAGAAGAGATGCAAGCGCATCTTGGTTAGGGGGAGCAGATGCTAGTATTATCAAGAAAGAAAAATGAAAGTATTATCATAGGTGACGATGTAGAGATAGTCATTGTAGATATTAAAGGTGATCAAGTAAAAATTGGAATTAAAGCACCAAAAAGTGTTTCAGTTCATAGAGCAGAAGTTTATGAAGAAATACAATTAGAAAATAAAAAAGCGGCAAGTGCTCCAAAACAACTAAGTGGTTTAGGAAACTTATTTAGCCAATTTAAGAAAAAATAGAATTATAAAAGACTGATTTCAAATAAATCAGTCTTTTTTTGTGAATTAAAAGTTTTTTCTTTTTTTGTTAATCTTCTATCCAATTTAGGTATACATCTGTAAATGGCTCAAGAGCTCTATCAAAAATTCCGTGAAGATAAGCTATACAAAGTCCATAGTTAATTATAGGAATACCTTGTTCGTAACTTGTTTCAATTCTATTTAACATCTCTTTTCTATTTAGAGTACATGCTCCGCAATGTATAACTAATTTATAATCTTTGAGGTTTTCAGGATAATCTCTTCCAGTAGCAAAATCAAATTCAATATCTTTATCAATTGTTTCCCTAATCCAACGTGGAATTTTAACTCTACCTATATCATCTGGTTGGGCGTGGTGAGTACAAGCTTCTGAAATCAGAACTTTATCGCCTTTTTTTAAGTTTCTAAGTGTTTTTGCACCTTCTACTAACTTAAACAAATCTCCCTTGTATCTTGCAAATAGTATAGAGAATGAAGTTAGTTTGATGTCAGAGGGAGTATCTGCACTTACTTTTGCAAATTCTTGAGAATCAGTTATAACAAGTTTTGGTTTTTTACGTAAGTTTTCTAAAGTCCAACGTAACTCTCTTTCTTTAGAAATATGTATAATTCCATCATTATCTAAAATATCTCTTATAGTTTGTACTTGTGGTAAAATAAGTCTACCTTTTGGCATTCCCGTATCGATAGGAATAACTAAAACAACATCATCACCTGGATTTATAAGATCTCCAACTATACTTGGTTGTTCAAAAGTTTTAGGGCTATATTTTATAATTGCTTCTTTTAATTGATGAATATTAATATTATCTTTTGCAGAAACACTAACATAATTATATTTTTTATCATTTAAAAATTTTTTAAACTCTTCTACTCCACCTAAATCTTCCTTATTAATAACGACAATGAATTCAGTATTGTTTTTTTCAAAAATATTAATAAGATTTAAATCAAAATCACTAAAACCTTTGTTATCAACAACTAAAAGAGCTATATCTGTTTTTTTAATAACTTCATGAGATTTTTTTATTCTTAATTCTCCAAGAGCTCCTTCATCATCAATTCCAGCTGTATCAATAAGTACACAGGGTCCTATAGGCAATATTTCCATAGCTTTGTAAACAGGATCTGTTGTAGTTCCTGCATAATCAGAAACTATAGCTAAACTTTGCCCAGTTATAGCATTTATAAGTGTTGATTTTCCCATGTTTCTTTTTCCAAAAATAGCAATATGTAATCTATTAGCACTTGGTGTTTTGTGTAATGTAGACATAATTCCTCCCAATTTTCTATTTGTTATATAATAACATAGATAAAGGTATTTTGACAAAGAGAAAGATTGACACTAAGGTAGCTATACTGTATAATGTTACATATGTTAGATAACGAATGTTTTTATGGGGTGATTTGAAAATGAAACTACCAAAATTAAAGATTGGGGATTTGGATATAAAGTATCCTATCATCCAAGGCGGAATGGCTATAAAGGTATCTATGGCTAAATTAGCATCAGCAGTTGCTGATGAAGGAGGAATAGGTCTTATTGCTGGTACTGCACTTAGTATCGATAGCTTAAAGACTGAAATAAAAAAAGCTAAAGAAGCAACTAAAGGAGTAATTGGTGTAAACATTATGTTTGCTGCAAGAAACTTTGTAGAATTAGTAAAAGCTTCTATAGAAGCAAAAGCAGACCTTATTGTCTGTGGAGCAGGTTTTTCTAGAGATATATTTCCTATAGGAAAACAATTTAATATTCCTATAGTTCCTATAGTTTCGTCTCTTAAATTGGCAAAAATTTCTGAGAGATTAGGAGCTAGTGCAGTAATAGTAGAAGGTGGAAACGCAGGAGGACACCTTGGAACAGAAGAAGATTCTTGGGATATAGTAGGGGACATCAAGAAAGCTTTAAAGATACCAGTAATAGCAGCAGGAGGAGTAATTACTCCTAGTGATGCAAAACGTATGTTTAGCCTTGGGGTAGATGGTATACAAATGGGAACAAGATTTGTTGCTAGTGATGAATGTGAAGTTAATGAAGACTTTAAACAAGCATATATAGATGCAAAAGAAGGTGACGTAGTAAAGATGATGAGTTCTGCGGGCTTACCAGCAAATGCTATAAAAACTCCTTTTGTAGAAAAGATATTAGAAGGAAATCCAGACAAACCAACATCATGTTCACAATGTTTGAAGCATTGTACATATGAATTTTGCGTAAATGAAAGATTAGTAAGAGGACATAATGGTGATAACCAAGGTGGAATCTATTTTGCAGGTACAGATGTTTGGAAGATAAAAGAAGTATTATCTGTAAAAGAAATTTTCAAAAGATTTACAGAAGTATTTGATAATTAAATAAAATAAGCAAAGCTCTTTCAGTTGTGAAAGAGCTTTTTTAGTGTTTT
>CAZHXU010000091.1:0-11133 GCA_964536535.1 uncultured Fusobacteriaceae bacterium
CAGTTCCTGTTCCTCCACCCATTCCTGCTGTTATAAATAACATATCTGTATCTTTCAAGATCTCTTTTATAAGATCCATATCTTCTTCTACCGCTTTTCTTCCTATTTCAGGGTTAGCACCTGCTCCAAGTCCTTTAGTTAATTCAGGACCTAATTGAATTTTTATGTCAGCTAAAGAGTTAACCAAATCTTGTGCATCTGTATTTGCCGCAATAAACTCCACTCCAGTAACACCACTAGAAATCATGTCGTTGATAGCGTTACCTCCAGCTCCCCCTACTCCTATTACTTTAATATTTACTAAACTACCGTTATTGCTTTCAAACATCTTTTCCTCCTTGTGGCTAGAATAGATTAGAGAAGAAATTTTTTACTTTAGAAGTAAAATCAACCGTCTCTTCTACCTCTTCATCCCCATTCTTAACTTCCTCATTTTCAATTATTTTTTTAGATTTATATACTACTCTATTTTCCTTCATAGATTTTTCTACAGAATAGATTAGTAACCCTATTCCTGTAGCATTTTCAGGTTTGTTCATATTTTCAAGCAAACCTTCGATTTGTATTGGTATACCCATTTTTATTTCATACTTTTCAAAATGCTCAGAACTTCTTTCTTGAAGACCTGCTATTTGAGAAGCACCACCTGTAAAAACTATTCCGTTTGAGATATAATCGCTAAAACCAGAAGCTTCTAGTTTATCTTCAATATGCTCAAGTATATCGTCTATTCTAGAATCAATAATCTCTTTTAATTGAGCTAAAGGTATATATCTATTAGCAAAAGAGTTTCTTTCTGGTATAACAATTTCTGCTTCTTCAAGATCACTGTATTTATTAACTTGAGTACTATATTCTTTTTTTATTCTATCTGCTATATCAAGGTCTATATTCAAAACATAAGAGATATCATTTGTAAAATGCTCTCCACCTATAGGTATTACACTTGAGTATATCAATTTTTCATTTCTATATATTCCAATATCAGTAGTTCCACCACCAATATCTACTATAACAGTTCCAAATTTTTTCTCTGAATTTGTAAGTACTGCTTTAGCGCTTGCATATGGTTCTAGAACGATTTCATCTATATCAATATCCAGATTTTTAAGTGCATTTTTTAATGAAACTATTTCTTTTTCAGAACCTGTAATCAAATGCACATCTGCTTGAAGTTTTTCCCCTACCATACCAATGGGATTTTTAACCAAACCAGAATTATCTATTCTATAATTAAATGCAATTTCATGTAATACACGTCTATCATAAGTAACTACTTTATTTTTAGCAAGCTGTATCAATTTGCTATAATCTTCGTCTATAATCACTCTAGGCTCATCACCTAGATAAACTTCGGCTGAGCTAAGTACAGACTCAATATGTCTACCAGACACGCCTATACAGGCTCTTGTTACTTCTATGCCTGCCATCTCTTCTGCTGCTTTTACTGCTTTTTTTATGTCAGCTGTAGTTCTTTCTACATCCACAACCAAACCTTTTTTAAGTCCTTTAGATGTATTCGTACCATAGCCTTTCACTTGAAATTTCCCAGTTTCAGGATTAATTTCAGCTATTATAACATATATTTTTGTTGTTCCAATATCAATGGCTACAGCTATGTTGTTTTCCATCAAAAGCCTCCCCTTTATTACCTCACTATTTTACTATAAAGTCACTAAACCTTATATCTATATATTCAATCTTATCTTTTTTTCCAATTAAATCTTGATACAAGATAAATGCTGTATTGTATTTTTTCCAATCAACAAGTTTATCTGTTTTTATTCTTGTTCCATCAATTAGCATAACAACTATTGTATCTTCTTTGTCATAATAGATTTCTGATACTAGTTTTTCTCCGTCAGTTTTATATACCTCTTCTATTACTTTAACCAAAGACTTTAATTCATCAATTTCTTTAATATCAATTAATATTAAATCACTATTGTCTATTTCTTTATTATATGCAAATATTTCACCATTCTCGCTTGTAAAATATATCTTATTTCCATATTTTGTTTTAGCAAATATTTTTTCTTCTTCTAAATTAATCTTTAATTTATTTGGAAGAGATTTTTTTATAGAAATATTTTTTATTCTTACATCTTTTTCCAAAGATTTTTCGATATCGAAAAAGTCCAATTGCCAGATATTCTTCCCCTTAAACTTAGCAAAATTGTCAGGATATGTATGATCCAACAAAAACAGTTCATTTTCCAAACTTATTTCTTTTACAGAGAAATAAGAGCTCTTCAAAAAATCTATATATAAAAACATAGATAACAGTACGAAAATAAAACATATAAAATTCTTCCAAACTTTTATCATAATTTTTCCACCCATTTTTACATCTAACATTAATATAACATCTTTTTACTTATTTTTCAACAAAGTCAGTTATATTTTTAACTAATTCTTTAAAGTCATACCCCTTTAAACTAGCAAGTTTTGGTAATAAACTCGTCTCTGTCATGCCAGGACTTGTATTTACTTCTAAGAAGTATAATTTACCTTCTTTAAGTATAAAATCACTTCTACTCGCCCCTCCCAAACCAAATGTTGTGTGTACCATTTTCGCAACTCTCATTGCTTCTTCATATACACTTTTATCAATATTTGCTGGATATTCATATTCACTACAGCCTTTTGTATACTTAGATTTATAATCATATACACCTGACTTAGGTATTATCTTAACTACTCCAAGACTTTCACCATTAAGTACTCCTGCAGTAAGTTCTTCCCCTTTTATAAACTCTTCTATAATAGGATTTTTATCACTTATTTTTTCATAATTTTCAACCAGTTCTTCTCTAGTTTTACAGATATAAAGCCCAACACTTGATCCTTCTGTTGCTGGTTTTATAACTACTGGAAAACTGTCTACTTCTTCTATGTTTTCATAAGTTTTTGCCATTGTAATCCCTTTATTCTCAAGCAATTTTTTTGTAACTATTTTATCCATAGTCAAACAACTTGCACTATAAGAACTACCTGTATATTTTTTTCCTAATATATCAAGCATTCCTTGCACTCTACCATCTTCACCAAATTCACCATGAAGTGCAATATATGCTATATCAAATTCATTTTCAATAAGTGCTGAACCTATATTTTCTTTATCTAATACAAGAGGATAAGCATCATACCCTAATTCGATTAATGCTTTCAAAACTGAACTACCTGAGTTTAAAGAAACTTCTCTCTCAGCAGATATTCCACCCATTAAAACTGCTACTCTCATTCTTCCTCCTACTTAACAATAATAATTTCTTCTTTTAATTCAATTCCTGTTTTTTCCCTAACTCCATTTTTTACTCTATTAATAAGTTCTAATACATCATCAAATTTTGCTTCGCCATGATTTACTATAAAATTAGGGTGCTTAAGAGATATTTGTGCCCCTCCAATTTGTAACCCTTGTAAACCAGCTTCAATAATAAGTCTTGCTGAGTAATGGTTGTCAGGATTTTTAAAAGTACTACCTAAATTAGGCAAATTAAGAGGATGATTTCCTTCTCTTTTACCCTTTAATTCTTCTACTTTGTTTTTATCAAAACCTTTATCAAAATTAAATGTCGCACTTACAACTATCCATTTTTTTTCTTGAATTTCTGTTTTTCTATAACTAAAAGATAAATCTTTTTTTTCTACTTCTCTAAGAACAAAATTTTCGTCTATTATCTCTATTTTTTCTATATAATCAAATATTTCTGTTCCATAAGCTCCACCATTCATATAGACTAATCCGCCTAAACTTCCTGGTATTCCTGCTAAATTTTCTATTCCACCAAGATCTTTTTCTTCTAAAAATTCTATTGCTTTATCAAAGTCAAGACCTGCTTCTATTCTTACTCTTGTTTCTCCAAGTACTTCTGCTTTTTTCAGCTCTTTTAAACTTACAAAAGTATAATCAAGTTCTTTGTCATTCAAAAGAGTATTTGTTCCATTACCAATAATAAAAATATTTTCTTTTTCTTTTAATACTTCTACTATTTCATTTTTATCTTCAAAAATGATTAGTTCCTTTGCTATTCCTCCAATTTTCATATTAGAGTATTCTTTCATATTTATATTTTTATATATTTTCATATTAATTCTTCTCCAATAATTCAGTAATATTATGTGCCATTTTGCTTATATCTCCTGCTCCCATAAAGAGATACAGAGTATCTTTTTCTTTTCTACCTATAGTTTCATAAAGATCTTTTTCACCTTGAGCTAATTTTATATTACCTTTAGGTGCTATAAATTCGGCAAAATCTTCCGATTTTATTCCATAAATATTCTCTTCCCCTGCACTATATGTTGGCAACAAGATTATTTCATCAGCTTTATCAAAAACTCCCTCAAATCTATCCCACAAAAATTTGATTCTACTATATCTATGAGGTTGAAATATTGCGACTACTTTCTCTTCTGTTCTTTCTCTTACTGCTTGCAAAGTTGCTTTTATTTCTGTTGGATGATGAGCATAATCATCTACTATTTTTATATCTTTATCATACAGAATATCAAATCTTCTTTTAGCTCCTCTAAATTTAAGTAATTTATCCACAAGTTCATCTTTTGCTACTCCAAATTTTAAAGCTAAGTAGATTACTGGTAAACTATTAGATACATTATGTATTCCAGGTATTCCCAAAGAATATTCACCTACAAATTTGTTATCTATATATACTTCATAAAATGTTTTAAATGATTCAATTCTAATATTTTTCGCATATATATCTGCTTCTTCATTTTTCAAGCTATAAGTAATAACTTTTTCATTGCCTTTTATAATATTAACTACATTTTCACAGTCTATATTTGCAATTACTTTATTACTTGTTTGATCTATAAATCTTCTAAAAGAATTTTCAATATTTTTAAATGAACCATGATTTTCCATGTGGTCTTCTTCTATATTAGTTATCACAGAATAATATGGATGCAAGTATAAAAACGAGTTATCACTCTCATCTGCTTCAGCAACAAAATATTCATTTGTTCCTGCTTTTGCATTTGATTCAATCTCAGGAAGTATTCCTCCTACTACTATTGTTGGGTCTATAGACAAACTAACAGCACCTAACATAGAACTAGTTGTAGTTTTACCATGCGTACCTGCTATTGCTACTCCTTTTTCTTTATTCATCAAAAAAGCTAATAATTCACCTCTTTTGATAACTTTTATTCCTTCTTCCATTGCTCTTTTATACTCTGGATTATTTTCTTTAATAGCACTTGATCTTACTACCAAATCAATGCCAGTTATATTCTCTTCATTATGTTCTGGAAATATTTTTACTCCTAATTTTTCCAGCTCTTCGATTCTTTTACTTGTATTCAAGTCTGCTCCACTCACTTTATAACCTTTAACAGCCATAATTTTTGCCAAGCCACTCATTCCTATTCCGTTTATTCCAATAAAATATATGTTCTTCATTAGTTGTTCCCCCAGATATCTAGATTTTCTACTATTTTGTCTACTGCATTTCCTTCTTTAAATGTTTTTATCTGACTTTTAAGTTTTTTCAACTCTTCTTCATCTAAAATAAGATCTAATGCTTTCAATAGAGCTTCTTCTACCTGGCTATTATCATATACATAAGCAGCTTCTTTTTCTTTTAACATCATAGAGTTTGCTCTTTGCCCTCCTGCTCCAAGAGGAATGAATATAGCTGGTTTATTTAATTCTATTATCTCCGAAATTGCCATTGCACCAGCTCTACATATAACTAAGTCTGCTGCCGTCATTATATTAGGCATATTATCAAAATAAGGACGTATTACATCATTTGGTTTCAATTTATTTATTTGGTTATTAATTTCTTCAAAATTATTTTTACCTGTAGACCAATATATTCTTATATCTGACTCTTTAAAAATTCTATCCCAATGTTTAAGTACAGCATCATTAATATTTTTTGATCCTTGAGAACCACCAGCTATAAGTAAGATTTTTTCGCCTTCTCTTACTTTTAACTTTTCTCTTTCAACTTTTGAATCTAGGTGCAAAAAGTCCTCTCTCAGAGGATTTCCTGTTACTTTTAATTTTTGATAATACTTTTGAGGTAATTCATCATAAGTTTTTTCAAAAGCTAAAAATGTTTTACTACTCCATCTATAAAAAAGCTTATTAGCCATTCCTAATTCTGAATTTTGTTCTTGAAGATAGATTTTTTTCCTCATAACAAATGCTGCAACCAAAATTGGCACTGAAATATAATTTCCAAAACCAAAAACTGCATCTGCTTTTTCTTTTCTTATAATAGCAAATGCTTTTATTGTTGATTTTATTAGTTTAATAATAGAAATTATACTTTTAAATGGAAGAATATCTAATGCTATAAATTTATAGCCTCCTTGTGGAACTAAATCTTTCTCCATTCTGTATTTGCTGCCTACAAAAACTATATCTATGTCTTTTTCTTTTAACTTATCAGCTACAGCTAGAGCAGGATAGATGTGTCCTCCAGTTCCACCAGTAGTAAAAATGATTTTTTTCATATTCTCTCCTATTTATACTTCTTCAAAATAAGCTCTTTAAAAATATTACCTCTTTCAATATAATTTTTAAATTGATCAAAGCTAGAGTGTGCTGGTGAGAATAAAACTATATCACCTTCTACCACTTCAAGATTTTCAACTACCTTATCAATAGAGCCAAAATTATATATATTGTCAAATCCATAATCTTTTGTTAATTCTTCAATTATATTAGCTGTTTCTCCAATTAAATAAAGACTTTTACAACTTTCGCTAATAACTTTACAAAGAGGTTTTAAATCAACTAATTTGTCCTTACCACCACAAATTAATATAGGTTTTTCATCATATGCTTCAATTGCTTTTATTGTTGAGTCTACATTTGTCCCTTTAGAATCATTTATAAATTTAATATTATTTTTCTCCAAGAAAAATTCCATTCTATGTTCAAGTGATTCAGTAGTATACAAATAGTTTTGCATCTTTTCTTCTTCTACTCCACAAATACTTCCTACAGCAATGATGAACATTATATTTTCAAGGTTATGTTTACCTTTCAAACTTAACTTTTCAACTTGGGCTATTTTTTTATTATTATGACAAATCTGATTATCTTCTACATAATAGTCACATTTTTTGCCCAAACTACTTACTTCTACTATTTTACCACCAAATTTATGCTTTAGATTGTCTAGTTCAAGAGAATCTTTATTATAAATATAATAATCATTTTCATTTTGATTCATATTTATAGCTAATTTACTTCTATAATAAGCTTCCACCGAATCATATCTAGCCAAATGATCTGGTGATAAATTTATAATCAAACTAATATATGCTTTAAAGTTTTTCAAATTTTCAAGTTGATATGAACTAAGTTCCAAAACTATGTAATCTAATTTTTTTTCTTCCAAAACTATTTCAGCATATGGTTTTCCGATATTTCCACCTGCTTCTACTTCAAAACCACCTACTTCAAGTAATCCTTTTATTTTACTTGTTGTTGTTGTTTTTCCATTTGTTCCAGTTATTGCTATTATTTTAGCTCCACTTTTATCATATCTAAAAGCAAGTTCTATTTCATCAATTAATTCTATACCTAACTCACTTACTTTTTCTGTAAGTTCATTGTAGGGTATTCCTGGGCTTTTCACGAAAATTTCTATACCGTCCAGGTTTAATAAAGCTTCTTCTTTAGTCATAGCTTTATTATCATCAACCAAAATAGTTTCATATCCATTTTTTTCAAGGAGTTCCAAAGCTTTAAGCCCACTTACTCCTCCACCATAAACCATAGCTTTTTTCATATTCTACCTCAACTTTAATATTAGCATTCCAAGTATTGCAAACATAATTGTAATTATCCAAAATCTTGCTGTTACTTTTGTTTCTGGCATACCTTGTAATTCAAAATGATGATGTATAGGTGCCATTTTAAATATACGTTTTCCACGCTTTTTAAATGACCAAACTTGTAGTATTACAGACAAAGCTTCTACTACAAAAACTATTCCTACTATTGCAAATAATATTTCTTGTTTAAGGAATATTGCTATAACAGACAAAACTCCTCCAAGTGTTAATGAACCTGTATCACCCATGAAGATTTGTGCAGGGTAGAAGTTGTACCATAAAAATCCTAATCCTGCTCCTATTAGAGCACTTAAAAATACTGTTATTTCTCCAACACCTTCTATATAATACAAATTAAGATAATTTGACCAAACAGTATTTCCTGTAAAATAAGCAATTGTAGCTAGTACCAAACCAACTATCATTACTGGCACAATAACTAAACCGTCTAAACCATCTGTTATATTTACAGCATTTGAACTACCTATTATAACAAAAGCTATAAAGAAAAACATTAATATTGCTCCCAAATATATAAAAGATTCTTTTACAAAAGGATTAACTACTGCAAAATTTATTTTTTCATGTGCTATTGGAAAATTATACATATATAACCAAACTATAATAGATATTATCAACTGTCCTACTATCTTTTTCTTACCTGCTAAACCTTTTTTACTCTTAGTAAATTTAATATAATCATCTAAAAAACCTATTAAACTAAATAATATTGTTACCAAAAGTAACATCAAAATATAAGAGTTCTGCAAATTTCCTGTGATTAATGTTGTTACAACTAATGAAAATACAATAAGTACTCCACCCATAGTAGGTGTTCCTTGTTTGGAAAAATGTGATTGAGGTCCTACATCTCTTATGTCGTCTCCAATCTTCTTTCTTCTAAGCCAAGCAATAAAAGGTTTCCCTACTAATACAACAATTATATAAGACATAAAAAAAGCCATTATAGCTCTAACACTTATATACCTAAATACTCTAAAATATGATAAATCATTTATAAGTAACTGATACAGATAGTATAACATTTCTTACCTCTTTTCTATTTGATAATTTCTTCCAACTTCATGCCTCTAGATCCTTTTAATAAAACTACTAAATCTTCTTTTATATCTAACAACTCTTTAACTATTTCTTCTTTATCAAGAAAATATTCTACTTTCTCATCTGAATTCATATATTCTTTCAAATATCTCATTTCTTTACCAAAAAGATATATTTTATAGAATTCATTATTAATTAAAGAATTAGAAATCTCCTCATGTAATTCTCTACTTTTTTCTCCTAATTCCAGCATATCTCCCAAAACTAATATTCTTTTTTTATCTTGATATATATCTTTAAATGTTTCAATAGCAAATTTCATAGATACTGGACTAGCATTATAAGCATCATTTATAAATAATCTATTTTCTTTTTGAATTTTTTCAAATCTCATTTTTGTAAGTTCAAGATTTTCTATTCTATCTCTATAGTCATCTATTTTATAACCTAACTCTTCCATTATTGCTATAGCCATAGTTATATTTAATACATTATGTTTTCCTTGAAGATTTGTTTTTAATTTACCAAAGTTTTTAAGAGTAAATTCACAGCCTTCATCTAAGTTCTTAAAACTTTCAATAACAAAATCATTTGATTTTTCAAAACCTATTTTTATTCCATCTATATCTTTCAAATAAATATCATCGCCATAAAAGAAATTTTTTCTTTTTACATGCTTTAGTAATTCACTTTTAGCTTTGAATACACCTTCTCTATCTCCAACATTTTCCAAATGAGAATCACCAATATTAGTTATACACCCATATGTTGGTTTTACTATCTCACCTAAAAGATCTATTTCTCCAAAATTACTCATTCCCATTTCAAGAACAGCAAATTGATCTTCATTACCTATTTGTAGAACAGTAAATGGAAGACCTATATCATTATTATAATTACCTTGAGTTTTTATCCCCGTTTTAAATTTTGAAAGGAATGAATAGATTGTATCTTTAGTGCTAGTTTTACCATTACTTCCTGTAATTCCAATTGTCAAAATATCTTTCAACTCCAAGTATCTTTTTGCCCATTTTTGCATAGTCAAGATACTATCCTCAACTACTATTATATTATCAATATTTGAATATTTTGTGTTTTCACATATAACTAAACTTGGATTTTTCTTTAGAGCTTCTTCAATATGATTGTTTCCACCTCTTATAGCAATGAAAACATCTCCTTCTCTTAATTCTCTCGTATCCATAACAACCCTATCGATTGTTTTAATTTCAACTTTTTTATTTATAATATCCTCTAGACTTTTTTTCTTCATGTTTTATTCTCCTACAAAAGAATTCAATTCTTCACATTATATCATTTTTTTTTATTGCTAGCAATACAACTCTAATATTTTCTAGCTTCTAGAGCTTTAGCAAAATCATATAAAGTATTAAAAACTTCTTTTTTTCCATACAATTTTTTCTCTTCCAGTAACCCGTGGCCACTTCTTACCAAAACACTTTCCATTCCAAGTCTTAAACCAGCTTCTACATCTGAAAGTTTATCTCCTACAATTATAGAGTTTTCAAAATCAATATCAAAATCTTTTTTAGCATTTAAGAACATTCCTAATTCTGGTTTTCTGCAATTACAATTTATTTTGTATTTGCCTATTCCTTTTATTGGATGATGTGGACAATAATAGTACCCATCCACTTTAGCTCCTATTTTATCAAGTTCTTTATCCATATGTACATGTAACTTTATCAAATCTTCTTCTGTATAATAACCTCTAGCTATCCCTGATTGATTAGTTACTACTACTACCAAATATCCTAATTTATTAAATATTTTTATAGCTTCATCTGCCCCTTTTACAAAAGCAAAATCTTCTTTTTTATGTAAATAGTCTACTTCAACATTTATATTACCATCTCTATCTAAAAAGATACATTTTTTCATCTAAACCTCCACCAGAGTATCCATACTCTCAAATATTTTATCAATTATATATGTACACCATATGAATTTAATCAATTTCTTTTATCAAAATCAATTATATCATAACTTTATCGAAATTAATTATTTTAATATAATAAAAATATTATAAAAATAAATAGTTTTCTCCACACTTATAAAAAATTAAATTTAAAAACTAAAGATGATTTCTATTTTAATAAAATTTTTCTTAAATATATATAAAAAAATATAAAAAAAAGCTGTCATAAGACAGCTTAATAATCTAAATATGGCAGGCGAATAGGGACTCGAACCCTAAACCCACGGTTTTGGAGACCGTTACTC
>CAZHXU010000092.1:0-11036 GCA_964536535.1 uncultured Fusobacteriaceae bacterium
GGAAGTTTTTTTGCTTTTTCAAAAGTATCTATGTATATCTTTCTAAAGTCTATATTTTCTTTTCTGCACTCTTCTTCCAAAAGGTCTGTATAATATCTGCAAAATGGACAAAGTGGTGAATAATATACAACTACTCCTTCACCTTCTACTCCAAACTTCCTAGATTCATTTGTAAATTTTGGATTCTTGGAACCTTTTTCGAGCTCAAGGTACAAAAGTATATATTCATTATTTTCATCAACAACTTCAAAACCATATCTTTCAAATATACCCCTATCTGACAGGTAATGCATCTTTTTCTTTCCAACAATTGTTGCTAGTCCCTTTTTCCCTTTTGATTCTTTTTTTGTTATATCTAGTAGTTTCCTACCATGACCTTGACCTTTATGCTGACCAGCTACCCAAAAACAAGAGATAAAATTAATATCTTTCCCTTCTACACCATACCAAGTAGTTTCAATAGGTTCAAACTGTATAAAAACTTTATGACGTACATCAAGTTTCCAAAATTTATATCCATTTAAAAATTCTTTCTTCAAAAAATTCTTTTTGTCATCATAACCTTCTTGGCATTTTTTATTACCAATACAACAACATATATGTTCATCTTTTATATTATCACTTGTAACTTCAATATAATTCCCCATACAATCTACCTTTCTTTTATACTTTGTCTAATGATAGTTTTTAGTTTATCTTCAGACGTCCTTCGAAAATCAGATAAATATATCTCTTGGTGTCTTCCACCTAATTCTTCTCCTTCTGCTAATATATAATCATGAAGTTTTTTTACAGTAGGACCTTCATCTTTAAATGGTCCAATATGAAGTATTTGATAAGCTATATTTGCTTCATTTACTATAAAATTAACTTTATCCAAACCTTTTAGTCCTTTTTTTCTTTCTACTTCTACTTTTGCCCTTTCTACATCTTCCTTATTTATATAGTCTGGTAGAACAATAAATATCTCCCATTGCCAATTTTCTTTATTATTATTAACAAAATCTTCTAAATTTTCAGACCACCAATATGCTTCGAGGGGCATTACAACAAAATCTTTCCCAAGTTCTTTTTGAGTAAATTTTATTGTATAAGCAATAGGAAAAAGTTTTTCTATAGCTTTCCCAAAAGATTCGTCACTAGGACTCCCTTTTCCCACTATACTTATTATATTTTGTTTTGGTACTTCTACTCTTCGTATTTCATCTACTTTCATTTTATACAAAGTTTTATATTCTTTCTTCAAATCCAATTTTTCCATAGTATCTCCTATTCTAAGTCAAATTCCAAAGTACCAAAGTTACAGCCATTTACAAGTAAAGTAATCTTATGTAAACCTTTATAATATTTTCTTGTTGTAACTGGTTTAAATGACTGTTTTTTTTCTACTTTTTTTATATTTCCCTTAAAGTCACTTTCAGATATTTTAAATACTTTTTGACTTCTTTTATTATTTAGCCTAACAAAATCCATTATATACTCTAACCTAAGTTTTCCTAGTTCATTTTCACTACAAAGCTCAAAAGAAAAATTATAATATCCTCCCATTTTTGCTTTTTTATCACCTTTTAAGTTTTTAATTTTTATATCTTTTGGATTGTGATAACCTAATAATTTAAGAGCTCTTTCATCGGAACTTTTTAATATAGTTCTTAATCCATGTTTTACTAGTTGATTTCTTTTTTTATCTTTTCCATACCATTTTTTAGCTATTTCAAGTGTTACTTCTGGATGGTCTTTTGAGATTGAATTAAGATTATTTGCTACACTTTTTCTAACATAAGCACTTTCATCATCTTTTAGTTTTTCTAGTATACCAAGTATCTTCTCTGGATTAGACCTAAATGCAGGTATATCCATAGCCCAAGGTAAAATCGGTCTAGTTCCTTCACTAGCTAATCTTCTTACATGTTCATTTTCATCTTCTGTCCATTTTTTTATCTCTTTTATCATCTCATCTTCATATCTTATAATAAATGGTCTTACTGCAAACTCAGATGAACATAAACTAGTAAACTCTTTTAAGGCCCTTTTGGATACTTCTAGGTTCATTAATCCAAATACTTCTACATAATCAGGTAATACCATATAAGGCATTCCACTTCTACCCCTTGTAGCCCCGATTAATATATTTATATTCTCTTCATAAGTACCTCTTAATACTTTACCAAGAGCAAAAGTTATATGTCTCATTCTTTCTTTTAATTCAAGTGTTTCAAATATATCTTCAAATACTAATGATTTAAACAATTCATGGTCAAAATCATCATATACTTTTTTTATATCATTTCCTATTTCATCTATAAATTTTTCATTAAAAACATTTTTAAACGGCTCCATAATCAACTCCTAATCTTTTTTCTAATTATACCTTTTATTTTGGTAGATGCCAAAATTCTACTAAAGATTTAGGTAGATTTAAGTTTAAACCATAAAAATATCTAATTAATTGTCCTTGATGCATATATTCATGGGCTAATAAATCAAAAATTGCACTTTGCTGATTTTGAGATAGATTATTATTATCCTTTAGGTATTCTAAAACAATCTCTTTTTTTTCTTCCATTTCTCTTATTAATTCACTTCTACTCCACTTCTTCCCAAAATCAAATTGTGTATCCCATGTAAAACTTTGATTATTTATCAAATTATTGCCATAACTTTCTCTTGTACCTATAACACAACAAAGTTGCTCCCTTATAGTATTTGATCTTAAATCACCAAGTTTTTTATCCAAATCTTCATCTTTTAATGTATTTAATAGATCTGTATACATATCGAATACTAATTCTATCTTTTCTCTAAACATCAATTTCCCCTTTTATTTTATATTTTTTATAATTATTAGTATATTAACCAAGTAATTTTATCTATCTTTTTTCCATCTAATTAGATTTGGAAAAGTTTTTTCTAGTAGCTTTTTAGCTTCTTCTTCACTTACATTAGTATCTTTTACTACATATGGTATACAAAAGTTTATCATCTCTTCCATAGTCATATTATCTGTAAACTCTCCATCTTTATAACAATAGCTACAATAGTTTTTATTTAAACTACCGTCTTTTTCTTTACCAAAATCATTTTCATCAAAAAGTGGCATACTACACGATTGACATATTTTATTTTCCATATCTATCCCTCCTTTTTATATATTTTATTATAATATACAAAAGGTGACAGGAGTCTGTCACCTTTAAAAAATATTTTAAAAATAAAAATCAACATAAAATCTATGATAAATATGTTCTAAAAGTTGCCAACTTTTTTCTTCTAGTTCACTTGAGTTCATATTTACACTATATTCCAAAGTAAGATTTTTGTATCTATATTTTACTCCTGCTTCTACTTTTCCTACCAAATTATATATTCCTTTTGTATATGGGCTATTTTTATTAATAAGTTCTCCTTCAATAGTTGCATCATATATATCTATCATAAATTTGGGCTCTAAGAAAAAATAATATTCATCTTCATCAAAATCATTTAAATAAGGTAAATATTCTATCTTTCCAAGTTTGAACTCTTCTGAAAAAGTTACATTAAAAAATATATTTCCCATTTCATAAGCGACTTTAAAATGACCACTTAAATCTATATTTTCTTTCAAATTATAACTTATATTTTCTCTTTCATAGTCTATATTGAGCTGTACACCCAACATAGTTCCTATCTGTGTACTCCAACCTTCTGCAAGACTTGCACCAATAATTTTATGTACACTATTTTGTGCTTCTTCTGCATAAGAGTTTTCTCCAGTTAAACCAACTATAATACCGTATTTCAAACTACTTTTATCAAAGTATTTTATCTCTTCTTCCATACCAAAATAAAGCCAGCCTGCATAAGGTCTGTCATATGCTTCATAAAATTCAGACGGCATTTTTATATCGGTTGGAGTATATATCTTTTGACCAAAAATAATATTTCTCCAAACTAATTTATCACCTTCAATTAACAAATCTTGGTCTTTTATTCGACTATATCTCCATGCAACACCATTTGTATAATATTTATCATCAAATAAAATATCATTTTCCAAAGTAAATTCAAGTTTGTTAAGAGAAAGGAGTGTATAAGAACTTATTATAAACAACAAAAATATCATTTTCATCTTTTCACCTTCTTTAAAAGGAAATATTTGAAAATTTATGAGTATATAATATACATATGACATTTTTATCTTAGAAAAAAGTTGTTTTATACTTATTTATCTACTACAATCTAACTTAATCATTTAAATTACAAAAAAATAAAAAAATCCCCTTGGGGATTTATAATTCACTATTTAGCATAATCATTAGACCTGCTAGTATTTTCCACGCTCTTTTTATGATTTTCATATAACCACTTCCTTTTATATACTATACTAAATTTATGAAAATTTATCAAGTTAAATATCATACTCTAATATTCTCATTCCTATGTTTTTATTTACTTCATTTACAAAAGCACCCTGTTCAGTACTTATAATAAGTTTATTATTATCTACAAAAGTTATTCCTTCATATTGTCTATATCTTATATTTATCTCTAAAGGTATAGTTTTTATTAAATTATCAAAAGTTAAACTTTTACTAATATCATAAATATTTATTTTGTCATAAGTAAGTATTGCTAATTTTTTCTTATCTGGAGATATATCTGCCCCTGTTATTATTCCTTTATCAGTATAATTATTTATAAACTCCAAATTATATAATTCCTTTTCTTCTACTTTATTCAGGTTTAATTTGTATAATTTACTTCTACCCCACAACTCCTTAGTTAATATATATATACTATCTTCATAATAAAACAAAGCTTCATTATTGTCTTGCCAAAATACTTCTGCTATCCTAAAAGCTATTTTTTTTATATCTTCACTTTTTATTAATTTTTGATTTTTTTCTGGTTCATCAAATATATAAAAATAAAAATACTTTCTATTATTAAAATTATTCCCTATGTCACCTATGATTATTTTTCCATCATCTGTAATACTTATATCTTCCCAGTCTATATTTATAGTATCTTCTAGTTGAATTTTATATTCCCATTTACCATATTTTGCATTATTTTCATCTACAAATGAAAAAGCATAAAGATAATTGATACTATCAGCTTCTTTACTCTTTGAGTCATCATGGGTGTAATAAATGTTTTCATATTTACTACTTTTAATAAGCCCAGAAGATTCTTTAGTCATTTGATTATTATATTCTACATCTACCCTTTTATGATATTTTTTACTTGTATCTATTTTTATATAAATTATCAAAAACAATATAAATATAGGAAGTAAAAAAAGTAGAAGGGCAAGCAAGATTTTTTTCATCATACTATCACCATTTCCTTCTACTTATAATATACTCCTATTTTATATATGTAAATACTTTTTTCTTTATTCTATATATTCAAATGCTCCTATATCAAATTTATCTTTTCTTTCTCTAAAAAATATATCTCTAGTTATTGGTGCATATTCTGGTAACATCTCTATATCTTCCAATATATTTATTCCCTTGTCTACTGCTAAAGTGCTCTTTAAAGGTTCAAAATCAAATTTAACTGTATCTTTAAATTCTATCTTTTCATTCAGATAATTTTTTTCCTTATCTGGTCCAATAGGGTTATTTCTATGCCTCATAGGATTAAAGTCTAATACACCTTTATTACCTATATCAAACATTATATTATTCGTTACTATAGCTTTTTTATATGTGCCATTATCTGTAAGGTATGAATGTACTCCATATGCTACTTCTACATCTGAGTTCATAACAAATATATTATTTTGTATATTACTACTATAATGCCCTTCATCATCATTACCTACTAACCATACTCCACCAAAAGCTATATTATAAAAGGTATTATTATATACTCTAGAATGATCTCTTGTAATAACTAATGCGTCTGAATCTCCCACATTATATCTATTATTTTCATCATAGGTACCACCATTTAAAAAGAGATTGTTATAGATAAATACAGGATCAGGATCTTCTTCCCCAGGATCATAACTTGTATCAAATACATTTATAAATGTTGCCCTTTGTGGCAAAGCATCTACTATATTACTAAAGATAAAGTGTGCTTTAACCCTTTGCCCTTCTGGTACTCTCTTATCCATATGATTTATAGCTATCTCTGGACCACGACCAAAATCATTATCATGTATATAATTCCACCCAAGGTGAGAACCTTCTACTGTTGGTGCTCCTGCAAAATATACAGCATGATCTAACCTGTCTCCACTTCTACCCCCATGGATATTATTCCCTAATATTTTATTTCCACTTCCAAAAGTTTGTATTATTCCTGCTCCACTTCCATGATGCCCAGTAAGACCTATTATATCGTTTCCTACTAATCTACCATAATCACCATTCATACTCACTGCTAGATGTGGAGAAATCATTGTAAAACCTGAAACAACTTGATGACTACTTATTGGTGTTGCTTGGGACCCATATGTATAATCTCCAACTATAAGTTTTACCTTCTCATTTGGATATGCCAAAAAAGCTATGGGATTATTTTTATCTTGTCCCCTATCTCCACCTTCTAACCAAATCAAATATTTTGCATAATAATTATCTGCTTCATACAAAACGAATCTATTATAATCTCCACTTCTATAATAAACTATATCTCCTTTTTGAAAAGTTGGCACTATCTTAGTTTGATATTCTTTTCCATAAAGATATGGATTATTATGAGTTCCATTTCCCATTTCTACATTATCATCAACAAATATAATCCTTCCGTCTCTAATAAAAAATGGTAGTTCATTTGATTCTTTCCCATTTATAGTTACTTTTATACTTGTTTGACCCTTTAACATACTGTCATTTAACCAAAATGTTATCTTTTGCCAAAAAGGTGTAGGAAAGTATTCACCCCAAGTGGCATAATCACTATCTTCTACTAGTTTATAACCACCTATACTTACATAGTTTTCCCCTCTTTTTTCTCCAAAGTTTCTACCCCATATAGTTACTGCAGCACCTTTATTTTTTTCTTCATTTGACCAACCATAGTTTGGACCTGATTCAATATCACTAAAAGCTATCACTGGATTTCCTTTAATACTTATTGGTCCAACTGGTTTATTTGGTTTTTCTATTGGTGGTTTTTCATTTACTACTGGAACATCTGGTTTTTTTAAACAAGCTACAAAAATTAAGAATAAACATACTAATAAAATCTTTTTCATCTTCTACCTCAACTTCCTAACACTCATCATTTCTTTATAAAAAATCCTAGAACTAAATGCAAGTTTTAATCATTCAAATATTCTACTGCACCTATGTCAAACTTACCCTTTCTTTCCCTAAAGAATATATCTCTAGTTACCGGTGCATATTTTGGTAGTTTATCTACATCTACCAAGTTCGATTCTCCACTGTCAATTGCTGGACTTCCAGGTTTCAAAGAATAATCTAATTCTAATGGGTTAGAAGTTGGATTAACAAAATGAGGATTTTCTCCTGTTATATTGATACTTTTATCATAACCTTTGGCACCCTTTATCCAATCCATATAGTGCCCTACACCTCTTGTACCAATATCATAAAATATATTTTTTTCTATATTTATTTTCCCCTCAGTATCATAATGAGTCAAATAATAGTGTTTGTCATGGGTAACTTCAACATCTGAGTTCATAATTATCATATTATTTACAAACTCGTGGGAATAATGCCCTGGTACTCCTCCAAAAGTAGCTCCATGGAATGCTGAATCATAAAAAAGATTGTTATAAATTCTTGTATGATCACCTGTTACTTGAAATGCATGGGCGTATCCTATATTCATATCTGAATAATCTTTAACTCCCGAGTTTAAAAAGATGTTGTTATAAATAAATACAGGCTCAGGATCAAGGGGATCTCCTTCATCATAACTTAGGTCATAAACATTAATAACTGTTGCTCTCTGAGGGTTACAATCAACAATGTTACTAAAGATAAAATGGGATTTTACATTTAAACCAACTGGAACTCTATCTTCCTGATGATTTATTGATATCTCCGGACCTCTTAAAAAATTATTATCATAAATATAGTTCCAACCAACATGAGTACCCTCTTCAACTGGGGCTCCTGAAATATAAATTGCATGATCTAATCTATTTTTTGATCTACCACCATGGATTGCATTTCCTAAAATTTTGGCACCACTGGCATTTGTTAAAACTTGAGCCGAGCCATTTCCATAGGAACCTTTCATACCGATAATATCGTTACCTATTACCCTAATATAGTTTCCGCCAACTCCAACAACTCTGTACGGCATCTCCATAGTAAATCCAGATAGGACTAAATAATCATTAGCTAATTGAGCTGCTCCTATCCCATAAGAGTTAATATCCTCTTTAAATATTGGTTTTTCCCCGGGATAAGCGATAAAAGATATGGGTTTATCTTTGGTTCCATGTTGATGTTTAAAACTACTACTTCCCCCAAACCATAAAAACTGGTTAGCTTTATCTCCATTACTATAGATAGGCATTCTTTCATAAGCGCCACCTTTATAATAAACAATATCCCCAGGAATTAAAGATTGAAACTTTTCAAATTGCAATGCTCTCTCATAGTTAAATGGTGACTCAAAGCTTCCATCTCCCATATCTACACCTGTATTAACAAAGTATATCTTTCCTTCACGTATAATAAATGGGAGTGGGTTTGATTCTACTCCATTTACAGTTACTGTTATAGTAGTTTCTCCTAGTGGCATAGTTTCATTAAGCCAAAATGTTATCCTTTGCCAAAATGGCGTTGGCCAAACCTCTCCCCACACTGCATAATCTGAGTCTCTAAGTAGTTTTACTCCTCCTACACTTACATAACTATCTCCCCTAGTATTTCCAAGGTCTCTTCCCCAAATACTTACTGCTATACCTTTATTTGGCTCAGATTTTGACCAACCATAATTTGGTCCCGATTCCATATCGCTATAGGCAAGCACAGGTGAATCCTTTGGATATACTTTCGGTTTTTCTATATCTACTTTTATATCGCCTAATTCTGGCACATTTTTCTCAAAACATCCCATTATTGATACAAGCATCATTATTAACACTATTTTTTTCATTTCTATATCTACCTCAACTTCCTAAATAAAGTTTTTTCTATTGGTGCAAAAGTTGGTAATTTATCCAAATCTTCCAAGTCCCTTGCAAAATAAACTTCTATGGGACTACCTTCTTTATATGAAAAATCAAGTTCTTTTGGATTGGTAAACATTGGGTTCCTGTCAAAGGAATTTGAAAAAGAATCTATTTCATTTGATTTACTAGACCCATAAGGATTCGAAACCCTCATACTTCCATTTCCTATATCATAAAATATATTATTTTTAATTGTACTAGTTCCTTGTTTATTAAAGTCGTTAATATAAAAGTGGTTATTATCATCAACTGGGATATCTGAATTCATTACTATGACATTATTTCTAAATATTGAACTAAAGTGTCCATCAACTCCATTTCCTATTGTTGCTCCTATATATGCTGTGTTATAAAATATATTATTATATATTCTCGAATGATCTCTAGACACATGGAAAGCAGCAGCCCAACCTACATGTAACTGATTTGTTTTATCAAGAGTTCCCCCGTTTAAAAATATATTATTATATATAAAAATAGGTTCAGGGTCTACAGGCTCACCTTCATCATAACTAAGGTCATATACATTTATAAATGTTGCCCTTTGAGGATTACAATCAACTATATTATTAAATACAAAATGTGATTTTACATATTCACTACTTGGCACTCTATTTTCTTGGTGGTTTACAGCTATCTCTGGCCCACGCCCAAAATCATTATCATAAATATAGTTCCAGCCCAAGTATGACCCCTCTTTTATTGGAGCTCCTGAAAAATATACAGCATGGTCTAACCTATCTCCACTTCTACCCCCATGTATTCCATTACCAAATATCTTATTCCCACTACCTTGTGTTATAACAGTACCAGTCCCTGCATGGTATTTTACCTTTAGTCCTAATATGTCATTTCCAACAAGCCTTCCATAACTACCCATAGATACTCCCGACCAGTCTACGTCAAATTCAAATCCTGCCAAAATTTGATATTCACCACGTAATGAAACACCTGTATGAAAATTTGAATTAGGATTTCTAAACTCTATCTTTACCTTTTCATTTGGATAAGCAAGGATACTTATTGGTTTTTCTTTAGTCCCACTTTTTTTAATCGATAAAACTGAGTTGCCATAATCACCTACTTGGTTAGTATAAATACCTTCTCTATAATAAACTGTATCTCCCTCACTAAGATTTTCTAGTTTATGTCCAAGTGCTTTTATATGTACAAAAGGGTTTTCATAACTCCCATCTCCCATAGGTCCTTCTACTTTTACAAAATATATATTTCCTTCTCTTATTGTAAATGGAAGTGGGTTAGATTCTTTTCCGTTTATTACTACTCTAATATTACTTCTACCCATAGGCACTTCCTTATTGATCCAGAAACTTATCTTTTGATAAAATGGTGTAGGCCACTTTTCTCCCCAAAGAGCATAATCGGTATCTTTTAATAGCTTAGTATCTCCAACTATTACATAATTGTCTCCCCTTGTTGACCCAAGGTTTAGCCCCCAAATACTTACTAAAACTCCTTTTTCTCCCTCTTTCATAGACCAACCATAGTTTGGTCCAGATTCTATATCACTAAATACCAATTCTGGTTTTTCTCTTATTTCTTCCTTTGGTTTCTCATCAATAGGTGGAATAGGTATATAATCATTTTTCCCCCTATCTTTTGAGCAAGCTATTATAAACAACATAAATAAAACATAGATAATCTTCTTCATTTTAACCCCTTTTGTAATATTATAGATTTTCTTTCTAAAATAAAATACCACATAGTGTAGCTAAAATCAAGAAGTATTTATTTTTTATACTTTTAATCTATATTTAGAAAAAAATAGATTCTTTTGATTATTGAAAGAGAAAACTTAACTTTGTTTAGTTTAGTAAAGTATGAAATTTTAGAAAAAAAAAGATGCTTATAGCATCTT
>CAZHXU010000093.1:0-11019 GCA_964536535.1 uncultured Fusobacteriaceae bacterium
TTAATTATTTCTTTAAACTGTTTTGAATAATTTCTACTAACAGTAACTTTACTTTCAATTCCTTCAAATTTTAATAAAAATGTACTATTAAACCAAGGGATAATTTCTTCTATTTTATCCAGTTGAACAATAAAAGATTTGTGGCATTTGAAAAATTTAGTATTTTCTATAAGTTCTGTAACTTTTCCAAGGGATTTTTTTAGGTAGTACTCTTCATCTTTTGTGTAACAAAGAGTTTGTTTACCATTTGCTTCAAAATAAAGTATCTCTTCTAGATAAATTCTAAAAACTTTATCATCTTTGAAAACAGTTATTTTATCACTTTCATAATGTGGATTAGTTGAACAAATATTTTCTTTGATACATTTTAATTCTTTTTCTACTTTTTTTAACAAACCAATTACTTTTTCATCAGGATAAGGCTTTAATAAAAAGCTAAAAACTTCAAGTTCTATAGCATCTAAAGCATAACTTTTGTCTGCTGTAACAAAAACTATTAGAGGTGGAGTAGAAAACTTTTTGATAATTTTACTAAACTCCAACCCGTTAATCATAGGCATGTTAATATCTACAAAAATAACATCAACACTGTTTTCGTTTAGATAAAGTAAAGCTTCTGCACCAGATGTAAATTTTCCACTAATCTCAATTTTACTATGTTTATTAATAAAATATTCTAGCTCTTCAATTGCTGGAATTTCATCATCAATAATTAAACAATTCATTTAATTCTCCTCAATATAAAATATTATTTTGGTTCCGTTTTCGTCACTATCTACAATAGGAGCTCTATCGTAGAGGAGTAGAAGTCTGTTGTAAACATTAAAAAGTCCAATACTTCCTTCTTCTACTTCTTTATTCTTAAGTTTATTCATAATTTCATGTGGTATACCTATACCATTATCTTCTACTTTGATTCTAATCTGACCTTTATCTTCTTTACTATGTAGAACTTTTCTTATGTCTATCTTTACAAAACCACCATCTTCTTTTGGTAATATTCCATGGTTGATACTATTTTCAACTAATGGCTGTAAAACTAAAGATGGAATTAAAAAATCATCTAAACCTTCATCTACATTAATATCTATTCGAATTCTATCTCTAAATCTTGCTTTTTCTATTTTTAAATAGTTTCTAAGGTGTTCCAACTCATCTTTTAATTTACTTTCTAAGAAATAATTTTCCATATTATATGAGAGATAGTCAGATAAACTAACTATAGTTTCCCTTGCAAGCTGTGGATTAGTTCTTATAAAAGATTTTGCTGTATTAAGAGTATTTCTTAAAAAATGTGGATTAATTTGAGATTGTAAAGCTCTTATCTCAGATTCAATAGCCATCTTTTCTAATTCTTGTGTTCTTCGGAGTTCAAATTGAGTAGCAATTAGTTTTGATAAACCAAGTGCTAAATTTAGGTTTCTTCTACTTATATATGATGGATCAAAATAATAAATTTTTAGTAAACCAATAACAGTATATTTATTTTTTAGTGGAGCAATAATGTGTGAATAACAATTTTTTGAGTCATTTTTTTTCACATTATACTTTATTAAAGTTTTTCCACTTTTTAGTACTTCTTTTGCATCAAGGCTTTTAATATTGCCTTTTCCAAAATTTAATAAACCAGTATCTTCAGTATATGAACCGATAATTTTTTCTCTGTCTGTAATAGACACATAAGCTGCATTTATACCATTACAGATAATTTGGCAAGCTTCATTTAGAGATTTTTCCTCCATAGACTGAAAGTGTGGAAGGGTTTTGTTAGCAATATTCAAAACTATTTTTGCCTGTTTTCCCTCTAGATAATCTGTTTCAGAATTAAGACTATAAACTAGACTTAATAAAGAAACTATTCCAATACTATGTATGATACTCATAGCCATATAAACATCACGAAGAGGTTCCATATGTTCATGAAAATATGGAGTAAAGATTAAGGTGAAAAATATACTCAAACTATGCATAGCAAGACCTACAAAAACTCCATTTATCATTTTTTTACTATTATCTCTTTTGGAATAATAACCAGCTAATAATCCACTAATTACAGTAATAATAGAAGTAGCTACTGTAGGTATAGATACAGGATAAATTAGGAGTCTGGCAGTAGAAGCAATAGCACCAGCAAGTCCTCCTACAAAAGGACCTATAAGTATCCCACCTGCTATAACTGCAACATTAGTAACATCAGCAATAGCCCCGTCTACTTTGTATCCTGCAAACAAACCAATAGTTCCTAAAAAACCAAAAAAGATAGAAAAAATAATTTTGTCATTATAGGATAAAACTTCTTTTGACATCATTTTTTTGAATAATTTTAACCTTGTCATAAATATTAAAGCAATTAACAGATAGCCCAAATCACTAAAAGTATATTGAATAATATTTTTAAAATCTGTAGTCATTTTAACTCCATTCATTCTTGTATATACATATATTATAACAGTAATATATTCCTTTGAAAAGTCAAAGTTTGATTAATCAATTTCGAATTTAGAAACTGCATTAGCCAAATTTTCAATACTTTCATTTACACTATTACTAATATCCAAAATACTTTTGCTATTTTGGAGTGAATTAGATAAATTATCATTTATTTCTACAGTAGTAACAGTAGATTGGTTATTTGCTATACTAACTTCATTTATTGAAAAAACTATGTTTTTTAGAGCTTCTAATAAATCATTTGTTGATTTAGACAAAGAAGTAGTAATATCTTTAATCAATTTTGAGTCATTACTATAAAAATCCCCAGCTTCTACTAGTTGATCATAATCCAAAATAACAATTTCATCTATAAATTTAAGTATATTTTTAGATTCTCTACTAAGAGCTTCTACTGTATTAATAGTTGTATTTGTAATTTCTTGGATTTTGTTAGCAGCAACTCTAGAATCTTCAGATAATTTTCTTATTTCTTCTGCAACTACAGAAAAACCTCTTCCTGCATCTCCTGCTCTAGCTGCTTCTATTGCAGCATTAAGAGATAATAAATTAGTCTGTTCAGATATATTTAATATACTTTGAGACAATATCTTTATTTCATTTGCATTTTTAGCTTCTTCAATAGCTTCTACCAACTTGTCACTACTAGATTTATACAGTATAGATGCTTTTGATTTTGATTCAACACCTTTTTGTTTCAAGTTATTAGCTCTTCCTTCAATCTCTTTTACAAACTCCAAACTTTCTTTGGCTTTTTTATTAAGGTTTTCCATAGCAGTTTCTATATAATTACTAGAGTTTTTAACTTCTTCAATAGCACTGCTACTTTCTTCCATATTACATGATAATTCTTCAGTAGCAGAAGATATTTGCTCAATATTATCACTAAGGTGTTTTACATTTTCATCTACTTCTACCCCTTTACTTCCTACATTTTCAACTTCTTCTATGATGTTTTTGATTAGACTACTAAGGTCACTAGCCATAGTTGAAACAGATGAATAAAGTGTAAATATTTCGTCTTTGTTTTTAGTCTTGTAATTTATTTTTTTAAGTTTCCCATTAGCTAAATCCTTCACATGATTAGTTAAATCTATGATAGGATTAGATATTTTTTTACTAAGATAAAGACTTATAGGTATAGTTATTAATAAAATAAATACAGAAATTATAAAAAAGACTTTTTTCAGATTATCTATACTTTGGAATATTTCTTTTTTAGATATATTAATTCCTAGATAAATAGGATTTACAGCATCTGATTCTAATTTGATTAATTTTGTATAATACTTATTATTTAATCCTTCATAACTTATTTCTTGTAAAGTATTCATTCTATTTTCCCAATAATATGACATTTCTTCATCTAAAAATAAAGTTAATTCATCATTATTTTTAGCTTCTTCTTCTAAGATTACTTTACCATTTAATTCATTTCTATCACTGTGTCCAATAATTATTCCTAATTCAGTAAACAAATAAGCATAACTATCTGTACCTATTGATATTTCATTTATTTCTTCTAGTACTTTGTTTAGTGGCAAAGTAGCATATGCAACTCCAATTACAGTATCTTTATCAAAAATAGGACTAGCAACAACAACAGCAGTATGACCAGAATCTGCAACAATCGCATCTGAAATATATGTTTTTTTATTTTTTACTGCTTCTTGAAAATAATTCCTTTGACCTATATACCCCTTTTGACCTTTATAATTCCAACGATTTCCATCTAAATCAGCAAAAGAAATATTGGAAAAATATTTTGAATAATAAGGAAAAGCATTAGATAAACTTTTGATTTTATTATCTAAGTTATCACTTTTTAAACCTTCTAAGTTAGCAATACCTTCAACTAATTTTGCATTTTGGTATAAATAAGAACTAAGTTTTTCACTGTGTAATAATAAAATATTGTTAGTTGAATCATCAGTAACTTGGAGTAAATTATCTTTTGATAATTTGTAAGTAGTCAGCCCTAATAAAGTTAATGATGTAAATAAGATAGATATAATAGTTATTGAAATTTTACTTTTAATACTTCTGTTCATAGAAAACCCCTTCTTTCTCTCTAAATAAACTTATAAGTTAATAAAAATATAAAAAAATAAAAAAGAAAATAGACTAATTTAAAAAATCAGCCATATTCTTTATAGTATTCAATTAATAAAATTTTCTTGTTATCTTCAAATTTAATATATTCTCTTCTACCTCAACTTGAAAGTTGTCTATCATCATTCCTATAAGATGTAGTTCACTCAAGTTTTCATTTGTACCACTAAGTTGCCAATAATATTCTTCAGCATTGTCTTCTCTTTTGTTATCAAGTTCTTCAATAAAGTCTTCTAGAGAAAATGTATCAAAATCTAAACTATCCACAGAAAATTCAAGTAAAAATTCATCTGTATTTTTAATAAGTTTAATATCAATACCTTTAGCTTTGTTTATCAAAAATATTGTAGTTAATTCATCTATGATTTTTGTTAGTTTTTTAATAGATTCGTTCATTAAACTTCTCTCCTAAATCAAATTTGTGAATAATAGGGACTAATACCCCAGCTACTAAACCACCTGAAAACCCATTGTTGTATAAGTTCATTCCACCGTGGACTACTCCGACATTTGATACTAGGAAAAAATGCAAAGCACCAGCAATGATTCCTAAAAATGGTCCATGTACACCAGATATAGGAGCAAGTGTTGTTCCAAATAAACCTGTTAAAGCAACACTAAAAACATTATAATCTCCAACTTTAGCCAGACTTGCTAAAAATACTCCCAAAACAATTGGAATAGTATTTACAGGATGTTTACCAAAAGCACCAAATCCAAAAACTGTAAAGATTCCAGCTACTAAAGGACCATTAAGTGGAGCACCTAATATATTTACAAATGAAACAGATAATAAACCAAGAACACCAGCATTTATTAGAGCTAAACCATATCCTTCTGTAAGAATATAATCTGAAATAACCCTCCCACTACTTGCCATTAGTTGGTCGTATCCACTAAAGGAATATCTGTTTATCACATATCCAATAAGTATAAAAATTACAAAAGTAATTGATAATAAAATCTTTAATTTAAAGTCATATTGATCACTTAAGATATAGAATTTATCTATAGTTAAACCAAAAGATTTTAGAACAGAAGCAATTACAGTACCAAGTACTCCTATAGTAAAACCAATATTATATAAGTTGTAACCATCATGGAATTTTAGCATATGAGATGATAAAGGAGTGATAACAAAACCTATAATTACTCCCATAATAATTCCAGAAGGTATTGAAACATATAGATTTAAACTCTTATTGAAAAGTAAGAAACTTACTACAGGAGCTAAACCAGTAGCAAACATCATTACTGCAAAAATACTTCTAAACTTTACTTTTTCATGTCTTGAATATAAAAAACCACCAAGATATATAGGTAGAATATTTATAATACTTTTACCGAAAAAAGAAAAGCCTAATGCTACAAAATATCCTGCAAATATAAGACCATTTATTGGTATTTTTAGAATATAAATTATTAATAAATTAAATGCACTTACTAATAAAACATTAAAAAGACTTTGATAATAACCACCAACTTCTATGTAATCTGTAACTAGTATGCCTGGGTGAATTAATATTTTAAAAAAGCCTTCAAATAAATTACTTCTTCCCCAAAATAAAAGAGTAAAAAAAAGAAGAAGAGGGAAGATAGCTAAGATTAGTACTTTTTCTTTGTATGAAACTTTTTTTTCTACTTTTAATCTCTTCATCTTCCACCTCTTAATCTCTTAAAGCTTTATTTATCTTTTTTTCAAGAGTATTTACTTTTAATTCAATAGAACTAAGTATCCAAAATTGAAAATGATTTATCTTTTGTTGATCGTGTATCATCCAAATTATTTTAATTGTTGCAAATAATAGTAGTAGTTCAAGGCTAAAATCTTTTGGAATAATATTAAAGATAAATGCCAATATAAATATTAGGAGTACAGTGAGTAGAAGGATCTGATTCACTATTTTGTGGTATTTAGATCCTTTTCTACTTCCAATTTGTCCAACTAATTTTCTTATTCTTTCTTTTTCTTGTTTATACTCGTCTAATTGTTGTTTTAATTCTTCAAAATTCTCAGTATTCATATTAACCTCCTATGAAGTTAAAATACATTTAATAAAACTCCAGCAGCTACTGCAGATCCAATTACTCCAGCAACATTTGGTCCCATAGCGTGCATTAATAAGAAGTTTTGAGGATTTTCCTCTTGTCCAACTTTTTGTACTACTCTAGCAGCCATAGGAACAGCACTTACTCCAGCAGCACCAATCATAGGGTTTATTTTTCCATTTGTAAGTTTACACATTACTTTACCAAATAATACTCCACTTGCAGTACCGATAGCAAAAGCAGCTAATCCTAAACCAGTAATTTTAAGTGTTTGTGCATTTAAGAATGCATCAGCACTTGCAGTACCACCAACAGTTAAACCAAGAACTATTGTTACAATGTACATAAGTGAATTTGTAGCAGCATCTACTAATTTTGGTACAACACCAGATTCTTTTATTAAGTTACCAAACATAAGCATACCAACTAATGGAGCTGCTGATGGTAATAATAAAACAACTGCAATAGTAACAATTATAGGGAAAGCAATTTTTTCATTTTTGCTTACAAATCTAGTTTGTTCCATCTTAATTTGTCTCTCTTCTTTTGTAGTAAGAGCTTTAATTATAGGTGGTTGAATTACAGGAACTAAAGCCATGTACGAGTATGCAGCTAGAGCAATAGGTCCTAATAAATGGTCTGCTAACTGTGAAGTTAGGTAAATAGCTGTTGGTCCATCAGCTCCACCAATTATTCCTATAGAAGCAGCTTCTGGTCCCAAGAAACCTAAAGCAATAGCTCCTAAGAAAGCAAAGAAGATACCAAACTGTGCAGCAGCACCTAATAAGATACTTTTTGGATTAGATATAAGTGGACCAAAGTCCGTACTTGCCCCAACACATAAAAATACAAGTGGTGGGTAGATACCTAATTTTGTACCTTGATATAAGTAATAGAATAAACCTGATTTATTCTCCATATCCATAAGTCCTCCACCAGGAAGATTTACTAACAACATTCCAAAAGCAATAGGGATTAATAAATATGGTTCATATCCCTTTTTAATTGCTAAGTACAAGAAAAAACATGAAATAAGTAACATTATTACTGTTTTAACAGTTAATAAGTTAAATCCTGTACTAGCTAAAAATTCTAATATGATCTCTAACATCTTTTTCCTCCTAAGCTATTGATACGATTGTATCTCCAAGATTTACTTGTGCCCCTTTTGTAACTTGAACTGAAGTTACTGTTCCAGAAGCAGGTGCTAATATTTCAGTTTCCATTTTCATTGCTTCAAGTATAGCAACTATTTGTCCTTTTTCAACTGAATCTCCATTTGCAACTTTTACATCAACAATTGCACCTGGCATAGGAGCTACTACGTCTTCTCCTTGACCATTTCCAGTAGGAGTATTAGATACAACTTCTTTAGGAGTAGAAGATCCTTCTACATTTCCTTCAACACTATTTACTTCTTGTAATTCTACTTCAAAAGCTTTTCCATTTACGTTTATTTTATATACTTTTTTCATTATTTCACTCCTTAAACTCTTGTTATTCTAGTTATTTTATAATTTTTATCAGTATTTTCTCCATTAGCTTCTATTGCAGCAACTAAAGAAGCAACTAACATTTCTTCATCTTTTTCAACTTGTGCCCAATTTGGAGCGTCTTTTGCAACTACTTTTTTTGTGTTTACAGTTTTTACAGGTGCTTTTGTATTTTCTTTTTTAGGGCTGTCATCTGGAATATGTTTTAATAAACTTAATAATCCCGATATAGCAAGTAATAGTGAAAATACAATTAACATAGCTATTGCAGTAAGTTGTAAACCTTCTATTAATGTCATCTCTGGTTGAAACATATTTACCACCTTATATATTCAAATTTATATTGTATTCTTTGATTTTTGGTTTGCCTTTATTCTCTAAAAATGTTCTAGCATTTTCAGGGAATAGAGCATACATTAAAACATCTTCTTCACTTTTAGCAAGTGAACCAATTTCAGATGTTAATCTGTCTAATTCAGGTTTTAAATCATCAGCAGGTCTATGTGTAATAGGCTCTTTTGTATCGATGATTTTAGTTTGTATATCTTCTTTAATTGGTGCAGGAGATTTTCCGTATAATCCTAGAACATAATCTCTAATTTCTTTAGGAATAACTTTATATCTTTCTCCTGTTAAAATATTAAATACAGCTTGAGTCCCTACCATTTGTGATAAAGGTGTTACAAGTGGAGGAAAACCTAAGTCTTCTCTAACTCTAGGAATTTCGTTTAATACTTCTTCATATTTATCAGCAGCTCCTTGAGCTTGTAATTGTGAAAGAAGATTTGATAACATTCCACCTGGAACTTGGTATTTTAAAGTTTTTGGTTCTACATCCATTACTTTAGGGTTTAGGATACCTTCTGTTCTATACTTTTCTTTTATAGGTTTAAAATAATCAGCAATTTGACCTAATAAATCTAAATTAAGTTGAGGGTCTCTTTCATGTCCTTTTAATACTTCAACCATAACTTCCGTTGCTGGTTGTGCTGTACCGCCTGAAAATGGAGAGATACCTGTATCGATTACATCAACACCTGCTTCTACTGCTTTTTGATATAACATAGTTGCAATACCAGAAGTACAGTGTGTATGAAGCTGGATAGGCAATTTAGTAACTTCTTTTATTTTTGTAATAAGTTCAAATGCTACATTAGGCAATAAAATACCTGCCATATCTTTAATACAAACTGAATCTGCATTCATATTTTCAATTTCTTTTACTTTTTCTACATAATAATCTACAGTGTGAATCTTGCTAGTTGTATAAGCTATACAAACTTGGGCATGTCCACCATATTTTTTTATAGAATCTACAGATGTTTTGATATTTCTATAATCGTTTAGTGCGTCAAATACTCTTATGATGTCGATTCCATTAGCTATAGATTTTTCGATGAATTTTTCTACTACATCATCTGCATAATGTCTATAACCAAGTAGGTTTTGACCTCTTAATAACATTTGTAATTTAGTATTTTTAACTCTTTTCCTAATTTCTCTAAGTCTCTCCCATGGGTCTTCATTTAAAAATCTTATACAAGCATCAAATGTTGCACCACCCCATACTTCAAGTGAGTTATATCCTATTTGATCCATCTTTTCTAAGATAGGTAGGATTTCTTCTGTTTTTAATCTTGTAGCTATTAAAGATTGGTGACCATCTCTAAGAGCTGTTTCAGTTATTCTAACTTTACTCAAGTTTAGAACCTCCTTCTGTTTTAGTAGTGGGCTAACCCCTAATCCCTTTTTTTTAAAAAGGACTTTGCTTGTAACAAAGTCCCTTAAGCATTACTTTATTTATTAAGCGAATATTCCAAAGATTATTGATCCAAGAATCAACATCATTGCTCCACCAATTCTTGAAGAAATTTGACCAAATGAGATTAAATCCATTCTATCAGCAGCTCCTAAAACTGCGATATCTCCAGATCCTCCTCTGTTAGCCATACATAATCCTGCAGTGATTGCAGCTTCTATAGCGTAGAATTTGAAGAATTTTGCAAAGAACATAATTACTGCAACAGCTCCAATTACGATAGAAGTAGCGATTAATAAGTTAGAGAATGTTAAAGCATTTATGATGTCAGTAACACTAGTACCAAATCCAACTGCAGCCATTAATATCCAAATTGTATGCTTAGAGAAGAAAGTTTGCATCTTCTTAGCACCAGCTTTTAAGTCAGAAGGGATAACGTTAGCAACATTAAGAATGATAGTATAGATAACTAAGAAAGCTAATCTATGAATATCAAATGCTAAATTCCATGATTCCCATATTTCTGCTGATAAATGAGCAAATAAGAATAAGATAGAAGTAATGAATAACGCAGCAGCAAATTCTTTTTGAGTTGGTTTTTCATCTTCCCAATCACATTTTTCTTCTTTTTTATCACCAGTTATGATAAGTTGTCCGTTTCCAGTTAATTCAGGTTTTTTATCTCCTAATTGCTTTAATAATGCACCAGTAAAGATTGCGATAATGTTAGCAATAGTTAAGATAGAAATTCCAAATGCAAACCACTCATTAGGGTCTCCACCAGTTTTTGCAGCCCACATTTCCGACATTGGAATAGCTCCTGCACCAGTTCCACCACCCATGATAGGTAATACATAGTTCATTAAGATATCTAAAGGTTTAACACCAACTAATAATCCTGCTAAAACTCCACCAATAGTAGCTCCAATAACTCCAAGTATGATTAAAGGAATATAACCAGTAACAGAAGTGATTAAAGTTTTTCTATTAACAGTAATAACAGATCCAACAATTAATGCAGAGATAAATAATTCTAAGAAGTTTACAGGTTGTTTATTGTAGAATATTTTGATAGAACCTAAAACTTCTTTTGGGAATATTTCATAAGTCCCAATAACAGCAGTAGCAAAGAAAACTAATACAGTTCCTCCACCA
>CAZHXU010000094.1:0-10921 GCA_964536535.1 uncultured Fusobacteriaceae bacterium
CAAATTAAATAAAGAAGATTTTATCCTCATAGGAGTATATATCCTTCTTATTTTTGTTGTTTTTTATTTCTTCTAATTTAAAATTTTCTTTATTTTAACTTAAAAGCCCTTAAAAGGGCTTTTATTATAAATTATTAGTTAATCTATTTTTATGTATTCTACTTTCATCAACTCTATCTATCTCTTCTTTTACTTCGTTTTTGTATCCAAAAGCAACTATAGAAAAAGGTATATAAACTTCTCCGTCACATCCAACCAAACTAGCAACTCTTGCCATTCTGTCTTCTTCTGGATAAACTCCAAGCCATACTCCACCTAATCCTTGATTTTCTATTTCAAGTAGGAGGTTTTGGGTAGAAGCAGATAAATCTAGAATCCAATTTCCTTCAAATTTTTCTCGAGAAAGGTTTCCAACTACAATAATGGCATCTTGACAATCTTTTAATAAATTCCAATATGGAGAAATTTTGGCTAATTTGTATAAAAGGTTTCTATCGTCAACAATAATAAACTCCCAAGGTTGCTCATTTCCAGCACTTGGAGCACAAAAGCCACTTTTTACTATCTCAACAACTTTTTCTTCTTCTACTTTACAGTCTTTAAACTTCCTAATACTACGGCGTTTTCTTATAATACTCATTTTGACCTCCCATATAATTTTATGATATGACCCTAGCAAAAATCAAATTAAATTTGAATAATTTTCTATAGGAAAAGAATAATTAATATATAAAATTAATCTTTAGTTGCTATTTTATTGAAAATGTTATATAATGGGATGTTAATTAAAAATTTGTGTATAAATGTTTTTATCATAGATATTTAGTATATTAAAAAAATATAACTGTAAATCCCTATTTTATCTTTGGTTGTAGCAAGTCTACAAGGTCTTTAATTTCGGTCAAAGAATTAGTGTTTTAGGGATTTGGAGTTAAAGAAGAAGGAGAAATAGTGGAGAAAATATTAAGTTTTGCAGAGTTAGGATTATCAGAAAGCACATTAAACGCTATCGAGAAAAAAGGATACGAAAGTCCAAGTCCAATCCAAGCACTTTGTATACCAAAATTATTAACTGGAGACAATGACGTAATTGGTCAAGCACAAACAGGAACAGGGAAAACAGCAGCGTTTTCATTACCTATCATCGATAGAATCGAAAGAGGGAACAATGTTCAAGCAATCATACTTGCACCAACAAGAGAATTAGTTATCCAAGTAGCTGATGAGATTAGCTCATTAAAAGGAAGAAAAAAATTAAGAGTATTACCAATCTATGGTGGTTCTAGTATTAGTCATCAAATGAAAAAATTAAAGGAAGGTATTGATATAGTTGTAGGAACTCCTGGAAGAGTACTTGACTTATTAAACAGAAAAAGTTTAATAATCAACAAAATCAAATACTTTATCCTTGATGAAGCTGATGAAATGTTAAATATGGGATTCTTAGAAGATATAGAAAATGTACTAGAATACACAAATGATGATAAAAAAATGTTATTCTTCTCAGCAACTATGCCAAAAGAAATTTTAAAAGTTGCTAAGTCTTACATGAAAAACTATGAAGTATTAGAAGTTAAAAAGAGAGAATTAACTAATGATTTAACAGAACAAATATATTTCGAAGTTGATAGAAATGACAAATTCGAAGCATTATGTAGAGTAATTGATGTAGAAAAAGATTTCTACGGAATTATATTCTGTCAAACAAAAAATGACGTTAATGATGTTGCTTACAAATTAGCTGAAAGAGGATACGACGCTGATTGTTTACATGGTGACATAAGCCAAAACCAAAGAGAAAAAGTTTTATTCAAATTTAAGAAAAAAACTATTAATATATTAGTTGCAACAGACGTTGCAGCAAGAGGAATCGATGTTAACAACTTAACACACGTTATAAACTATGCGTTACCTCAAGATCCAGAATCATATGTTCACAGAATTGGAAGAACTGGAAGAGCTGGAAACCAAGGAACTGCAATTACATTTGTAACTCCTAGAGAATACAGAAAACTTAGCTTCATTCAAAAAGTTGCTAAAACTGAGATTAAAAAAGAAAGTTTACCTAAAGTTGCTGAAATTATCAAATTAAAAGAAGAATCTTTAATTGATAGTGTTAATCAAAACTTAGAAGTTGAAAACTATGAAAGTTACCAAGAATTAGCTAAAAAATTATTAGAAAACAGTGAAAATGTTGAAAATATGTTAGCTGCATTACTTAAACATTCTATGGGTAACGAATTAGAAGCTGATACTTATAATGAAATTTCTGAAAGAAAAGACAGACAAGGTAACAGAAACAGAGAAAGAAACGGAAGAGATAGAGATAGAGGAAGAGATAGAAACAATGACTTCCATGATGAAACATTAGATAACTCAACTAGATTATTCATTGCAAAAGGTGGAAAAGATGGAATGAATATTGGAAAATTAGTTGGATTAGTTTGTGCAAAATCTAAAGTTAAGAGAAAAATGATTAGAAATGTACAAGTATTTGAGAAATTCTCATTCATCTCTGTACCATTTAACGAAGCTGAGCAAATTATAAAAGCTTTCAAAACTGAAAAAGTAAATTCAGGAAAACAATCATTAGTAGAAGTAGCTAAAAAAAGAAGATAATTAATTGGAGGTAAATCCTCCAATTTTTTTTATTATAAGTTTTCTGTCGACCTCCAATAGTGCAAAAACACCCATGGGTCGACAGATTCTTTCTATCTACCGATAAACTTAGTCAAACTATAGGTTGTATATATTCTTCACTTGATTTTGACAGGAGAAAATGGTATAAATTAGATAGGTCGACAGAAATGCTATATTTATCCCTTGATAAATATAGTCAAAAACTGCTACCTATTTTTATCTAACCATATTGGAATGTAAATTAATTCAATAAGAGAACTACTTCGTCGAAAAAGTACATTTTTATCTAACCATATTGGAATGTAAATAAAATTTAGAGGCACTTGAGATAGAAATATCTCAATTTTTATCTAACCATATTGGAATGTAAATTAGTGCATGAAAATATCACAGAGGAAGAGATAAAATTTTTATCTAACCATATTGGAATGTAAATTCATAGCTTTAATAATGCAGCTACTTCTTGAAAATTATTTTTATCTAACCATATTGGAATGTAAATAATAAAATTCATTACGAGAATCAACTATACTTTCATTTTTATCTAACCATATTGGAATGTAAATAGTAAAGCTCCTTTTTTAGCAAGTTCACTTATTGTTATTTTTATCTAACCATATTGGAATGTAAATATTGTAAAAGGAATTACTTTAGCAGCAGGAGAGTAATTTTTATCTAACCATATTGGAATGTAAATGAGTATAAAGATTCACATAGGATTTCACATATTCAGTATTTTTATCTAACCATATTGGAATGTAAATTTTGGTACTTCTGCTTCATATTGTCTAGCTCTTGACATTTTTATCTAACCATATTGGAATGTAAATCGGGTCTAAAAGCCCCTTGTAGCACCTAATAATGCACATTTTTATCTAACCATATTGGAATGTAAATACATTCATTTTTAATCCTTTCAATTTGTCTTTCAAATTTTTATCTAACCATATTGGAATGTAAATTCTATCGCACCTACTTGCCTTTCAGCATATATGTATATTTTTATCTAACCATATTGGAATGTAAATTATGTATATTTATTGTAATTTGTTTCTGTGGTTTCATTTTTATCTAACCATATTGGAATGTAAATATGTGTGTATCTGAAAATGTTTTTTCTACATTTAAATTTTTATCTAACCATATTGGAATGTAAATCTTTTATCAACATAATAACCTTGACTATTCAACAAATCATTTTTATCTAACCATATTGGAATGTAAATATTACTGAAAATCTTTCTATCATTTAAGTCCTCCTTTATTTTTATCTAACCATATTGGAATGTAAATCCTGCTGCTCCTCCTGGTTCTGCTTCATGCATGAACATTTTTATCTAACCATATTGGAATGTAAATCAAACTATTCTCTTCTTGTAAGTTTGGCAAAATGAAATTTTTATCTAACCATATTGGAATGTAAATAGGCAAGTCGAGTTCATTATCAGCTTGTTGGTCCCAAATTTTTATCTAACCATATTGGAATGTAAATTTTATTGTGTGAACTAAATCTTTTAAGTTTATTATTATTTTTATCTAACCATATTGGAATGTAAATTATTCTAACTTCATAACGGCAAGTTGTTCTTCACTCATTTTTATCTAACCATATTGGAATGTAAATTCTATAATATAAACAAGTTTCCAAATCCTTTCTTAAAATTTTTATCTAACCATATTGGAATGTAAATCCTCCAAAGGTCTTTCTACTATTTTTCCGTTTTGTAAATTTTTATCTAACCATATTGGAATGTAAATTGATAAACAAGGGATAGAAACTTTTAGAATAATGATTTTTATCTAACCATATTGGAATGTAAATAAATATAATAAATGCGATTGTAAAAGAAGTAATTTTATTTTTATCTAACCATATTGGAATGTAAATCTTTCTTGAATATTTAGAAGATTGGAACCATTATGTATTTTTATCTAACCATATTGGAATGTAAATGTAAGACCTTACGTGAATATTCAAATCTTTAGCTACAATTTTTATCTAACCATATTGGAATGTAAATTAATAAGTGTTTATCTTGTGTTTGGATTGGAAATGTATTTTTATCTAACCATATTGGAATGTAAATTTAGTTGAAGGGAAAAACATATTGAGGGTACATATCATTTTTATCTAACCATATTGGAATGTAAATGAGATTAAGTTAGTAGAAAGAATATTAGATATAAATTTTTATCTAACCATACTGGAATGTAAATTTTGTAATTAATCCAGTCATACAAACCTCCTTTCTAATTTTTATCTAACCATACTGGAATGTAAATTAAACCTTCTCTATGTAGGGATACTTAACCGGGATTTTTATCTAACCATACTGGAATGTAAATACTTTTGAGTTTATATCTTTTCCAGTAATAGATACTATTTTTATCTAACCATACTGGAATGTAAATAATTCAATTGTAATAATTATTCTTACAAGATGGCATTTTTATCTAACCATACTGGAATGTAAATAATAAACAGTTAGTGAATGATTTTGAAAAAGCTAAATTTTTATCTAACCATACTGGAATGTAAATACTATATTTTCAGCAAAATATTTTTTACTTAATATTCATTTTTATCTAACCATACTGGAATGTAAATAAATGATTGATGCATACTACAAGCACACTGTGCAGCATTTTTATCTAACCATACTGGAATGTAAATGGATTAATACTTAATAGCTTTAGCTCCATTGTAAGCCGTTTACTAAGCTGAAAATTTTCCAAGTTTATTTTGAAAAAAATACAATAGTTAAATTAAAAAGAGTAGAATTGAATCTACTCTTATTTTTATACTTATTTATTCCTTTGTCATTTAACAATGTTTCATATAAAATTTAGATTTATTTTATAAAACATAACTTCCACTAATATAAAAATTAAATTTCCCAGTTGCTGAACCATTGCTAATCATTATACAACCATCATTAGTTATATAAGATGTATTTCCCGAGAAACTTGGAGGAGCTACAGCAATATCTACTGCTGACCCTGCACTATTTGAAACAGGTCTATAAATACTTGGAATTACAGGTGTTGAAGAAACATTTCCGATTGCAGTAGGTTCAATTTGAACACACCCACTATAAAAAACTGCATTTCCTATTCTAGTAAATGTTACTCTTAAGTAGTTAAAAGCACTATTATCTTCATTTTTTTGTATATAGTGATTGGACACAACATTTAAACTCTCTATTTTATTTAGATTACTAGTTATATTCTCTTCTGCAGTTGTAACTCGTACCTCTACACCATTTGCTTCCTGTGCTAATGTATTTATGGCTGCACTATTACCTGCTATATTAGTTTGATTGAGAGTAATATTATTCTCATTTGTTTCTATTTTAGTTTCAAGTGCCAATATAGCATCATGAGTCTTTTGTCTAATCTCCTGTAAGTGCCACTTCAACCCATCTGTTTTAGTTGCATCTACAAAAGGTATATTAAAAAGATCTATAAATTGAAGTGCAGTCCACTTTGAATATGTGTTGAAGGTGTTTGTTATTAATCCCATAATGCACCTCCTAAATAGCTCTTATCAATCTTGCATAGTTAACAAAAATATTATTAAAATGCTCACTAGTGTAGTCATAATATCTATGTGATACTTTATTTATTCCTTGATACGTTGTTGCATCCCATATGTATATATTATTCCCTTCTACTCTATCAACAATCACTACATGCTCAATAGTATTTTTTGAATTATTAGTATCAAAGAAAATTAAATCTCCCTGTCTTAAATTCTCTTTATTTATTGCCTTTGAATTATAGTGATATAGCCCATTCGCAGTTGTATCATAGACAATTTTATTTTCAAAATTGAGCTTAAAATCTTCATTCATTGCTACTTTAATTAAGTTGACAATAAGACCTGAACAATCAATACCAGCTTCTTCTCCTCGAGATACTTTCTCTAAATAACTAGTGGGAGTATCCTGACCACCTAAAACATATTTCATTTCAACTTGTACGTATTCATTTAATTCATTTAGCATTAGTTCGGTTTCTATATCGTTAACTTCTCTAGTTGCAAAGTTATATTTTTCTTCTTTCTCTTTATTAATACACCCAAAAGAGAATAACATTATTAATAAAACCAGTATTTTTTTCATATAATCAATTCCCCCTCTAAATAATTTTCATCATTCAATATTATAGTATCACTTTTATGTTGCTCAGTAAATATATAAATTTCAGTTTTACTACCTGATTGAATTTTTAATGGAATTTCTTTAAATCCATTTTCAAGTAATAAATTCAAAGTCTTTTCTCTTTCAACATTTGATATAGTTAACTTTGTTTCCTTTATTTCTAAAGGAGCTTCTACCTTCAAAACATTATTCTCCAAAGTCAATATAATATGAACCTTTGGTAATAATACTTCATTAACTAAATCAAAATAATAATCTCCTATTTTTACTTTCTCCTCTGTTACAATTAATCCTTCAAAATCTCTTAATAAAGGTTTTACTTCAGATTCTATTGTATATAATAGGTTCCCATTCCTTTTATCATAAACTATTATCATATCCCCTCCTCTTTTAATACGTAGTATCTAAAGGTCTTCGCAGTAGAAAAAAAGTTATGAATATAGAGAGTATCTTTAGATGTATAAGCCCATGCCCCCCACTCAACATTTGGGTCAAAGTAAATATAATATAACTGAACACATTTATTAGCAGTTTCTCCATTATTACCTAGGAAAAATGCCATTAATGATGGGTTATATGGTAATGCTGGGAACTTTACAGATCCTATACTCTTTCCTGCTACCTGCATAGTTCCTGTTTGATGAATCTTAAACATATTACTAGTTCCGTCTATAATTGCCGTTCCCTGACTATTCCTTACTTCTAACCCTCCATTTTGTACTAAAATTCCATGTTTCCCTGTCCCTCGTGCATTCTCTCCTATTTTAACAGTAGTTCCTAAGGTTAATGCTTTGCCACTTCCTAGCTCCACATCTCCCTTTATCTTAGTATCGGTTCCTAATACAATAGGGTTTCCAGCAGTTCCATTTATTTCTCCTGCTTCTATGGCACTAGCTTCTACCTTTTCTACCCTCATATTCCCATCTATATCAACGCTAAAATTCTTACCAATGTCTAACTTATCAGCACTTATACTTCCAGCCCTGATATTCTCTGCTGTAACTTCCCCAAGTGCTACTTTATCCCCTTCTACAACTAACCCACTTCCTATTTCAATTCTTTTAGCATTTATCTTTATCTCTTCTGCTGTTTGATTAATACTACTTACTACATTATCTCTTTTCACCGCTATCATTACTTCTTTAGAATTTTGATAGATACTAGAGTAATAATCTGTTATCATCACTTCTTCTAGTTCTACATCATCTATATTAAGCCCTACTAAACTATCATCAGATATAAACTTTGAATAATCTATCTTACTTATTTTAGTACCCAAAGTTCTCTTGAACTCATTAGCTTTAAAGCTTTCTATAGCAGTATTAGTAATTGTTTCTACTTCTGTAGTTGTAGTCTTCTTTTGTACTTCCTGTACTACACTTGTAATTCCTAGAGCATTTTGATTAATAGCAGTTTTATTAGTAGTTATATTTTCTTCATTGCTACTTACTTGAGTCACTAACTGGCTACTTATACCATCAAGAATGCCTATATCACTTGCATTAATTCCTACTTTAGCATCTATCTCACTTGGACTAAGCCCTACTGGATACTCTATACTTGAATCATTTAATTTAAGTGGTGTTACTTCTTTAACTTCTGTAGTATCTCCTTCTACTCCATTTATACTTATACTACTTACTTTCACCTCAAAAGTGACTCTTTCAGTAGTTTCAAAAAAGTACTTATTGGTATTAATAAAGTATCTACTAAAGTCTATTTCACCTTGTCTTCGAAGATAGATATAGTGTCCTCGAAGATTATTAAGACTCTCTTCGAACTCTATATCAAAGCCTAAAAACTGTGCAGTAAGTATAAGGCTTTTAGGTACTAAAGGCTTGTCTTTTTCATATAACCCATTCTCTTCTAAGTATTTTTTACTAAGTATTTCACCTTCATCTACAAAAGTTTTTTCACTATATTCAAGGTCGGAAATAGACAATTGTTCTAGTTCCTCTCGAACTTCTACCTCAAACCTCCCTCCCTTAAATGATATCCTCTCTATGATTACATACCCTTTATAATCTTCATGTTCGAAGTAGATTCGAACACCAGTTTCAAGGAAGTTTGCTACAGTCGTAGAAAACTTAAACTTCCTATAGCTTCTACACTTGTCTATATAATGTATGTGACTATATAATTTAGCAAGAGCATAGTTCTGTACAAACTTGTTACTAAGTTGTAGTACTTTTTCTGAATTGATATTAGCGGGATAGTAGCTCTCATTATCTGATTGCATAAAAAGAGGTATTCCTCTTATTTTGAAGCTCTCGACATATAAGTCTATTGCACTAGTATTTTTAAACTCGAGTATTCCCCCTGTTTCATTCAAGCTAAGGTCATATTTGAACTCTATAGCATTTCCTGCAAGGTCGGAAATAAGCACATCATAGACCTCATAATTATCTACTACAGATACATTGTAAAACCACTTGATATTAAATCTTCTAGTATCCCCAGCAAGTATTTTAATATTTGCATTATCAGCAGTTCCATTCTCACCTTGCAATATCCACATATCCTGAAGGTCTTTTTTGAAATACCTATCATATGTAACTTTAATCTTTTCATAGTCGAAAATGATAGTATCTTTGTTTAGTTCTCTAAGTATATTTCTCTTATCAAATACATATGTTTCAGTTAATCTGTTTTCATTCAATCTTATAGTTAACTTGTTATTGATAATAGTATATAAACTATTTGTCACTCTTACAGCTTCAGCCAAGTCCTGTATTATCAATTCATCTTTTTTTAAATACACAAAAGGTATTCTTATATATTTATTTGTATTGTCTTTTACATCATCTATGTCTAATTCACTATCTTCAAAACCTAACAAATATCCTAATTGGTGTAGCAAACTATTTTCTTTATCTAAGTTATTACTTAAATAAATGTCTCTATACATATAACTCTTTAGATAAGTTACTTCATACAGAGTATTTGTTTTGTCTTTAATGCTTACATCTATATATATCCCTGTGTTATCTCTTTTAAAATTTGTAGACTCGGCTATACCAGTAAAAATACCTCTATATTCATCTTCTAAGTAAATTTCATCTCCTGATTTAATTACATCATCTAATAGTATATAACCCTCAACGGCAGGTGCTTCTGATATAGTTGTAGTAAATGAATCTAAGTTATATCCTTTTAAGAGGTCTGAACTTATATACATAAGCTTTTCACTCTTAAAAAATACTTCTTTAACTTCATAATCAAACTTTAAAGTAAAGTTCATAGTATTAGAACTAAATTTATTATCTACAGTTCTTTCAAACTTAGAGTATGATAATGATTTCTTAAATACAAAAGGCATAAGATCTATACCTTGAGTACTATTAATCAGTTGATATGAATAACTATTATTATTCTTTTGAATATATGCTAGTTCTCTCACTTATGCCTCCCTTGTTTCATTGATTGTCTTTTTGATAAAATCTTTCATCTCTTCTTTATCGTATATGTTCGTATTGCTAAAATCAAAATGAAAGTGTTTTTCTACCTTAGTTGCATTGTTAGAATTGTTCGATACTGGAGTAGGCTTATAGTATGTATCACTATTTGAGTTCTGATTATTCCCTCTTCCAGTATCACTAGAGAAGTCTAAATCATTCTTCTTCAGTTCTGTATCCAAATCAGATAAAAGTTTTTGCATAGTAGCAAGGTCTTTTTCTATATCTCCTGTGAAAGTTATATCCTCAGTATTAAACCAAGCTTTGAACATCTCTTGATAGATAGCTGACTCACTAAAAGCTTTTATTAAGCTATCTTTTGCACTTTCATATATATTTCTACCTAGACTACTCCTAAAACTTTCTATATCATTTGTTTCCAAAGCGTCTGATATAGCACTACTCAGTGAACTTTTTACAGTTTCAGTAATCTCTAGTATTTGTTTTCTAGTGCTATCAATTAGTCCTAGACTATCAATGTCTTCTTCAGATAATCCAGCTTGTTTAAGCTTTTCTCTAAGAGTCTTAATAAAACTATCAAGGTTTTGATTCATCTTACTAACATCAACTAAGCTATTTATAAACTTACTAGTATCAGTACTATTTAAAAATCTAGTAGCTTCTGTAATTACATCTTTGTTATTCTTTTTTACATCTACGAGC
>CAZHXU010000095.1:0-10858 GCA_964536535.1 uncultured Fusobacteriaceae bacterium
AAGTACTTTCCCTTGTTGATATAATTTTATTAGACGCATTATTTTAGGCTTTTTTTTCTAAAAAGTCAACAAAAAAATATTTTTTTTATTTTCGATTCTAACCCTTTAATATCAAGGTTTTTAACCAATGTTAAAAAATAAGAAATTTAGTAAAAGTAAATATTTTGTTTAAAATAGTTTCATTTTACAGAATTTATTTTGAAAGAAAATCAAATGCTTCTATATATATTATAAATAAAGATTATTAAAAAAAGAAATCTTTTTTTAAGAAAAAATATTTTATTTTTATATTATTAAATATTTTTTACAAAAGACTTTGAAAATATACAGAAATAGTATAGAATATATGATGTATGTAAAGGAGAATAAATGAGAGATAAAAAGAATTTATTAAATTTGAATTATAATGATTTAGAAAAGTTTTCAATTGATTTAGGACTAAAAAAGTTTAATGCTAAACAAATTTATACATGGCTTAATGAAAAATGTATAGATAATATAGAAGATATGACTAATATTAGTAAAAAAATGAGAGATAAATTAAAAGAAGTTGCTTTTATCCCAAGTATTAATCTAATTGATAAACAAGTTTCTAAAATTGATAATACAGAAAAATATTTGTTTGAGTTGAAAGATGGAAAAATGATAGAAACAGTGCTTATGAGACATCACAATAGAAATACTATTTGTGTTTCTTCCCAAGTGGGCTGTGCTGTTAGATGTACATTTTGCGCAACGGGTATTAATGGATTTAAAAGAGATTTAACTTATGATGAAATTCTTAGTCAAATCTATTTTATAAAAAGAAGATTAGACCAAGATAATGAAAGCATTAGGAATATTGTGTTTATGGGTATGGGTGAACCTTTACTTAATCTTGATAATGTAATGGAAACGTTAAGACGTCTAATTGATCCTATGGGTCTTAATTTGAGTAAGAGGCGTATTACTATATCAACTTCTGGAATAGTGCCTAAAATGGAAAAACTTATTGAAGAAGATTTAACTGTTGAATTAGCTTTATCTCTTCATGCAACAACTGATGAAATAAGAAGAAAAATAATTCCTATTAACGATACTTATCCTATTTGGCAATTAATGGAAGTATTAAGAAAGTATCAAAATCATTCTAAGAGAAAAATTACCTTTGAATATATATTAATAGATAACTTAAATGATTCTATTAAAGATGCTGAGAGATTAGCTCTTTTAGTGAGAGAATTTGAATATGTTGTTAATATTATTCCTTATAATCCTGTAGAAGGTTTTGATCATAAAAGACCAAGTAGAAATAGAATATTTAAATTTTATAATTATTTGAAAAACGATCTTGGAATTAATGTTACTCTTCGTGGAGAAAAAGGAACAGATATAGACGGTGCATGTGGCCAACTGAGGCAAAAACAAAAAAATATCAAATTAAAATATGAAAATGGGAAGCTTCAGGAAGAAGTAGAAGTAAAAAAAGAAATTAATAATTAATTTTTTTTAATTATAATATCAAATTACTACAAATTTGAAAAAAAGGACTAATTTAATTAAAATTAGTTCTTTTTTATTACTTTTATTTTGGTATGTATTAGTTAGTAAAAAACTTTTTCTTAGTTATTAAAAAATGATTAGACTTAATCAGTAAAAATAAAACTTTTATGTTTAAAATACCCAAATCTTTTATCTATCACTGTTCTTATCTTTAACTTATTCTAAATTTTTCTCAAAAAAGTGAAATAGAGCAATTGCTTGCTCTATTTGGTAAGGTCATTTTCTCCCTATTGGGAGTTGGATGAGAATGATTGATTCGATATAAATATAACATATTTTCACAAAAAATACAACTATTTTATATAATATTTATAAAAAAAACTATATCATTGTGTGAAGAACCTTGTTTTTACCTGAATTTTTAGCATAATAGAGCATTTCGTCTGCCCTATTAATTCCTTGAGACAATTCTTCATCAAAGATATCTACTTCACTAACTCCAATTGATATAGTATATTTTGGCAAAGAATGATTTTGATGTTTTTCTATTGATTTACGTAAAAATTCTGCAAAATCAGTTCCTTCATCTAAATTATGATTTTCTAACGCTACTATAAATTCATCTCCTCCAAATCTTGCAAAATAACCTTTTCCTTTACAATTGTTTAAAATACGACTAGACAAATCAACAATTACACTATCTCCCGTTAGATGACCAAAACCATCATTTATACCCTTAAAATTATCAATATCCACTAATAAAATTGATAAAGATTTTAATTTTTCTTCTTTTAATTCATTGAAAGAATTTTCTACATGGGTATAGAAACAACGCCTATTGTATAAACCTGTCACATCATCTTTCATAGCTAACTTTTTAAAACTTTCTTTTTCTAATGTTAATTCTAATAATTCATTTTTCAAATCTGTTATAGAAAATTTTGAAAAAATAACTTTATCTATTAGTCCTTTTTCATTTATGTAAGGTTGAATATGTGCTTCGTACCATTCTAGATTATTATTTGTATCTAATGAATAACGTAGTTTAACTTTTTTTTTCAAATTTATAGCATCTTTTATTTTATCCAATATGGATTCTGCAATTTTTTCTGAAAAAAAATCTTTTATATTTTGCCCTTTTAGTCCTCTTTTACATCCAAACCCTTCTATATAATTTCCATTTGTATCAAATATATAAGTGGGTATTGGAATAAAATCTAATACTTTACTTTCTATACTCAAAATACACCCTCCCTACTTTCTACTTAATACAATTATAATTTGAAATAAGCAAAAATCAAATATTTCTCTAAATAAAAAATGAACTGTTCAAATACAATTCATTCATTTTATTACTTATATTATTTTATTTATACTAGAAGTTTTAATCCAAAAAAAATCATCTTGGCTTTTTATAAGAGAAAAATCTGGAAATTTTTTAACTAATTTTATTTTATCTCCTTTTTTTCCATTATAAAATTTATAGATATAATCTTGGATACAGTATGTTTTTTCATCTTTTATATGTATCAATTCATTTTTTACTTTTGTTATTTGATTATTCCCCAAAATTTTACATAATGAAAACGATTGCCCTTCTTCTACTACCTCAATTTCATGATTGGGCCATCCTATTTTTATATTGTTTCCTTCCAAATATTCAGTATCTTCATTAAGCTCATAAATAGGCAACAAATCTACCCAAATACTTTCTATTTTTTTATTATTTTTAAAAGAGTTTATAATTAACCCATTAATTTGACCTTCTTCTTTGACACCATAACCACCATCAAGTGAAATAATTTTCTTTTTTTCATCTATTATTATACTATTACTCAAACTATCTTTTCTATAATTACTACAAGGCCAGTGCCCTACTACAACTGTTTTTTCACTATTATGACCCTTTTCTAAAAATTTGTCTAAATAAAGTAATTGATGCTCTTTAGTATTTTCCCAATTATCTATTTTTTCTATTCCAGCATGAACAAATATAAAATCTTCTGTTTCAACTATAGTATCTAAATTGGATAAAAAATCCAAGTCTTCAGTAAAATTTTCTTTTATAATTTCTTGTAATTCTTTTCCACTATGTTTTTTTATATCAATTTCTAGTTTAGAAAAATAAAAATCAAATAAACTTCCATATTCTTTATACTTCATATATTTTATAAGTATCTCACTAAAGTTTTCTTTAAAAACACATTTTAGGAAAAAATCTTCATTATTCCCCTTTAGAATAAAAGTTCTTTCTCTTTTATTTAATTCTTTTAGATAGTCTATTAATTCTTTTGATTTGAGACCTTTTTCCAAAAAATCTCCTAATACAAAAAGATAATCACTTTCAATCAAATTTATTTCATTTATTAATTTAAAAAAATGGTCATAGCCACCATGTATGTCACTTATTGCAATAAGTCTATAATCACTACCTAACTTAATCTTTTTAACCATAGCTACTCCCCCTTAACTATTAGGATAAATTAAAAAGACACTTTTGTAAAGTGCCTTTTTGAATAATTTACTTTATTTATAAAGTATTACTTTGGTATTTCTTTCTTTGATAAAATTAATCTTTAAAAGAAGAGCAAATTTTACTATTTGGACTAAGTATTAAGTTCGATTTTGTACATCTTACTCTTTCATAATTTTCTTCATAAAAACCTTTAAATTTGGTAATAATCAACCCTTCTACCCATCTACATCCTTTATTCATACAGTCATATGTAGTTTTTAGGTATTCTTTCTCATCTTCTCTTGGTATACGACTTGACATAATTAACTCCTATAATTTCTAAAATCTTGCCCACTTGGGTTTTGGAAGATACTTAAACCAAAATAATCGATAATTACTAATAAATGATCAAATATATCCGATTGTATCCCTTCATAAGCTAACCAAGCAGTTGTATTTGTAAAACAATATAACTCCATTGGAATACCTACTGAACTTGGCTCTTTTTGCCTTACAAGTATAGTTTTTTCCTTATCTATACTTGGGTGGTTTTTTAGGTAGAAGTCCACATAAGCTCTAAATGTTCCTATATTTGTAAGTCTTCTTCCATCAAGTATAAGATTTTTTTTATTTTTATTATATTCACAAATTTCTGTGTTTTTTTCATTTAGATAATTTTGTAGTAACTCTACTTCTCTAAATTTTTCAAAATCTTCATCAGTTAAGAATCTAACAGTAGTAGAGTCTATATAAATAGATCTTTTAATTCGCCTTCCACCACTATCAGTCATTCCCTTCCAGTTTATAAATGAATTACTCACAAGAGCATAACTTGGTATAGTCGTTATAGTTTTATCCCAGTTTTGCACTTTTACATTAGTAAGGTTTATTTCTATAACGTCTCCATCAGCATCTTGACTTGGCATCTCTATCCAGTCCCCTATAGCTACCATATTATTTGCTGCTAGTTGTATACTTGCTACAAAACCTAATATAGAGTCTTTAAATATTAACATTATAACTGCTGTCATAGCCCCTATTCCACTTAGTAATGTAAGTGGCGATTTATCAAACAAAATTGCAATAGTTATCAAAATTGCAATAAGTACAACAACTAAGTTTATAACTTGTATATAACTTTTAATTGGTCTTTCTTTCGAAATCCTATAGGTAGAGTATATATCATTTGATGCTGCTAATATAGAATTAAATATAAAAACAAAAGTTATAACTATACCTATTTTGATAATTTTTGATATAAATCCATTATAAAAAGTCATATCACCCATTACTGCTTCATAAACTGTCAATGGTATTAGTATATTTACATATTTAAAAAATCCTCGTTTTATAATATAATCATCCCATTTTGTTTTACTTTTAACAACAATTTTTGAGACTATTTTTTTCTCTATTCTTTTCATTAATAAATATACTAAAAATACAATTATACTTGTTATTAAAAATGCAATTAAAATAGTAAATACAGGTTTTAATTCTCTACTAAAACCCAGTTCAGTAAGAACTTTACTTATTTGCTTTTCCATATTACCTCCTACTCAATTATTATAAATGAAATATTATCTTTTCCACCATTTTTTATAGCTTCATCTAATAATTCTTGATAATTTTCATTTTTTATTAATTCTTCTATTCTTTCATTAGTAAGCATCTCCCACAAACCATCTGAACAAATAAAATATTTGTCTCCATCTTCATGAGAAAATTCTTTTAACTGATGTAATCCTAACTCTCTTTCAAGAACTCTATATGAACTTCTTACTCTTCCATTTTCTTCATGAGTTCTCATTTGATCAAATGAAATTTTCCCATCTAAATAATACTCATATACTAGAGAATGGTCTCTACTAAGGATTTCTAATTCATTTTTCCTAAATCTATATGTTCTACTATCACCAACATTAAACATAATTACTTTTTTATCTATAAAATTAAGACCTGTCAAAACAGTTCCCATACCTTCATATTTTGCATCTAATTTACTAAATTCTCTTTGAATTTCTTTTAGTACTTCTACTCCATTTTCTTCATTATTTAATCTGTTTTTCTTATCAAAAAGCATCTCTAATACTTTTTTACTTGCTACGTGACCATAATTATATCCACCCATTCCATCAGCAACAGCAAATAGTGAATCTTTCCCTTCTACTTCTTGAACTTTATAAAATGATGTAGTATTTATAATTTCACCATTAATAAGAATACTATCTTGATTATCTCTTTTTACAGCACCAATATTTGTTACATATGTTATTTTCATTCAAATCCCCCCCTTTAGGGATTATTTTATCATATATTTATATTTTATCAAATAAGTTAGTATAATAATTATTAAAGGAGTATATAGTTTATATTCATAGTAAACATTTGCCACAAAATAAAAATAATTGTATAATTATACTCATACAATAGGAGGTATTTTATGGTAGAAGTAGGAAGTATAGTAGAAGAAAAAGTATCTTTTGGAGTTTATATTAAAAATGAAAGAAAAAAGAAAAAATTACTTAATGCATATAAGATGTATTTATTATTGTTAGCTTTAGTTTTTGCTCTATTTGATATATTTTTAATAAATGACAATTATTTATCACTAATTATAACTTTGTTATCAATGCTTGCAGGTATAGAGATTAGCACATTTATTGGACAAAGTGTAAGATATTTTCTTTTAAAACCTATATTTATAAGTGGTCTTTGCCCGTACTGTCAAAGTAGTATCAAACTAATAAAAGAAAATGATAAAAATATATTAGATAAAAATTGTCCTGTATGTTCGGGAAGTATAGAAGTAGAAGTAATAAACTAGGTATAATATTATTTTGTTAAAAATCTTTTCTTTATTTTTTACACCGAAGTTGATATAATAATATTGTTTATTATTTTACTACAAAGGGGGACATATGAAAAGATTTCTTTCGTTTTTATTATTTATTCTTTTTTCTACACTGATATTAGCCGAAGGGGTAGACTATTATTCAATTGTAGAAGAAATCGAAAATGGTAAGAATATTGCTTACTATAATGGAAAAATCTTTAATGGAAAAGTTGTAAGTTATTGGTATAACGGGAAGGTAGAAACAGAAGGTCAGTATAATAGTGGAGTAAAAACTGGTTTATGGACCAATTATCATACTAATGGAAAAGTTGATTATCAAGGCTCTTATAGGGAAGGTTTAGCTCACGGGGTATGGACTTGGTATTATGATAATGGACAAATCTATTATCAAGGTGAATATGTTAACGGAGAAAGAAATGGGCTTTGGACAACATATTATCCAAATGGTACTATATACTCTAGGGGGAGACTTGTAGAAGGTAGAGAAAAAGGAAAATGGACATGGTACTATGAAGATGGTAGCATTGAGTATAGTGAAGAATACTAAAAAAGACTAATTTTATTAGTCTTTTCACATTAAAGGCAAAGGACTGATTTGTAAGAATTTAGTCCTTTTTTATGAATTAATTTTTTTTCAATATTCTTTGTCAAAGCTTTTAATACTTCTCTGTGAAAACTCTGTAAATTTCTGACTCACAATTTTATTAGTTACAAATATCACCCTCTACTAAAGTTAAAACTTTTTTTAACTGGTTCACTCCTAAATATATTTGGGTCCCTATTCTACCACCACTAATATAAATTTTTTCTGGCAAATCAACACTACAAAGAAAAGTTCTAAAACTTTTTTTCATTCCTATAGGTGAACAACCACCTCTAATATAACCAGTAATATTTAGCAAATCTTTTTCTTTTATCATTTCGACTTTTTTACTTCCTGAAACTTTTGCTAATTTTTTCAAATTAAGTTCATTAGCTCCATTTATAATAGCTACTAAATATTCTTTTTTATCTGCTATCAAAACTAAAGTTTTATAAACTTCATTAATATTTTGATTGTTTTTGAGAGCTACGTCTATAGCTCCCACATTTTCATCTACTTTATAATTAATCAGTTCATACTCTACTTTAAGTTTATCTAAAATTCTTACAGCATTAGTTTTTTTCATATTAGTAACCTAAACTTTCATTTAATATAAAAACTTTAATTCTATCTGAATCAAATTGGCTAGTAATAGTAACAAAACTATTACATATTCTTTCTGGGCTAGAACAATCAAAACACATTCCAGTTTTTATACAAGGAGTTTTTTTATCAAGTCTTTTGGCATCAATAGGGGCTGAATAATTTCTCACCCTCTTACTTGCTTCTTCTAAATCTTTAACAAGTTTATTAAGCCCAACTATAATAATTACTTTGTCAGGACCATAAATCATTGGAGCTACCCTACTACCATTTCCATCTATATTGAATATTTCTCCCTTTTCTGTAATTGCATTTGTGCCAGTAAAAAATAAATCTGCTGAAAAGTTATCTCTATAAATTTTTTTCTTCTCTTCTTTTAAAAGGTTTTTTTGATATTTATCATTGAATCTGTATCTACTATCTCTAAACAAGTCAAACAAACCTAAATCTTCAAGAGTAATTGAGTCTCCACAGCCAATTTTACAATTATCAAATAGATAAGTTTTGACTTCTTTAAGCAAATCTTTTCTATCTTCAAAATACTTTGCTTCAATAGAGTTTTTCTTAAAGTTTTTTATAGTTCTACTAATTTTTTCTTTTATATACCATTCTATATTAGCTTCCATATTTCCCCCTTTAATACTTTGTCTAAATACGGTGTTTTTTTGTTTTTTTATCAACTATATATAATAGGAAGTATAACAAACTAGCTATTATTGTACAGTAGAAGTAGAAGGTATAAACAAATTTTATTCCTTTACTTTCTAATAATAAACCTGAAATATACTGCATAACCATTCCACCAACACCAACAGAGAATGAAGCATATATAGCAATAGCTGTAGTTCTCAAGTTAGATTTTGTATTTTCACTTATGAATAAAGTTACAAAAACTAAATATGATCCTATTGATAATCCTTGTAAAAAGAATAAAAACAGTATAAAGTCTGGATTTGGTCCAGTACCATACCAGAACCATCTTAGATTAAATATTAAACTACTAATAAATAAAGCTAAAGTTAAATTGATTTTTTTAGCTAAGTTTTGACTTAGCACCATAATTGGTGCTTCACTACCTGCAAATAATAAGAAAGCCAAACCTATACCAGCAATACTTCCACCTAATTCTCTATATAAAATTCCAAAATAGTTATTATGCGCAGTAATGGTACCACCTATCATAAATGAACCTAATAAAAATATAATAAATTTTTTATTTGCTAATAAAGTTATAATATCTGTTTTGCTAATAGGATGCTCTTCTACTTCTTCTACTTCTATAAGTCTTACTATTCCTAAAGTAATTATGTAACTTACAATAATAAGTGGGAAGATTACATTTAGTCCAAATTTTTCTGCTAACAAACCAGCAACTTGTACTCCTACTGCAAAACCAACTGCACCCCATAATCTTATTTTCCCAAATTCAAATGGACTAGCAAGTACAAGACTATCGCAAACAGGATTTAGACCAGAAAAGAAGACCATAAAGACCAAATAAAAAGCTGTAATTGTTACTACATTTGGACTTAATGCAATTCCAAGAGTAGAAATAGATGATGCTATAATAAGCAAGTTTATAACACTTTTAGGTTTTTTAAAGTGATCACTAATGTAACCCCAAACAGGTTGCATAACTATTGTTGCTAATGAACCTAAACTAAAAGCTAAACCTAATTCTTTTCCACTAAATTCTCTCCATTTTAAATACTGTGAAAATAAGGGTAAAAATGTTCCTAAAGCAAAAAACATGAAGAAATACCACGATGCATAAATACTATATTTTTTTTTCATAACTCCTCCTAAATTTATCTCAGAGAGATTATATCATATGTAAAATAAATTACCTATGACAAATGTCCACTTAATTTGATTTTCTATAAAAAAGTGAGGTAGAGTTACCCCACTTAAATATCACCTATTTTTTTCAAAGGTATTTAATAAAACTTTTAAATATATTATGTAATTACTTAGTTAGAAAAAGACTAATTTATAATAAATTAGTCTTTTTGCTCAAGTTAAAATTGAGGTAAATAATCTTTATTAATTCTTATCATTTCATCAAGTATAGTTTCCATTACTTTTCCACTTTGAGTCATTGGATGGATTTGAAGAGCATGTAATATAGCTCCTTTTTCACCATATACACTTCCTTCTACTATCATTTCATCAAATGACTTCATAAGTTGAAGCAGTCCCAGCATAGATTTTTTTATTGGTTTTTGTTCAAGTGGTACTGGTCCATCTTTTGTTATTTTACAAGTAACTTCTACTGCTGCTTCCTTAGGCAAGCCTTCTAGTACAGGTCTTCCATCTTTGTGTTCATTTTTAACACTTGCAACAACTTCTATTCCTTCGTCATTATGTATAGCACATATTGTTTCGCAAGCTACTGTAGAATAATATTTTCCACCACGTTTTTCAAGTTCTTTTGGTTTTACATTCAAATCTGGGTTTTTATATATTTCAAATAATTTTTCTTCTATAGCTTTTACTTGCTCTCCTCTAGTTCCTTTTCCGCTTCTTACATCTTCTTCTTGATGTCTTAACATCTCATCTTCTAAGAAATAGTATTTAAAGTAAGGGCAAGGTATCGCTCCAAGATATTTAATCTGTTCCTTTAAGAATGGTGTACTTTCTATATTTTCTGGATTTCCACTTTCATTGTTAATAAACATATCTAATACTTTTTCTGTATAATCTGTACCATCTTTCCCTATTACTTCCCTTGCAAAGAAAAAGTGGTTCATTCCAGTAGCAATCATAGTAAAATCATCATATGCCAAACCTAAATTTTCAGATATAGCCATCTTCATACCTATTGGTACATTACAAAGACCTATTATAGGTACATTTGTATGTTTAATTACTGCTTCTG
>CAZHXU010000096.1:0-10828 GCA_964536535.1 uncultured Fusobacteriaceae bacterium
TTACTTCATAACCTTGTTTAGTATGGTTTATATAATAATAAACTAATACTACCAAAATTAATCCTATGAAAAATCCTATGTGGATTCCTCCTATTTTAGGTAAAATAGCATTAGGGTGAAATCTAGGAATCTTTGGAAAACCATATCCATTTGGGTCTTTCCATGGACCGTATTGTAGATATGTAATCCATTTAATAGCTATATAGTTCATAAGTAGAGTAAATATAGTTTCATTAGTTTTAAACTTTGCCCTAAAAAATGCTGGGATAAGTCCCCAAATTCCTCCACCAACTATACCACCTAGGAGCATAAGGGGTAGAAGGATTATTTTAGGCAAGTGACTAAAGTTAAGAGCAAAATAACTTCCTAAAAATGCTCCCATTACAAACTGTCCTTCAGCTCCAATATTCCAAAACTTCATCTTAAAAGCAACACTTATTCCTAGGGAAGTAATGAGTAGAGGGATAGAGTTAATTATTGTTTCTCTAAATCTAAAACTACTTCCAAAAGCACCATCTAACATAGAAATATATACTTTAACTGGGTTATTTCCTGTTACACCAATAAATATACTAGAAAATGCAAGAGCTAAAACTATTGCACTTATTTGTATTAAAAAAACTTCTCTTTTTGAACAAGATTTTCTTTTTACAATTTTAAGCATTTATATCACCTCTTTTTTCCTTTGCTTCTTCTAGGGATAATCCTGCCATTAAAAATCCTAATTCTTCTTTACATGTTTTTTTAGCTTCTACTACTCCAGTAACTTCCCCATCACACATAACCATTATCCTATCAGAGATTTCTAATAATACATCCAAATCTTCACCTATATATAATACTCCTGTGCCTTTTACTTTTCTTTCGTTAATAAGGTCATAGATAAGGTGAGAACTTGCAATATCTAATCCTCTTGTAGGATAAGCTGTTACTAATAAGTGTGGATTTGTATCTAGTTCCCTACCTAATAATATCTTTTGTATATTTCCACCAGATAATTCTTTTACTGGATGTTTGATACTAGGAGTTTTTATATTTAAATCACCTATTAATTTTTCACTTTTTTCTTCTGCTTCTCTTCTACTCAGGAATACTCCTTTTTGTTTGTAGTAATCTTTCAAAATCACATTATCTACCATAGACATAGATGGTACAAGACCCATTCCTAATCTATCTTCTGGTATAAAACTCATACTTATTCCAAGTTCTATTATCTCACGAGGATTTTTTCCCAAAAGACTCTTTTCTTCATAGATAATATCTCCACTAGCTATTTTTTCTATACCATTTATAGCTTCGCATAATTCTTTTTGACCACTTCCAGCAAGCCCAGCTACTCCAAGTACTTCACCTTCAAAAATATCAAAAGTAATTCCTTTTAACTTTTCTATTTTATCCTTATCAATTACTTTTAAATCTTTTACTTCAAGAACTTTATTACCTTTAGTTACTAATGGTCTCTCTATCTTAAGATCAAGAGTTTCACCTACCATTACATCTGTAAGTTCTTTTTCATTAGTTTTTGAAGTTTCTAATTTAGTAATGTATTCTCCTTTTCTCATTATAATTACTTCATCTGTTACTTCCATTATTTCGTGAAGTTTATGAGTAATTATTATAAGTGTACAGCCTTTAGCTTTCATATTTTTCATTATCTTAAATAAATGTTTTGTCTCTTGTGGTGTCAAAACAGCTGTTGGTTCATCTAAGATAAGAATTTTAGCTCCTCTATACAAAACTTTTATTATTTCAACTGTTTGTTTTTCACTAATAGATAAATCATAGATTTTTTTGTCTAAGTCTACTTCTAATGAAAAATCTTTACATATTTTTTCTACTTTATCTCTAAGATTTTTTTTACTAAGAAAAAAACTCTTCTCTTGCCCAAGTATTATATTTTCCAAAGCACTTAAATTTTCTACTAATTTAAAATGCTGATGTATCATTCCTATTCCTAGGTTTATTGCATCTTTGGGACTAGAAAACTTAACTTCTTCTCCAAAAACTTTAAGCACTCCTTTATCTGGTCTATATATACCAGATAACATATTCATAAGAGTTGATTTCCCTGCGCCATTTTCACCTAACAATGCATATATATTTTCACTTTTCAAATCAAAAGTTATATTTTTATTAGCAATAACACTTCCAAAATGTTTTTCTATATCACTAAAACTAACTATAATATTACTTCCCATTATTTCCCTTTCTTGTGTATCTTAAAAGAAGTGCCTTAGCACTTCTTTCTATAAAAAACTTAGATTTTTCCAACTACACCTTTTACAAACCAATCCATTCCAAGCATATCTCCATCATTTAAGTTTTGACCTTGATCTACTCTTACTTCACCATTTTGATCATATATTTCTCCACCAAATACATGGAATTCTCCTGATTTTATTAAATCAGTATATTTTTCAACAATAGCTTTTGCTTCTTCTGGAGCATTTTCAGTAAGTGGTGATAATTCTACTACACCATCTTTTAATCCACCCCAGTATGGTTCGTTTGTCCAAGTTCCTTCTTTTACACTATTAACTTGAGAAACTAAATATGGTCCCCAATTCCAGATAGGAGCTGTCATATGTGCTTTTGGAGCTACTTCAGTCATATCAGTATTGTAACCAACAGACCATACTCCTCTTTCTTCCGCAGCTTGTTGAGGTCCAGCAGTATCTTGATGCTGAGCTATTACATCTGCACCTTTATCAAGAAGTGCAATTGCAGCATCTTTTTCTTTAGCTGGATCATACCAAGTATTTGTCCAAACTACTTCTACTACAACTTCCGGATTAACACTTTGTGCTCCTAATGTAAATGCATTGATTCCTCTAATAACTTCTGGAATAGGGAATGCAGCAACATATCCTATTTTATTACTTTCAGTTTTTAATCCTGCTACAATACCACTAAGGTATCTAGCTTCATATATTCTACCAAAGAAATTAGTCATATTTTCAGTACTTTTGTATCCTGAACAATGTAAGAATTTAACTTCTGGATATTCATGTGATAATTCCTCAACATAATCCATATATCCAAAACTTCCTGCCATAATTATGCTAGCACCTTGGTCTATCATATTTCTAATTACGTCTACTACTTCTGGTCCTTCTGGTACACTTTCTTTATAGATAGTTTTTACACCAGTTTCTTGTTCTAAATAAAGTCTAGCTTGGTCTTGTGCATATGACCATCCGCCATCTCCAATAGGTCCAACATAAATAAATCCAACTACAATTTCTTTTTCTGCTTTATTTGCAGATGCTTCTCCAGTCTCCTTATTACCACCACATGCAGCTAAAACTAATGTTAATGATAACAAAATTAATGATAAAACTTTTTTCATCATTTCCCTCCTATTTGTGTATTTGTGTATATTTTAAGGCATAGCCTTTTTGAAAAATTTATCCCTTTCTTGCTCCATATAATATATGGAAACCACGGCTACAATTAAGGTTGGAATACACAAGAAAGGAAAATATAGTTTTCTTTGTTTATGTAGCCGTGGTAACTAACTAATTAAAAACCCATAGTCAAATAGACTATGGGTATACACATGTACACCTCATAGTAAGCTATTTACGGTAGCTTGTAGAGACTTTCGACCTTATTTCGAAAATATATGAGATACTTATATTTATTTTAAGTAAATTTTATTGTTATCTAATTTTTCAATTATCGCAAGTGATTCAAGTTTTATTCCTTTATCTTCAATCAATTGACGACCATTTTGGAATCCTTTTTCAATTACTATTCCAATTCCTTTTAAGTTTGCATTTGCTTTATTAACTAAATCTGCTAAACCAAGTGCAGCATGTCCATTAGCTAAAAAATCATCTACAACTAATACATTATCATCTTCATTTAAAAATTCCTTTGAAACACACACATCATACGTAAGGTTTTTTGTAAATGAAAATACTTGTGTTGTATAAAAATCACCCATTGTACTAGGTACTTTTTTCTTTGCAAAAACCATAGGTACTCCTAGAGCCATAGAAACCATTACTGCAATTGCAATTCCACTTGCTTCTATAGTAAGTACTTTTGTTATATTATCATCTTCAAATCTTTTCTTAAATTCTAAACCTATTTCTTTTATAAGTTCTCCATCAATTTGATGATTTAAAAATGAATCAACTTTTAATATATTACCAGATACTACTTTTCCATCTTTTAGTATCCTCTTCTTTAGTAAGTCCATCTTGCCTCCAAAAAAAAAGTATGAATCTACTATAAGTAGGATTCATACTAATAAACAAAGTAAAAAATCTTACTCATAGGTAGCTATTTACGGTAGCTTGTAGAAACATTCGCCCTTATTGCGAAAATATATGAGAATTTCTATACAATTCACAAACAAAGTATCATATTTTAGAAAAAAATGCAAACACTTTTCTTGATAAATTTAATTTTTTAATGTTCATATAGCAAATTTATCCTTTAATACTGGACAATTTATTCTTATATTTTTTTTAGGACAAAATAAAAATTAATTTCTCCATTTTCATATTTTGCTCCGTATTCTCCCTTATGTAATTCTATAATTTTTTTTACAATAGACAAACCTAAACCTGTTCCTCCATATTTTCTAGTTCTAGCTTTATCAAGTTTGTTAAATGCATCAAATAATTTTTCTATTTTATCTTGACTGATTTCTTCAGTAGGATTTTTTATAGAAAAATAAACTTTTTCTTCTTCTTCATAAACTTTTATACTAATTTTATGAGAATTTTTTGTATAATTAATACTATTACTCAGATAATTATCAATAGCTGTCCCCAACTCTTCATAATCACCTTCTACCTTAATATCTTCCATATCTATGTCTAACAAGAGATTTTTAGTTTCTATATCTAACCTATATTTTTTAAGAAGACTTTCAACTCTTTCTTTCAAAGAAAATTTACTATAATTTAATTCAATAAATTCATTATCATATTTACTTGCAAGTAATAGTTTTTTTACTAATTGATCCATTTTTTTACATTCATCAACTATAACTTCACAATAAAAATTTTTATCTTCTTCACTTGCAATATTATCCATCAGACCTTCTGCGTATCCTTCTATTATTGCAATAGGTGTTTTTAACTCATGATTTACGTTACTTACAAATTCTCTTCTTAATTTATCTATTTCTTTTTCTTTTTCAATTTCTATCTTCAATCTTTCATTACTTATTTGAAGATTATCAATAGTTCCTTTTAACCTTTTTGAAAGAGTATTTATACTTTTTGATAAAGTTCCTAATTCATCTTGTCTATCTATTATTATTTCATCTTCAAAATTAAGTTTAGTCATATTTTTTGCTACACGGTCTATTTCTTTAATAGGTTCACTTATTTTTTTACTTAATGACAAACTTACAAGGGAACTAACTATTATTCCAAAAACAAATGTAATTGCCAAAAATCTTCTACTTACCATTACTGCTTCATTTATGGCTACAACTGGTGAATGTATAACAAGAGCTTTATTGCCTATTTTTTGACTGTATAAAATAAACTTTTCTCCCTTTGCAAAACCTCTAATTGTAGTCATTTGTCCTTTATTATCTAATTCTTCAAAAGTAGGTACAAATCTTTTGTCGTCCATTCTTTTATTCATTGCTCCTCTAGGAGTAAATACAAGACGCCTCATGGACATTTCATACATATGACTGTTCAAATAAAATATCTTTATATTATTTTTTCTCATTTCTTCTTCAATATCCAAATTTGGATCTTTATTTATCCTTGCTGCTACTTGTTCTATTTGTTTTTCTTTATAATTAAAATAATATTTTTCAAGCAAAAAAGTATTTGATAATGCTATCAAACCTAATAGTAATATTATTAATAAATTAAACATCAAAAATATTTTAAAATATATCTTTTTCATTATTTCACCTCAAATTTATACCCATATCCTCTAACTGTATCTATAAATCTTCCATTTAATTTTTTTCTTAATCTCTTTATGTGTGTATCTACAGTACGAGGGTCACCTTCATAATCATATCCCCATACACTATTTAATATTTGATCTCTTGATAGGGTCAAATTAGAATTTTTGCTCATGTAAGAAACTAACTCAAATTCTTTTGGTGTTAACTTTAACTCTTCCATATCAAGATATACTATATGTTTATCGTTATCTATATGTAGTCCGTTTTCTACTGTTTTTTCTTGGAATTTTTCTGTGTATCTAAGTAATGCTTCTATTCTTGCCATAAGTATTTTGGGGCTAAAGGGTTTTTTCATATAGTCATCTGCACCAAATTTTAACCCTTCTAATTCATCTTCTTCTTCACTTTTTGCTGTTAACATAAGTACTGGTGTTGTTGTACTATTATTTTTTATTTCATTACAAACTTCTACTCCGTCTATTCCCGGAATCATCCAGTCTAATATAACTAAATCTGGCTGTTCTTTTGCGAATACTTCAAGAGCATCTATACCATCTTCTGATTCAACTACTTTATATCCATATTTAACAAGGTAATCTCTTATTAATCTTCTCATTCTCTCTTCATCTTCTACTATTAATATCTTTTTCATATTACCTCCACTACAATTCTCTTAATTATATCATATTAATACTTTATGACAAACAGGTGTCAATTAACTATACTATATAATTATTAAATTGTAATTATCTAATTATCTTTTTACTTATTTGAAATATTCTATTTATTTTGATAAAATACCTTGAGGTGAAGAAGTTGACAACAAAAGAAAAATTATTAAATGAAAAAAAGAGTTTAAATTATCACTTGGAAACATATAAAAATAGATTAGAAGAAAATCCAAATGATGAAGATGCAGAAAAACAACTAAAAAAAATTGAAAGTTATATGAGGGGTATAGAAAAAGCACTAGAAGAATTATAAGGAGATTTTATGAAAAAATTATTTGTTATTTTTATTTTATTAACTTCATTTTTATTAGCAGAAGATAATCCTGTTGATATTATTAAAGCTGATATAAATGGAGAAAATGAATTAAAAGTTAATGCTGTCGGTATAAAATTTGGATATGGAATTGCATTTAATATGCTTATTTCAAATAGATATCAAGTTGATTTTGGTGCAGGTTATCCAGCTTTTGACAATTTTGATTTAGCAGCAGATTATCTAATACGTGAAGATTGGTTATTTGTTGGAGCGGGATTAAAAGTTAAAATAAGAGATGAATTTGATATGGGATTAAGAGCAAATGTAGGGGCTTCTCTATTCTATGAAGATATTGAATTTTATGCCGAACTTAGACCCGTTTTGTACCTAAGAGAAGGAATAAATATTGAAGGTGGACTTGGATTTAGATTTTATCTGCCAGATTAAAATTAGGCTTGCCTAATTTTTTTTTACAAATTTTTTCTTCCAATTGAAACAAATAATTTATACATATTGATTAATTATCTTTATGAGATTATACTTGTATAAAATTATTCTTTAGGAGGTTTAATGTTTCAAATAAGCGATGAAAACTTAGAATGGTTGTTAAATAGTAACCCTTGGACAGAATACAATACTTATAAATATTTTGTAGAAAAAAAAGACCAAGATATTTTGAAAAAATTAAAAAATAATCTTGAAGACTCTACTATGATAAAAGAACTTATTGATGAAGGAAAAAACTGGTTTTTAATACCACCTAAAAGACATGACGACTCTAAATTATCTCATTATAAATTGAAAATTTTGGCACATTTTGGTCTAGATAATAAAAATAAAGATATTGAAGAAATAATAAATTTAGCTAAAAAACATAATGAAAATGGTTTGTTTGCTATTAAACAAGGATTACCTTCAAAAGAAAATATGAATATCAAAATTGACGAAAATTTTGATGAGTGGCATGCTCTTCCTTGTGATTCAACTGTTATTTCTGCTACTTTGTATCAGCTTGGTGACAGGAGCAAAGAGACCCTATATAATATAGGTGTATTAAAGGAAAAATGGGTAGAAGAAACTGGATGGTTTTGCAATTTATTCTTTGTTAATAGCCAATTTAAAAAGCACAAAATTCCTTGTCCAATGGCAGGTTTGCAAGCTTTAGAATTATTTTCACAACTAAATTTGGAAGAAAGCAACAAAATTATTTCTAATGCTTTTGCTCCTCTTGAATTTCATAGAAATTTTGGTAAATCTTTATATTACTTTGGGCGATCAAAAAAATTTTGGACTATTAAATATCCTTTTGTTTGGTATAATGCTTTTTATATAGCTTATGTTTTGTCCAAGTACAAAATTTTTAGGCAAGAGCAAGTAATGGTAGATATAATCAAATGGATTGAAGATAGTTTTGATGAAAATATGAGAATAAAAGCTACTTCTATGTTTAGACCATATTCTAAATGGGATTTTGCTAACAAAAAAGAAGCTTCTCCATGGTTAACATTTTTGGCTTATAGAATACTAGATAATTACTATAATAAATAAACTAATATTCATATACTTTATCACTCAAAATCTAAAAGGACTAATTAAATAATAATTAGTCCTTTCTATATATAATAAATTTACCCACTAAATTTATTAACTAGATTTTAAAATAACTTAAACTTTTATCAAGTTTATCAATAGTTTTATCAACATTTTTTATCATCTCTTTATTTTCTACTAAAATACCAGTTACTCCTTGAGCCAGAGATGTTGAATTAGTCATTAACTCTTCTATTACACTTGCACTTTCATTTAAAGTAGCTATTGTCTTCATTATTCTTTCTGTTGCTTCATGTTGCTCTTCTGTACACATAGCAATCTCTTCTACTTCCTTATGATTCTGCCTAGTATACATAGATATATTATTAATTTCTTCTTCTACTTTCCCAATACCACCCAGTCCAGACAGTACTCCTTCTTTTACACTTGTCATTGTTTCATTTACTTTTTCCACTTCACTATTAACAGACACTACTAATTCTTTTATTTTATTTGTTTCATTATTTGTTTGATCAGCAAGTTTTCTTACTTCTTCTGCTACAACACTAAATCCACGTCCTGCATCTCCCGCTCTAGCTGCTTCTATTGCTGCATTAAGAGCAAGAAGGTTAGTTTGTTCTGCAATTGCATTTATGCTCTTTAATATATCTTCTATCTCTTTACTTATATGATACAATTCTTTTGTTTCAACAGAAGCTTTATGGGCTCTTGAACTAGCACTTTTCATAAGTTCTACTACAGATTTGATACTATCTTTTGAATCACTTGTTATCTCAAGTGTTTTATTAAGGTTATCCACACCTAATGTTGCCCTAAATTTTATATTTTTACTATTAAAATTGATTTCTTCTAGAGCACTCAGACACTCTTGTGTCCCACCATTTTGATTTCTAATATTTCCAAGTATAATTTCATTATATTCTGCAAGCTGATCCATTCCATATTCTATAGGGTCTTCTTCATAATAAATACTATTTTTACCATGTATTATATTTTCTATATTTTTTATAAATACTCTATTTTCATCTTTAACCATACTTGAAAGTGATTTTATATTTTTTATCAAATTAGCCATTTGGTTTTTATAAGATTTTAATCCATTATTCAAAAGACCTAATTCATCTTTTCTATCAAGTGAAAATTCAACATCAAATTTTCCTTTAGCTAGATTCATTACATCTTTTGTTATATGTCCAACTGGGCTACTTATACTCTTTCCAATAGTATATATAATCCCAAAAGATAATACTAGTATTGGCATAGTTATAAACATAAGTAACTTGAACAGTTCATTTATTGGTTTTAATAATTCTTTTTCACTAATTGAAAAATAAATATTCCAGTCAAGAAAATCATAATATTTTACATATGCTAATTTTTTTTCATCTCCTAATCCATATGTTAAATAATCATCTCTTTTTTCTCTTATTTTTTCAATATGCCCTTTTTCTATCAAATCAGATTCTTTATTTTCTTCTATTAAAAGGTCATTATTTTTTGTTATAACATTTACTATTCCCGTTTTTCCCATTTTTAATGAAGACAATTTTTCTTTTGTTACTTTAAAATCAATTAATTTATTAAATTCTTCTCTATAACTACTAATTACAATATAGATATTCATACTAGGAAAATAAGTAACAAAAGCATCTTTTTCTCCACTTCCTGTACTACTCAAATTTTTACTTTCATAAGTCAAAAATCCTTCTTTCATTTGAAGAATCTTTTTTATATAGTCAACTTCTCCCACATCTTTTCCAACATGTACTGGATGATAATAGTACTTTCCTTTGGCATCAAGTAAATACGCATATCCATCATAACCAATTTTTATGTCTCTTACTATACCAATAATAAAATTTCTCATTTCATTATAAGTAATTTCTTCATTAACATATTCTTCATAGATACTTTGAACTGACGTAAGAGTTGTTTCTCCAACTGCTTTTAGATAATTTTCAACACTTGCGTCTGTGTTGGATTCTATAATATCATAAGCTGCTTTTGTATAGTTTTTAAGGTCTTCCCTTGCATCTTCCACAATATTTTTCTTTAACTGTATATATATGGTAGTCATTAATGTTAGTAGAAGTAATATAATTAAAGTAAAAAATATCATTGTAATTCTAGTAGATAATTTTTTGATTTTCATTTATTTTCCTTTCTATATAAAATCTTTTGACTATCAAAGTATATCAAATAAAAAAATTTAAATCTAGACTTTAAAAAATATTTTATTACATTTATAAAATTTAAATAATAAACTCATATTTTTTTGTAAAAAATATTACTTTAATACTCTCATTATTTATTTTTTGAAAAAATAAAAGACTAATTAGGTGAATTAGTCTCTTCATTTAGTTATATAAAAACTCCAAATATAATAAAGATTAATGC